>CAYVVB010000039.1:0-20342 GCA_964454955.1 uncultured Bradyrhizobium sp. | reverse complement strand
ATTATGCCGTTGACATCAACGCCATGTCCAGCGAACTGGCGTAGAATATTGATATTGTCGATCATCTCGACGCGACAAGCTTTGGACGCGGCCGATCTTTGATGATTTCCTGCAGGCGATCCGCCCACAGTTTCAGCGCTTCGGCTTTCTCATCCTGATATTCGTGTCGATTGTAGATTGCGGCAACGCCGCTGACTTTGCCTGACTTGTGGTTCAGGATCGCTTCGGTCACTTCCTGCTTAATTCCAAGCTTCGCCAATTCAGTTGCGCAGGTGCGTCGCAAATCGTGCAAATGCCAGTCTGGCAATTTCGGATCGCAATGCTTATCGAGCGCGATTTTGCCGTTAGAGAATCCGCTAAATGGAGCGGTGCCGATCGTTGTGAAAACGTATTCGGACATTTTGTCGTGAGAGACTGCTATTTTCGGTAACTCTTTGAGGATCGATGTTGCCAGCGGTGGAAGCGGCAGAACATGAGCACGGTTGTTTTTGGTGCGCGATCCTTCAAACGTGATCAGATCCAAAGTTTCTGACAATTCGGACCATTTGAGGTTTGCAATTTCGTCGCGGCGTTGTCCGGTCAACAGAAGTAGCTTCACAATCGGTTCGAACGGATAGTAGCATGCTGTTGCCGCCTTCCACACGGCTTTGATTTCATCATGGGAAAGAACGCGGTCGCGGCTTTGCGGTTTTGCCGGTGCATGTGCAAGATCGATGACATTGAGACCAATGACCCGAATGACGGCTTTCCATCGGAAGAACGTGGACAAGAGCGCGAATGCGTTTCGTCGCGCGCCGATGTTGATCTTGTCGATAAGCTTTTCAACGTCGCGGTAGTCAAGCGTCCGAATGTCGCTTACGTGTTTCCAGTTAGGTTTGATATCCGTTTCGATGATGCGTTCATATTCGTCGGCGGTTGATGCTTTGACTGCACGGCCTTTGAATCCGGTAGAGCGCGCGGTTTTCACGAACTCATCAAGCCAATAGTTGAGGCTGATCCTATCGGTTTTCGATTGTCGCGGATCATGCCCACGCTGCGCATCAGCGATCACACGTTGGGCCAATTCTCGCGCTTGGCTGATGTTCAAAGCTTGTTTGCTCGATGGACGTTCGATCCGCTCTAAACCGGACCCTTCGTCGTCATAGCGGCCGAGAGTGATTTTCGCGCTCTTGCCGTCAACTTTGGTCCGAACGGCCCATGACATCGAGCCGGACGGGCGCGGCTGCACAATGAGGTAGAGACCACTTACGGCGCCGTCCGGCACCTCTTGGCGGGCATCGGTCGGCTTCAAATTCTTGACGAATGCGACGGCTCGCTTGTGGTGTGCGGGGAGCATCGGTTTTGTCCGGGTAAGCGACGGGGTAAATTCGAGCGCGTAAAAGCGCGTTATCGAATGTTACACAAACCGATGCTCATCGGAAGGATAAATAGCTGAATCAACAGCAATTTTGCTGCCACGATCGTCAAAAAATTGACTGGGGTAATCGCTCGTTACGTCAATAAACCTGATTACAAAACCGCTGCTCTACCGCTGAGCTAAGCCGGCCAGGCAGAAAAACTGCGATGTTGGGCAATCGCTCCCATGAGGAGAGCGGCTGACGCGGCGTCAGATACCAGACTTGACAGCCAAGAGCTACAGGTTGGGGCGCGTTTGTTGCCACCGTCCGGCGCTGGGCCCAGGAGTTTCAGGGTCGGCTTTCATGTGCGGCATCACAGGCCGGGCCAGAGCCGATCAGTTGCGGACCTGCCCGTGGCCCGACCCAATCAAGAAAAAGGCGGCCCAGCGGACCGCCTTCCTGGTCTTCAGGCAACCGGCACTCACTGGCAGATGTGCAGGCGGCCATCGGCGCCCTTGAAATAGGTGCCCGGCGTGCAGACAAACCCATTGCGCTCGGCATAGGTCTGGGGGTGCCAGTTCGGACCGCCGTAATAGCCATAGGAATTATTGAACGGGGCGGTGGCGATCGCGCCTGCCGTGTTCACTGCACCCGCGGCGACTGCGCCGGCGGTTCCGACCGCGCCGGCTGCGACATCGCCCGGTCCATAGCCGGGAGCCCGGTATCGCACATAGCCTGGCCCCAGGACAGGATGACGGAATCGCATGTAGCGGTGGTGGTAGGGGCGCCACATGGCGCCATAAGCGGCCCGCCCGCGTTGATACCTGCCGGCATAGGGGCCACCGGGCCCTGTATAGCCGGGCCCCATATAGCCGGGATTTTGGCCTACCTGCTGGGCCATGGCCGGCGTCGCCAAGGCGGAGGCAAGAAACACTGCGGCACCAACAAACGCTAGTTTCCTCATGTGTCGCTCCCTTGGTTTGACCCCCTACCAAGAACCTAGCCCTAAGCGCCGAAGCGATTGTACGTTCCGAAGTCCGCGCCCGCCTGGTTCAAACTGCCGTGATCGGGCAAGGGAGCTTGCGCCGAGGTCGAGCAGGCGGCGCTGGGCAGGGCGTCAGTGTCGAGACGGCGCCATCATGAGTCGTTAACGTTTGGTGCTGGAGTTGAGGCCTCGACGCGCCTCGATCCCTTGCGGGTTAGGCTTACCGGCACTTTGGCGCGGCGCTTTAACAATTGATAGGTCGCCTTCGGTTAGATTGCGAGGCAGCAACCTGACCGGGTATCCCATGCGCCTGCCCACGGCTTTCGCCATTTTGATCGCAACGACGCCTGCGGCTTTTGCTGAAGGGTTCAATGTCGTCATTCCCGGTCGGCCGGGCTTGCCTGTCATCATCGAAGGTGTCGATGCGTCCTATGCGGTCGTCGAAGGCGAGTTCGGGCTCGGCAAGGGCGTGAACAACCGGCCGACGGTCTTTGGCGGTCGTTATGTCGATGGCGAGCCCAACGTCGGACACTATTATCCGAGCCTCGGCCAGAAGCCGGGTTATGGACGCCTCGAGGTCGAACCGCCAGCCGACCGCAAGCTGCCTCGGCCGGCCGAGTCCTATCATCAATCATGGTCGGCGAAGTCGGAGCCGCTGCCGGCGAGCCAGCCGCAGGACGTCCCATTCTATCCGCCGCCCGTCATCGTTGCGCCGCCAATGGGCGAGGGGCGCGGCTCGCATGAGTCTTCGCATCCAGGTTTGCAGCAGCCCAAGGTCAATAAATTTCCGAAATAATTTCCAGAAGAGCAAAGCCCAACAGGAGAGAGTAATGCGTCAGGTTTTCTTAGGAATGATTGCTGCCGTGGCCGCGATGGCTGCGGGTGCGTCGCCGGCCGCGGCGTGCGGGTATGGCGGTTGCTCGCCCTGCGCCGGAGCTTTCGTCAGCCCTTGTGCACCGGCCTATGTGCCTGCGCCTGCCTACACCTATTCCTATTTGGGCTGCGGCGCCTGCGGCGGCTGGGGCCACTATGAGCGGCTCGCCGACCCCATCGCGCAGTATCACCGCGCCGTGCCGGCCCCGCAGTACTACTACGTGAACCAGGGGCCGACCTATACCGGCCCCGGCGCGTTCGCTCCCTATCCGTACTACCAGGAGGCAGGTGTCGAAGGTCCGGCGGTCTACGGCCATCGCTGGCACCACCATCACTACCGTCGTCATCACTACGGCCCCTATTATGAGGGCCGTCGTGTCCTGCACAGCTACTACTGAGCTTTAGTTCAGCTTGAATCCCGGCTCCTCCCCTCTGCTACAGCGGACGGGCGTTGCTATTTCATCAGCCCGAGGCGGCTCGCGCCGATATAGAGCGCGAGCACCGCGGCGTTGGAGACGTTCAGGCTCTTGATCTCGCCGGGCATGTCGAGCCGCGCAACGGCGCTGCAGGTTTCCCGCGTCAACTGCCGCAAGCCCTTGCCCTCGGCGCCCAGCACCAGCGCAAGTGGCTGGCGCAGCGCAAGGCTTGCGAGGTTCTCGCTGCCCGCGCTGTCGAGTCCGACCGTCATGAAGCCGCGTTCGTTGAGCGTCGTCAGCGCGCGTGCAAGATTTTGCACGGTGACGAGCGGGACCAGTTCGAGTGCGCCGGAAGCCGACTTTGCCAGCACGCCGGTCGCCTCCGGACTGTGCCGGGCGGTGGTGACGATCGCTTTCACGGCAAAGGCCGCGGCCGAACGCAGGATCGCCCCGACATTATGGGGGTCGGTGATCTGGTCGAGCACCAGCACCAGGCCTTCCGGCTCGAGCGTGGCGAGATCCGGCGAGGGCAGGGGATCTGCCTCCGCATACAGCCCCTGATGCACGGCATCGGGACTCAGCAGCCGGTCGAGTTCGCCGGGCCGCACGATCTCGGGCGCGACGCGAGTCGCGATGTTCTCCTCGTTCAGCCTGCGCGCGGCGTTTTCGGTGAGCAGGAGCTTTCGGATGCTCCGGCCCGGGTTGGCCAGTGCCATGGTCACGGTATGCCAGCCATAAAGGATGACCGGGCCGTCCGGCGCCACCTCCCGGCTGCGCCGGGCCGGCCGGGAGCCAGGGCGGCCCTTCTCGAACGGTTTTCCCCCGCCACGCCGGAACGGCGGCTTTCGATCGCGATTGCTCATTGGCTCCATCTTTCGGCCGAGCGTTGTGTCACGGGTTCCGGGCGATGGCAATTTGGACGCCGATGGCCACGAAAATTGGCCGAGGCCTTGGTTGACTTTGCCGCTCCCCATCCCCATAAACGCGCCCGACCGCTCGCCCGGCAATCGGGCCGTGCGGTCTCACCCTCCATGGCCCGGTCCGACCCCGCCCCCAGGCGGATTTAAAGATTGCGCCGCCATCGAGCGGGGGAGTGTCCCGAGTGGCAAAGGGAGCTGACTGTAAATCAGCCGCCTCATGGCTTCGAAGGTTCGAGTCCTTCCTCCCCCACCATCCTGTTTTTCTGATGAATTCCTTTGTCTGACGGGAAATTGTTCCTGGATCGGCCGAATTTCGTGTCGTGCGCAAGTACTCCCCACCCAGCGCAGCAGGGACGGCGCCTAACTGCAGAAAATCGGTGAGGGGTATCCGCCTCGGGAAGAGATCTATGCAAGGCTGCTGAACCCTCAGCAGGCTGACGTTCTCTTCAGTGGCCTCCCCCAGTTGGTAGCCTTTCTATCGGCGAGCAGTCCGGGATCAGCGCGGCGATGCACTCGGCGGCCTGCGTCTTTTCGAGTCCGCGCGACATACCCGCGACACATGCGGTTGGTACCTCGGCAATTGGAAGCCAAAGAGGAACACCATGGCCGAAGACGATCTCCAGGACCTGATAAATGCGCGCGCGGCCCTCGCCAAGAAGCGCTTGACCTTGGCCCAGACCATCACGACTAGCGGGGATGATGGCGCGATCAAGGCCGTTATCGAGGTCCAGCAGGCAATCGCGGCGGTTGACATTGCGATCGAGGAACTGACGGAAGAACTTGAGGAGGCCGAGGACGACGAGGAGGAATAAGGCCGACCGGCCTGACTGACGAGCCTCGTGAGCCGCCCAGGCGCGATCAGCCCGCCGCGGCGAATCGGCTCGCAGGGTTGCCTCGACCAGTTCGATCACGTCGCCATTCCGCGATCAGGCAGTGACGCTTTGGGTGGGCGTGTTCTGGCCGCTCGCATTCAGCGTTCGCTTGGCCCGTGTAGCTCTGGCTCGCCGTTGCGCTGGCGCTGACCTGCCCATCGGTCGTGCCATAGGTATATGTGACTGTCGTGGTGGTTGTCCCGTCGATGGTCACGGAAAACTCGCTGACGACCGTCTTTGCGGCGGAGCTGGTGGAAGCGCCACCAGTCGCCGTTGCTCCGCTTCCGGTTGCGGGACCGCAGGCCCCAGCGGCTTGCCACAACCGATATAGCCGGGCCATGTTCGCCTCGCGCACGCTGCGCTGGCCCCAGGCGGTTCGGTGGTTTGATCCCGATCAACGGGCGCGGGGATCTTCTTGGCAGGCTGCAATCCCGCTCACATCGGCGTGGCCGGTTAGTCGTCGCTGGACTTCTTCAAGGGGATCGTGAAGTTGTACGCCATGAGCCGGTGCTCGGAATCGGAGGTTTCAATGCGCTCACTTATGTCTGCAATCATCGCCGCCGGTGCGCTGTTGGCGCCGGTCTCCGCGTCGGCTCAGTTGTATGATCCGAGCTATCCGGTGTGCATGCACGTCTATGGCGAGTTGGAGGGCGAACGGATGGATTGCATCTTCACCTCGATTCCCCAGTGCGCCGCATCGGCCTCGGGGCGAAGTGCCACATGCCTGATCAACCCCTATTACGCGAATGCACAGAAGGTGCTGCCGACGCGATCCCACCGACGGCGGGTGCATTGAAGCGCCAGCGTCATCGATGCCGCGGAAGCCGGCGGCGCTGTGCTTGCATTGTCAGGCTTCGGCCTGCAGCCGGCGAAACGCCGCGCGGATCTGATCGAGGAACCAGTGCAGGCGCACGTCCTTTTCGCGACCGCGCGCCCACAGCAGGTGGAGCGTAAGCGGTGGAAAGGCGACCGGCGGGTCGAAGGTCTCGAATGCATAGAGCGAGACATAGCGGGCCGCGAGCGATTTCGGAACCACCGAGATCAGGCCCGCTTTCTCGACGAGCATTGGCAGCAATGCGAAGTCGGGGACGAGAAAGCGATTGTCCTGCCGCATCTGCCGGGAGATCAGCACATCGTGCTCCAGGCTCGCCGGCAATTCACGGTGTATGTGAATCGACGCGTGGGGCCTCGTCAGATAGGTGTTCAGGTCGGTGAGGCCCTGAGCCTCGCCAGAACGGCAAATGCCGACCAGAGAGTCGGCGAAACACGGCTCCAGGCAATAGGATTGCTCCTGGCCGCGCGCGCCAATCCAATCCATCATTTGCTCTGGCCCGATGATCACGTCGGCGATGCCGGACCCTAAGTCCTTGCTCGCCTTGGTGCTGGGCTCCAGCACCTGCACCAGGACGTGAGGGGCCAGTGTGGCGAAAGCGTCCGCCAATTCCGGCAGCAGAAGCGTGGACACGTAATCGGCCGTCGAAATCCGAAAGGTGCCGCGGTCGGTCGAGGGATCGTAGGGCTCGTCAAACATCATCTCCTCGGCGAGCTCGAGGATTGCTTGTAGGCGTGGGACCAGCTCTTGCGCGCGCTCCGTGAGCACCAGCTCGCGGCCGGAGGGAACCAGCAGCTCATCGTCGAACTGCTCTCGCAAATCCTTCAGGGCAGCGCTCACGGTTGACTGGGTCAAGCAGAGATTGGACGCCGCGATGCTGACGTTCCGACATCGAAGCAATTCCCACAGCACCGGCAACCGGTTCAGGTTCACCTTGCGCAGTTGATTGACCTCGACCATGTCCCGTCCCCCAAGCTCCGCCGACCGGCCGCCGCGCGACTTCCATGCGCCTTATGCGCGCGTCACGCGACAACTATCGATTGCGTCGATATCACGATCGATCACTTTCAATTTGCGGAAACGCGTTCAGCCCAGATATGTGGCATGACGAAGAACGATAAATAACTATTGCGCTCTTGCAAGGGAAGAAACGTCGAAGAGGATAGGCCGGCACTTCAGCCTCCTTCTCAGCGTGTTCTCGGGTTGACTGACTCCGTCATGACCGTTTGGCGGAGGAAGGCTTCTTTTGTCTTGAGCGATCTTGCTCGGAAGCTGGTTGATGACTTTAGACACGGCTGAACGACCAAGCGCTTCTCCTGCGCCCTTCGATGTCGGCGTCCTGCGTGAGGCGCTGCGGCGGGTCGCCTCCACGGTACACGTGGTCGCGATCAAGCGGGACGATGGCTGCTTCTTTGCGACGACTGCGACGGCAGTCGCTTCGGTGTCGTTCGATCCCCCGACGCTGCTGGTCTGCCTCAACCGCTCCAATGCGATCACCGGCGCGATCCTTCAGGAAGACGTCTTCACGATCTCGACGATGAGTGCGCGGCAACAGCACGTCGCGAAGGCCTGCGCCGGACAAGTGGGACACGAGGAGCGCGAGGCGTATTTCGGCCTGTCCACGAAGGTGCGGAATGCGCCGTTGTTGATCGATGCACAGGCGCACTTCGTCTGCCGCCGTGCGCACGCTGCGATCCACGGGACGCACGCGATCGTATGGGGCGAGACGATCGAGGTCTCATCCAAGCCTGCGATCGAGCCGCTGCTTTATCTCAACGGCGGATACGGCGGGTTCTGTTCGCCCGAAGAAGACTTTGAAGAGAGGGAGACACATTCATGAACGAAGCTGTCAGACTGCATGCGCAGACAGAGGATATCCCGAGCGCAGACACGATCATTGCGCGTGCAAGGGCGATGATACCCACCTTGCGTTCGCGCATCTTCCAATGCGAGTCCGCGGGCCGCGTTCCCGACGAGACAATCGCGGATTTCAAAGCCGCGGGGTTCTTCCGAATCCTGCAGCCGAAAGCCTTCGGTGGCTACGAAATGAGCCCGCTCACCTTCTATCGCGTGCTGCAGGAAGTCGCTTCCGGTTGCCCGTCGAGCGGCTGGGTGCTGATGGTGCTCGGCATCCACAATTGGGAGGTCGCGCTGCTCGATCCGAAAGCGGCGAACGATCTGTGGTCCAAGGATAACGCGATACGAATCTCATCGTCCTATGCGCCGTTCGGCGGCGGCGTAAAGGTCGACGGCGGCTACCAGGTCAAGGGGCGCTGGAAGTTCTCCAGCGGCTGCGACCACGCGACCTGGGTGTTTGTCGCCGGCATGGTCCCCACCGGCGAGGGGGCGCCGCCTGACTATCGGGTCTTTCTGATTCCCCGAGGGGACTACGAAATTGTCCACGATACCTGGGACGTTTGCGGCCTCGAAGGAACCGGATCCAAGGACGTCGAGGTCAAGGGCTGCTTCGTGCCGGAATATCGCACGCATTCGCTCTTGGAGCATTTTGTGGCGCACGGTCACGAGCCCGGCCTGAAGGCGTTCACCAATCCGTATTACCGCATCTCCTTCGGGGTCTGTTTCCATAACGGCGTGGCGGCGGTCATCGCGGGCATGGCGAAAGGGATGGTCGAAATCTACCGCGAGCAGATGCAGGCGCGGCGCGACAACATCACCCAGCAGACCCTGAACATCAATCCCGCCGTGCAGCGGCGCGTGCAGATGGCCGATTCCAAGGCGAGGCAGGCGCGCGATCTGATACGCAGCGTCGTCGAGGGCTGCGAGTCCTATATCCTTCACGGCGAGTCCATTCCGCTGGACAAGCGCGCCCAGTTCGTCGCGGACGCGGCAACGGTCGGCGAACTCTGCTCGGAGGCAAGTGTGCTGCTGTTCCGCGGCGCTGGCGGCAAGGCCGTCTACAACGACAACCTGATCGGCCTCTACTTCCGCAACATCCAGGCCGGATGCAATCACATCTGCATGGACCTGGACAAGACGGGCGTGAATGCCGGCGGAACGCTGCTCGGCTTGCCCAACCAGCACGTCATCACCTGAAATCCAGATTAGAAACGAAAGGGAGCACGAATATGAGCGTCAGCCAGCTCGGTTATGTCTACATCCAGGCCAGCGATCTTGCCGCGTGGGAAGTCTTCGGCGCGGACATTCTTGGCCTTCAGCTCGTCAGTAAGGATGACAAGCAGCTCGTCTTCCGCATGGACCACTACGAGCGGCGCATCGTCGTGGTCAAGGGCCCGGCCGACGATCTCTCGATCTCGGGATGGGAGACGGAAACGGAAGAAGAGCTGCTTGAAAGCGTCGCTCGCCTGAAGGCGGCTGGCGTCGCGGTCGAGGAAGGATCGAAGGAACTGGCGAAGGAGCGGCGGGTCGAGCGCCTCTTCGGCTGCACCGATCCGGATGGAAACCGGCTCGAAATCTACTACGGGCCCGCGATCGCCAATACGCCGTTCCGTTCGAAAATCCTCCGATCGGCTTTTGTGACCGGCGCGCAGGGTCTCGGCCATTGCTTCCTGATTTCCAAAAAGGACAGGAAGACGACGCTGGACTTCTACGTTGACCTCCTCGGCTTCAAGGTAAGCGACTACATCCGGCAGGAGATCGCGCCCGGTATCGTCGCCGACGCCGCCTTCCTTCATTGCAACAGCAGGCATCACACGCTTGCGGCGGCGATGATGCCGACGCCAAAGCGGATCCATCACCTCATGCTCGAGGTCGCCGACCTTGGCGACGTCGGCCGGGCTTACGATCGTGTCAACGACGCGGGCGTTCCGCTCGAGATGACGCTCGGCATGCACCCGAATGACAAGATGCTTTCTTTCTACGTTCGCACGCCGAGCGGATTCGCGGTCGAATACGGCTTCGGCGGCATCGAGGTCGACGATTCCAATTGGACGGTGAAGTCGTTCGGCATTCTCAGCGAATGGGGGCATCGCCCGCCTGCTCAGGTGAAGGCTGCTTGAGGCAACGGGCGGAGGGCTGTCGGCCCTCCGCCACCGCTGGAGAATGGAATGATGACACTGTGGACTGACTTCTTTGGCGCCGAGCTGCGCTACGTTTCGACGCCAGGTTTTGGCCGTACCCGGATTGCGGAAGCAGGCGCGCGCAACGCAGACGCACTGATTCTCATGCACGGGATCGGCGGCCATCTGGAAGCCTACGCGAAGAACGTCGTCGCGCTCGCCGACCGTTACCGCGTGATCGCGTTCGATTTCGTGGGACACGGCCTCTCGAACAAGAAGCTCGATATGGAGTACACGCCCGAGGTCTATGCCGAGCATCTTCGCGAATTGATGGACGCGCTTGGCATCGACAGGGCACATTTGTCCGGCGAGTCGCTGGGCGGATGGGTCGCGGGAAAATTCGCCGTGCGCTATCCGGCCCGGGTTATGAGGCTGGTCCTCAATACAGCCGCCGGCATGCCCATCGTGAGCGAGAAGGGAAAGAAAGATCTCGCCGATCTTGCCGAGCTCAGCAAGAAAAGCGCAGGGCAGCCGCCCACCTTCGACTCCGTCCTTGCCCGGATGAAATGGCTCATGCATCCGAGCAATTGGGGCCTTCTCACCGAGGAGCTCGTAGGCACGCGTCTGCGAATCTATTCCGATCCCGAATCGCGAAAGAGTGCGCCGCTCGTCCAGAAGCAGCTCTCTCGCAACAGCGCCGAGGATCTCGTCGCGTTCGAACGGCTCGCGGCGGAGACGCTGTTTCTGTGGACCCGCGACAATCCGGTCCACGATGTTGCAGCCGCGGAAGCCGCCTGCGCCAGGACACCACGCGGGACCTTGTATGTGATGCAGGCGGATGCCGCGCATTGGCCGCAATACGAGGCGCCTGAGGAGTTCAATTCAGTGGTGGGGCGCTTTCTGTCGACCGGCAAACCGTCCTGACGGTCGACGCGGCTGCGGAGTCGCCGGGAGAAATGGGCAGCCGGAAAGCCGGAAAGCCGGGAGCGGTGCCGCAGATGTTGGTTAGCGCGCGTCAGGTCAAGGCAGCACGTTGTCTCGTCGGGTGGGATCAGTACGAGCTTGCAGTCAAAGCTGGTGTTGGCATCGCGACCATTCGTCGTCTGGAGCGGATGAGCGGTACGATCAGCGCGCAATTCGAGACCGTCGAAAAGATCAGGCGGGCGCTTGAAGGTGCCGGGATCGAGTTCATCGGCGAGCCGAAGCCGGGCGTTTGCGTCCGGCTGAGCGGCGCGGGTCTCTCATCCGACAGTTCTCCGGCGCGGAGGGGTATTTAGCGGAAGAAAAATCCAGAGACGCTGATCAATAAACTCAAAAAGGGGTAGGGAGGACGAAACGTGTCACAGATCAATTCTTGGAGCTCAAAGGTTGCCCTGGTGACGGGGCACATAGCGGGCATGGTGGACCAGCCGGCTCTGCCGATCTGGGTTGGTATTCTGATTTCAGGCTACTTGTTCGCTCCTGCGGAGGCGGGGGCTCTCGCGACGCTCTTTCTTGGCGGTGTGGTGATCTCGAGCGTCGTGCTGTCGCCGTTTTTCCACCGGGTGCCCGGACGCTGGATCCCGGCACTCGGATACGGCGTCAGCGCGCTGGTGTTCTACGCCATGATCGGTTTGAGCGGCTTCGTGTCGCTGGCGATTGGGCATTTTGTCGCCGGATTCGGCACTGGCATCGCGTTGTCCTTCACGCACGGCACCATGGGCCGTACCGCCAATCCGCACCGGATCTTCGCCATCGCTCAACTGGCGCTCGGCACTTTCACCGTTGTCCTTCTTGGCGGAGCGCCGGTCCTGATCGCGCAGTTCGGGCCGCCGACGATCTTCAAGATTTTTGCCGGCGTGATGGGTGTCGGTTGCGTGAGTGCGGCACTGTTCTTCCCTCCCGTGTCCGCAAGCGAGGATGTGGTCGAGGATGCGGCTGCATTCTCCAGGCCGGTGTGGTTCGTGATTGCCGGCATGATGCTAATGGCGCTCGTGCAGGCGATGATGTTCAGCTTCCTGGAGCGCATGGGCGCCGATCGTGGTCTGTCGCCGGAACAGATCCAGGCGGTCTTCATCACGCTCGGTCTCGTTGCGATCACGCCTGCGGCCCTGGCCGGACTTCTGGAAAAACGGCTTCCGGCAATAGGGGTCGGTATCTGCGGGGCCCTGGTACAGGGCGCCATGGCCGTCCTCGTCTCATTTTCGAACAGCTTCGTGCCCTATGTGATCCCCGCGGTGGCCTTTCCATTCATCATGTTGTTCGGGCACACATTCATCTTCGGACACCTTGCCCGCCTCGAGCCGACCGGACGTGCAGTTGCCGCAACGCCGGCCATGATCATGGCTGGCTCGACAATTGCACCACTGCTGGGTGGGGCGTTGGTGCAGACGATCGGCTATCCGGCGTTGGGCGTTACAGCTCTTGTGATCGATCTGATTGCGGTGGGTTTTTTCGCCGCGTCACGGAGACCGGTGTCCGCCGTCCGGCCGCTGGTACAGCACCAAGTGCAGCAAACCTGATCTGGCGAAGCCAACCATCGCGCCGCAGGGGCCGGCTGCTCCAAGCCTGCAACTCGAAGCAGCAGGCAAGCGGAGTATTGGCTCCTGTCGGGGCGTGGTCGGCTACCGGCGATTTCGTTCCGTGCGATGATCTCAATAAATCGCGATATATCGCGAAGAAAACAGGCACCCGCCGCCATTTTCGTGCCATCTGTTCCAGGCTAAGCTGAACTCTACTTGCCGGATGACCTTGCCGTCACACGGAGTAGACATGTCGCTTCTTGTTACTGGGGCAGCCGGTTTCATCGGGTCGAACTTCGTCCTGGATTGGATCGACGATGGGCTCGGGGATGTCGTCAGCCTCGACAAACTGACCTACGCCGGCAACCGCGAAAATCTCGCTCCGCTCGAGGGCTCGCCGCACCACAGGTTCGTGTTGGGCGGCATTGAGGACGAGGGGCTCGTCAGCGATCTGCTGGAATCGCGGAATGTCACCGCGGTCGTCAATTTCGCCGCCGAGAGCCACGTTGACCGCTCGATCGTGGGACCGAGCGCCTTCATCGACACCAACGTGGTCGGCACGTTCAAGCTGCTGGATGCGGTGCGGCGCTATTGGTCGGAATTGGGCAGTGATCGCCGGAACGGCTTCCGGTTTCTTCACGTTTCCACCGACGAGGTCTATGGCACACTTGCGCCCGACGATCCGCCCTTCAGCGAGAGCAATCCATACAAGCCGAACAGCCCCTACGCTGCGAGCAAAGCCGCATCTGACCATCTCGTGAGGTCCTATGGCGAGACCTACGGCTTGCCGGTTCTGATTACAAACTGTTCCAACAACTACGGACCCTATCATTTTCCGGAGAAGCTGATCCCGCTGGTAATCCACAATGCCCTGCGCGGGAAAGACCTGCCGCTCTATGGCGACGGCAGGCAGGTGCGCGACTGGCTTTACGTTAAGGATCACTGCGCGGCGCTGCGCACCGTCCTGAAATCCGGGCGGCCCGGCCAGACCTACAATGTCGGTGGCGCGAGCGAGCGCGCCAACATCGATGTGGTCAAGAGCATCTGCGCCATTCTTGATAAGCTGCGGCCGCTGGGGCACGGCAAGACCTATGCCGACCAGATCACCTTCGTGAAGGACCGGCCTGGCCACGACCGGCGCTATTCGATCGATGCGAGCAAGCTCAGGAACGAACTGGGATGGCTGCCTGTCGAAACCTTCGAGAGCGGTCTCGAAAAGACGATCCGTTGGAACCTCGAACATGCTGATTGGGTCGAGCGCGTCACCAGCGGCGCCTATCGCGATTGGGTCGCGAGACATTACGCATGAAGATACTGCTGCTTGGAAGGGACGGGCAGATAGGTCGAGCGCTACAGCCACGGCTCCTGCCGTTCGGCGAATTGATCGCCTGCGGTCGGCGTGATGCCGATCTCGAGCAGGTAGACGCGCTCGCGCGCCAGGTTGAAAGCTTGCGGCCTGACATCATCATCAATGCGGCCGCCTATACTGCCGTCGACAAGGCGGAGAGCGAGCCCGAACGGGCGCGGCGGATCAATTCCGAGGCGGTCGCGGTTCTCGCGGGCTGCGTGCGGAACGGCTGGCTGATCCATTTCTCCACCGATTTTGTTTACGATGGCCTCAAGCCGGAGCCTTATGTCGAAACCGACGAGACCAGACCTCTCAGCGTCTACGGGGCGACCAAGCTCGCAGGCGATCAAGCCATTGTACAATCCGGCTGCAAGCATCTCATCTTGAGGGTCTGCTGGGTGTATGCGCCGGGGCACTCCAACTTTCCCGCCACCATGCTGCGACTGGGAAAGGATCGTGCAAGTCTCGACGTCGTGTCCGATCAGGTCGGTGCGCCGACGAGCGCCGATTTGATCGCCGACGTCACCGCCAAAGCCGTGGCGGGCGTCGCCAATTCGAACCGCGACGCCTCGGCGCTCTCCGGCACCTACCATCTGGCCGCCTCGGGCGCGGTCGGCCGCGCGGAATTGGCAAAGTTCATCATCGCCGAAGCGCGCCAGCAGGGCGCAAGGCTGATGATGTCACCTGAAGGCGTCAGGCCGATCGCGACGGCGGACTATCGCACGCCTGCGGCGCGGCCATTGAATTCCCGACTTGATACCAAAAAGCTCGCGCATGCGTTCGGCGTGTCCCTGCCGCCGTGGCAGAAGGACATGCAAGAGTTTGTCGCCGAAGTGATCAAGGGAAATCTCATTTGAACCGCAAAGGCATCATTCTGGCGGGCGGCACCGGCACGCGGCTGTGGCCGGCGACCCTTTCCGTCTCCAAGCAGCTCCTGCCGGTCTTCGACAAGCCGATGATCTACTATCCGCTCTCCACGCTGATGCTGGCCGGCATCCGGGATGTGTTGATCATCTCCACGCCCGAGGATACGCCACGCTTCACGCGCCTGTTGGGTGACGGCAAGTCCTGGGGACTCAATATCTCCTATGCGGTTCAGCCGAGCCCAGATGGCCTCGCCCAGGCCTTTCTCATTGGCGAGAAATTCATCGGCAACGACCGGTCGACGCTGGTGCTGGGCGACAACATCTTCTTCGGTCACGGCTTGCCGGACCAGCTGCAGCGCGCTGCGGGGAGGACAGAGGGCGCGACCGTGTTCGCGTACCACGTCCTCGATCCGGAGCGCTATGGCGTCGTCGACTTCAACCACAACGGCGAAGTTCTCTCGATCGAGGAAAAGCCAAAGACCCCGAAATCGAACTATGCCGTGACCGGTTTGTATTTCTATGATGCCGAAGTCGTCGATCTGGCGAAATCGCTGAAGCCGTCCGCCCGCGGCGAGCTCGAGATCACCGATCTGAACCGGCTGTATCTGGAACGGTCGGCTCTCAAGGTCGAACTCATGGGCAGAGGCTTTGCCTGGCTCGATACCGGAACCTTCGATTCGCTTCTGGATGCGGGACAGTTCATCTCGACCATCGAAAAGCGGCAAGGCCAGAAAATCGCCTGCATCGAGGAGATCGCCTGGCGCCAGGGTTGGATATCGACTGCCGAACTGGTGTCGCTCGCGGGCTCACTCGGCAAGAGCGGCTACGGGCAATACTTGCTGACGCTCGCGAAGGAGGACGGCGGCTCATGAACCACACCCGTCTGGCCGTTCCGGATGTCGTTCTTTTTGAGCCCCGCGCCTTTGCGGACGATCGAGGCGTGTTCTTCGAAAGCTTCAGCCGGCCAACCTTCGAAAGCGTGACGGGTTTGCGTCGCGACTTCCCGCAGGACAATCATTCGATTTCCGTAAGAGGCGTGCTGCGCGGCCTGCATTATCAATTGCCGCCGCACGCGCAGGGCAAGCTCGTACGCGTCGTGCGCGGGGCGGCCTTCGATGTCGCGGTCGACATCCGCAAGAGCTCGACGACGTTCGGGCGGTGGGTCGGCGCGCGGCTGACAGCAGAAAATCGTCAGCAGCTCTGGGTGCCCGAGGGTTTCGCCCACGGCTTCCTGGCGCTCGAGGATGGCACCGAATTTCTGTACAAGACCACCGACGTCTACAGCAAAGCCGACGAACGTTCCATCCGGTGGAACGACCCGGAGATCGGCATCGCGTGGCCTCTCACCGATGGCCTGGTCCTGAGCGAAAAGGACGCAGAGGCGCCGACACTTCGCGAGGCCGAGACGTTCGACTGAACCGGCCGGATCGATCGACCGGTCAGTCGCGCCCGGATCGCCAGACGGCCAGCCGGTTGGGCCTGAAAGCAGGCGCTTCTTCCTCCGCATCCACAGTGCTCGCGAGCACCGCCGCTTTCGGCCGCGGGCTGAGGAACTTTCGGGACAGGTAGGCCCGCACGGGTTCATCGTAGACGCGTAGAGCGAGATAGCTCAGGCCGACCACGAGCGTGAAAACCAGCGGCACTTCTATCCAGATATTTCGCGGGCCGGCCAGCATTCGGTAGGTGCCGTTGATCCAGCAGAACAGCGGATAGTGGAGCGCGTAGACGGGATAGGAAAGGGCGCCAAGCTTCAGCGAAAACGCATCGATGCTTTTTCCGAACGCGACATGGGCGCCGGCCAGCACCAGAAGCGGGGACAGCAACAGCTTCCACACAAGTTTGACGGTGAACGACGCCTCGTATGGCGTGAAGAAGATGACGATCATGCTCGCGACGGCGAACCAGAACAGCGGCGTCCAGCCGCGCCAGGGCGGCAATCGCTGATCGAGGTGGTAGAGAAAGACGCCAAGTGCGAACGAAGCCCCGACGTGCGGAAAGCCGTACCAGAATGTTTCGGTCGTATCGCCGCCGATTCCTATGAGCACAAGGATCTCGGCAGAGACGGCCGCGACCACGGTGGCTACGGCCAATTGTGGCAGGAAGCGGCCCGCCCACCAGACGATGTTCGCCGCGATCTCGAGGAAAAGCGAATATTGCGGCCCATTGAGAGGGAAGAGCTGGGGCCCGCCGACGCCGGACGGCGCATAGAAGTAGGGCAGGTTGAGGACGCCCAGGACGCTGGCCAGGAAGATGGCCGCTGCCGAAACGTCAGTGTGGGACACGAAGCTTCTGAAGAGCACGTACGGCGCACTGACGGCGGTCGCCAGCACGATCATCGGCATGAGCCGTACGAGGCGTGTTGCGATGAAGCCGTTCATCGACAGGGTGTCGAGCCTCTTTCCGTAAGCGAGAGGCAGCACATAGCCGCTCAGGCAGAAGAACGTATCGACCGAGAGATTGCCGTTGGCGCATAGCCAGGGAACATCGAGCCAGCGGCCAAGATGAAATCCCAGCACTGTCAGGGCCGCAAAGCCTCGCAGGCCGTCGAGTGTCGTGCAATGCTTGGTGTGGGTAATCTCGGTCCTCATGCAAAACCAACTTTGTGATGACGAGTTATCAAGAGCTTGATTATCAAGAGCCTTGTGACCCTGGCGGGGTCATGGACCGTACGTGAAATCAACGAACTCCGATCATCATTGTCTCTGTGGTCAAGCCCGCGAAAGTACACCGTGGCCCATCAACCTGGACACGGCCATCTCTGGAATACTGGATCGTCCGCGTTCGCGGACGATGACAGCGAAACGAGCACGACAACCGTGTCTAACTGCCCAATGCAGCAAATTTGACGTCTCTCGCGAGAGACTTCCAACGCATGCTGCCATTGTGGACGTTTCTGTAGGAGCCTTCGCTGAGGCACTCCCAGATCTGGCTGAAGGCCACGGGTGCCGAACCGGACTCGTAAATCTTGTGCCTGTTCTGCAGCTGCGAAAGTGCAGAACTCAGGTACCTATGACACTGTTCCTTGTCGAACAGTGGAAACGCCTTGTTGGTGTCGTTCGGCATTTTCGACAGGACGCCGACCATCTGGGACGTCGCCTCGATATAAACTTCTGACCTCTTGCGGATGTCGGGAGCCGCATCTTTCCGCTTCCGGGATCCGTCTCCGAAGAGGTTGTTTGCGTGCTGCCGGTAGTTCACCAGCGGATCCTTGATCTCGGCGATCGCGCCAACCATCTGGCCGAGCAGCATGACCCATCGATCATGGGCGATCCGTTCGCTCGGCACGATGTAGTCGATGAATCTGTCGTTGATGTCGATCAGCTCGATGAGCTCGCGGCGGAACACCATCGAGAAACCCCAGAAGGTTGCCCACGGATCGTAGCTGAGCGGGGGCTTGATCGTCGTGTCGGTTATGCCTTGCCGAAACATGCCGATCTGATGTGCATCATCATCGATGAGCTGTGCCGCATGGACGATGAGGGAAACGCGTTTGTCTTCGAAGAACTCCGAACACTTCTCCAGCTTCGTCGGATGCCACACGTCGTCCTGATCGCTGAACGCAATGAAATCACCCTGCGTGAGCAGGCAGGCGTTGAGAAAATTATCCCGGAAGCCGAGTGCCCTTTCGTTCCGGACGACCTTTGTCCTGATGTCGCAATCCGACAAGACGTCCTCGACGATCTCGAGAGTATTGTCGGTCGAAGCGTCGTCGGAGATGATCAGTTCGAAAGGAGCAAGGGTCTGCAGAGCGATGCTTCTGATCTGCTCCTCGATGTACTTCGCTCCATTATGCGTGGCGACCACGACGGAAACGGTTTTGGACGTGGGTTTGCTCATGGCTCGCTGCCGAGTTCGCGTTCAAGAGACTACCCCAACCCGACCATGTGGCTTCGACGTAGCGTAAATGTGGCGCGGCCTTTCGATCATTGATCACAAGCCAGTGGCTTCGACGTTGAGCGATGGTGCTCATCATATGACGCGCGCCAAATCAAACACTTAAAAGCCCTGCCTGTTTCCGCGTCACGCCGCTTGCAAAAATGCAGCGCTGATCTGCGCGCGCCGGGAACGTCGGAGCCACATGCAGGCGGCCGGGCACTGGTCAGATAGAAACTTCGTGGAGACTTCGGCGTTAATACTCTTCGCTCTGAGAAAGAGCGGTCGAACCGCATGGCTTGCCGGTCAACATTGTGAGGGGTCGGCGTGGCTTTGATTCATGTGCGATGGCGCAACGTCGTCGCGCATCCCCGGTGCCGCGGCGGTAACCTTGACCGCTTAGGTTAAGGCGCGGATTCTGTTGCCGCTGTCGCGCAACGCTCTAATGAGACTGCAGTCGCACGAGATTGGATTGACCCCAGATCGCCAAGCGTACTCGCGCGACTAGGGGCCGCTGCCGAGAGGCAGCGGTCCCGCCTGGGATCTTCGGCATTCATGAACATCCCGGCCGTATCGTCCTGTGCTGCTGTGCTTGTGGCGGAGCCGTGCGCGGCCGGTTAGGTTTGGCGTGTCCGGCGCAGCATGAGCGCCGCGAAAGCGACGACAGAGCCAAGGCCTCGCGACATGGATAAGCCCCGCGCCGACGGGTTCGAGATGCGCCGGCTGGAATCGCTCAGCAACACCATCTTTGGTGTCGCCATGACGCTGCTGGCTTATGATTTGCCGCGCGCAGCGGAGTTCACGCATCTGCCCGGCTGGGCCGATCTCTACCATCTCTACGCGGCACGGCTGAGCGCCCTGATATTAAGCTTTGTCATTGCCGGAGTGTTCTGGGTCAGCCATCAGCGCAGGCTCGCCCGGCAACCCTATGCCGATCGCGGCGTGGTCCTGGTTAATCTGGCTTTCCTCCTGACCATCATTCTTCTGCCGGTCAGCAACGGTCTTTACGGGAGCTACGGCCAGAGCAGCGCGGTCGCGGTGCTTTACGGCCTGCATCTGACTGCGATCGCGGCCCTCAATGCCTGGCTGTGGTGGACCGCGACGCGCGACCAGCATCCGCGAACCGAATTCGCCCGTGCGCTGTTCCCGCTGCTGTTGCTGTTGCCTGGCACCGCGGTTGCGACCGTCGCCCCGCAATATGCGAAATATCTCTGGCTGCTCGCCTTCGGCGGCGTTCTGGCGCATCGCTTCATCGGGGCGAGGGGCGGCGCGTCATAGGGCTAGCCTGGCCGGATCACTTCGGAGGTCTCGGTTCGGGGGATTGCGGCGCCCGGAAGAAACAGCGCGATCGGCCGTATCTCGTACACTGCGCTCGGATTGGCGCGGCGCAGTTCGCGTGCTGCCGCAACCGCCGCATCTTCGCTTTCGAACTCGACGACATAGAAGCCGAGCAACTGCTCCTTGGTCTCGGCGAAGGGGCCATCGAGCACGCTGCCCGCGCCGGGCCCGCGCAAGGTCCGCGCCTTCCTCGTCGTGCCGAGG
>CAYVVB010000038.1:0-18067 GCA_964454955.1 uncultured Bradyrhizobium sp. | reverse complement strand
CGCGTAGCTTCGAATTTGTGCCGATGGACTTCAATCCAGCCGCGCCAACACCTCGTCCAGCTTTGCAAAGAACCGTTGCCACCCGTAATTGGCGCCCTGGTAGGCCTGCTGTTGATCTGCCCGGAAGCCGGTCTGCTCCATGCGCAGGTGGGTCCCCGTGCTCGTCGGGGTGAGAGTCCAGGTTACGACGCTCTCGAGACCCATGGCCACCCACGTATAGGACAGCGTCTTGTTTGGCTCGATCGCCAGGACCCTGCAATCGACGGCGCCCCAGTCTCCACTGAGTTTGAAATCGTGACCCACGTCCGGCTTGAAGTCGTTCCTCATGAGCCACTCCTCGATCAAGTGTGGCTGCGTGAGCGCGCGCCAGATCTTTTCCGGCGGATACGCAATGTCCCGTTCGACGATGACGGAGCGCGTTTGGGTCGCGGGATTGTTCATTGGTCCATCCTTTTCAGCAGATCTTCGAGGTGATCGAACCGGCTCTTCCAGAAGCCGGTCATCTGGCTTGTCCAGTCGATCAGCGGGGCCAATGCGCCCTGCTGCGCGCTATAGTGCGTCTGCCGACCTTCGTGGCGGTCGCGCACCAGCCCGGCCTGCTTCAGAATCCCGAGATGCTTCGAGACGGCCGGCTGCGAGACTCCGGCGCGAGCCGTCAGAGCCGCGACCGTCTGCTCTCCCTCACGGCACAAGCGCTCGAAGATCGCCCGCCGGGTCGGATCGGCAAGCGTTCTGAAGAGCACATCGTGAGCGTTCGGCATGGAGATCGATAACTTACCGGTTATTGATCTGATGTATAACCGCCGAGATATATGTTAGTCAAGCCGGAACAGGCGTCGTCATTTCCGGCAATGCGCGCGAGCGCAGTCATGCGCGACGGCACCAACGCCAGGCCTGCCCTGCCCAACCGCTGCCATGGTCGCTAACCCCCCATTAACCCTGACGGACGTAGGGTCGCCCGACACCGGGCCGCCGGTGGTCGGGTGCAACGGATGGCGTTGGCGAACAAGAAATCCATTCTTCCGGCAACGGAGGAGCGTCGGCGCTACCAGCGCGTCAAGGTGCATTTGCTCGGCCGCTACATGCTGCCGGACCGGCGCGAATTTCCCTGCCAGATCATCAATATGTCGCCCGGGGGACTCGCCCTGCTCGCGCCCGGGATCGGCAATGTCGGCGACCGCGTGATCGCCTATCTCGACCACATCGGCCGGGTCGAGGGCAAGATCACCCGCATCATCGACAACGGCTTTGCGATGACCATCGCCGCAACCGCCCGCAAGCGTGACAAGCTCGCGGCGCAACTGACCTGGCTTGCCAATCGCGACATTCTCAATCTGCCCGAAGACCGCCGCCACGACCGTATCGTGCCGCGCAACCCGATCGCCGTGCTCACGCTCGAGGACGGCAGCAAGATGACCTGCCGGATCATCGACATGTCGTTGTCGGGCGCGGCGATTGCCGCGGAAACAAAGCCGCCGCTGCGCTCGCTGGTCATGCTCGGCCGGGTACAGGCCCGCGTGGTGCGAAATCTCGACGATGGCTTCGCCATCGAGTTCGTCCACGACCAGATGGCCGAAACTCTCGAAGAGAGCGTTACCGCGCGGTAAAGCGCAAACCAGCACAAATCCCGGTTTGGCGTGGCGCGTTGAGGCGCAACCGCTTGCCTTGCCCCGCCGCGGCGCTCCCCCTTCGCCGTATCAGACCCGTTAATGCGGACCGTTCGGTTGGTGAAAAGTCTTGTAAAAGTAGTGCTTTAGACCTTATCGATAAAATTTTATTCAATTTGAGTTGTTTCGAATTCTAATCAAATGAAATTCAAGTCTAGATCGAATTGTCTGTAGTTTTTACCTTGATTCAACTCAATTGTACTTTGCCGACTTAGCGGCGGAGCAAAGCCTTTGTGCGAAACGTGGTCCCAACAAGAAAACGGGGGCCACAATGGATTTCAGGGGACAGGCAAAAGGACTGGTCGTCGCCATCCTGCTCACCATCGGCACGCAGGCCAAGGCAGCCGACGAACGCGTGCTCTATGCCAGCCTCGGTGACACGACGCGTGCACCGATCGGCTGGGTCGAGTTCTGCGCCGAGAACCCGGGCGAATGCCGGGGCGGGCCGAGCGAGCCGCGCGACATCGTGATGTCGCAGACGGCCTGGCGCGACCTTCTGAAGGTCAACCACTGGGTCAATGAGACGGTCAAGCCGATGACCGACATGGATCATTGGGGCGTGATCGAGAAATGGTCATTGCCGACCGACGGCTACGGCGATTGCGAGGACTATGTGCTGTTGAAGCGCAAGATGCTGATCGACGCCGGCTGGCCGCGCGAGGCGCTGTTGATCACCGTGGTGCGCGACAGGAAAGGGGAAGGTCACGCGGTGCTGACGGTGAAGAGCGACAAGGGCGAGTTCATCCTCGACAACCAGAACGAAAACGTCGTGGCCTGGACCGAGACCGGATATCGCTTCGTCAAGCGCCAGTCGCAGGGCGATCCGAACGTCTGGGTTTCGCTCGGCGACGGCCGCCCGGCGGTTGCGACCGCCAGCGCCAGGGACGCCCGCTGAGATCGGAAACGGAAATTTCAGGAGCTACGCGACCCGGTCACATCCCCACCCCTCCCCGTCCCAGACCGGTTCGCGCGCGGCCAGCTCTTCCCCCAAAGAGCTGGCCGCAACTTTTTTGTGCCTTTGAATCTTCTCCATTTGAAGAGGGCCAAAGAGCTGCCGAAAATCGAAGGTGTTTGCAGCCGGCGCCGATTACCGCTCACGGCGTTTGGACATGGAACGCCTCGCGGAACGAACGCACGATCTGTTTCGTTACGGAGCTAAGGGCGGCGTATCCGGCAAGGATGCAAGGCCATGAGAGTTCACATTACCATCGCCGCGCTCGCAATCGTTCTCGGCGGTGCCGCAGTTTCGCCGGCACAATCGAATGCACAAGGCGCGGTTGAACTGAGCAACGGCACAGATGTGCCGCAAAACCCTTCGCTGCCGAAACTCAACCTCGCAAACACGCAGCGCGAGCAGATTCGCAAGACGGTGCTGACCCAGCACAACGAGGTCGAATTCCGGCTCGCCGCCACCAAGTCAGCCAAGGACTTCACGCCAGCCGTTGGCACGGCACTTCCAAAGGGCATCAAAGCTCAATCGCTTCCGGCACCGATCCTGTCGCAGATGCCAGAGCTGCGCGACTACATGTACGTGAAGATGAAGGATCAGGTGCTGATCGTGAATGGCATGACCAACAAGATTGTTGATGTTTTCTCGGAGACCCAGCCGCCTTCGTAGGCCGTGAACTCATAAACTCGAAATGACCGGTGTTAGGTGATTTGCTGAGCGTCTCCTTTTAGCGATTCGATTCGCGTAGTCGCCGACCGGCTACACCGATCTCGTGCGTAATCGCCCTTCATAGTCGCGCTTGCCGATCGGAACGCCCTGCATTCGGAGGATGTCGTAGGCCGTGACAACGTGGAAGTAGAAATTAGGCATTGAGAACGACAGAATGAGCGTTTCGGACGTAAAGGCGAGTTGACGAGGACCAATCTGAAGGTCCAATTTCTTACCCGCCCAGCTGTTTACCTCATCGGGCGCGAAAGCCTCCAGCGCCATTTCCGCCTTGTTCATCATCCCTTGCAGATCAGCAAAAGGAACCGGTCCGGTCAGTGCGGGCGGATTGAATGCGCCTGTTCTCGCAGCCTCAAGTCCCCAAACGGCATGATGCCATGCCGCTTCGATCTGAAAATGAAATGGAGCCATGTCATCGACTAAGCGGACTTCCACAAACTCGTTAGGGTCGCCGCCGGTTTTCACGCAATGCTCGGATGCACAATCCAGGACGCTTCCGAGAGCCCTCACAGTTTGCAGGAACGTTGGTACGCTTAGGTCGTAAAGTGAGATAGACATTGGTCATGCCTTTACCGGTTAGAGCATGATCCGGAAAAGCGTGTAGCGCTTTTCCGAAAAGATCATGCTCAATCAAAAGCCTAAAGCGCGATGGCGTTTCAACCTAATCCCACCGCGCTCAGGCCACATTGGATCTGCCGCTCGTGAATGTCCGGGCTCGCCCCCGTCGCTGCTTGAATTGAAAGCGGTGAGCGCTGGTTCGACCTTCGGAGTGCATGCTATCGTGCAATCCGAACGCTGCCGGTCGGGCATCCAAGAGGTGGCACATGAGACCCCGCAGGTGTCTTGTCGTGGCTGCAATGCTGAGCGCTCTCGTCGCCACACCCCGCATCGCTCGTGCCGAATGCGATCCCGCCAAGCCGGGTGAACCAATCACATCGCGCTTCGAGCTCCACGGCGATATCGTCTATGACAGAAGCACCGATCTCTCCTGGATGCGATGCAGCTACGGGCAGCGGTGGACGGAAGACGACGGCTGTTCCGGTTCGGTCACGCTTTTGGACTGGGACAGCGCAATGGCATTGCACTGGCGGGGCGATGCCGCCTGGCGGCTGCCGCAGCGAGACGAACTGCAAAGCATCGTGGCGACCAACTGCAAGAGACCGGCGATCAACGAGACGGTGTTTCCCGGGACACCGTCGATCCAGTACTGGACAGGCACGGCAAGCGGCCCGTCCTATGCCTGGATTGTGTTCTTCCGGACCGGCATGCCGACGTGGAATTTTCTGAAAACCACGTCATTTGCCGTGCGCCTGGTGCGGAGCGGCCGGCAACGGTAGGCATCGTCCCAAAACACGCTTCGGGAGCGGTCCCGGCATCTCGACGTGATCAGCCTCGGTTTTGTCGGATTTCTTGCTAACAATTTAACGTAGCGCCGGAAAGACTCGCGTAGCCGCGTCGTTCAAAGCCGGAACCGCCACAACCGGAGCGGTCCGTCTCAAAACGTCCAGCTTGATTTGGGGCTTCCAATCTCATGATTGAACTCGCGCGCGAAGACAGAAGCAACAGCCTGAGACGGGCCGGCGCGCAACCAATCGCGCTCGCTGCCGTCAGCCTTCTTGTCATGCTGGCCGCCGTCGTCGGCATCGGCTTCTGGCGCGCCTATGCCGGCTCGCCCCCCGAGCCGAACCGCACCTTTGCCGCCCGCGAATTCGAGGACCGCGCCATGATCGCCCGGCAGTTCCAGGAGCGCGCCGCGCAGGCCTCCGCGCAGCTGCTCGACAAGACCAATGGGTTGGAGGCCAATCAAAAGGGGTTGGAGACCACCCAGCAGGAAACCATCGACCAGTTGCAGACGGCCCAGGACCAGCTGCAGCAGGTCAGGAAGTCGCTCGCCGCGCAACAGGCCGACAGCAAGCGGCTCTCCGACCAGGTCGCCAGCCTCACCGAGGCGGTCGAGGGCCTGCGGCAGTCCTTTGCCAGCGCACAAGCCGCCGCCGCCGAGCCCGATCGGCCGGTCACGCGGCACCGGCACAGGGTGTTTCACGCCCGGGCTCACGCCAGGGCGGCCGCCAAGCCGAAGGAATGACGAGGCAGCGGGCAAGCCCGCGGCACGCGCCTGCAATTTTCCGCCGCATTTGTGAATTGGCTCACATTTTCCCGGGCGAATCCGGGGCAACGTCCAAGTACCGGAAGGCGCGAGCCAATTTCAATTTCCGGGGCTGGCAAGGTCGTCGTCGGTATACTGCGTCGGCGGCCTTGTTTTTTTCCCGCTTGCTCACCCATTTTGCGCCGGCCTCGCAGGCTGGTGATTTGCGTTTCCGAAACGATTGCTCGCTCAATGCTGCCCTTCAATCAGCCGGAGAGGGACAGCCTGATGAGTGTCGAAACCACCCTGACGTCCGACGTGATCGGATTGACCAAACCCGCGCCTTTTTCGCGCCGCGGTTTCATGACCGCATCTGCGGCCGTGGCCGCGGGCTATACGCTCGCCGCGGGCCCGGTGCGCGCCGACGTCATCAAGACCGATACAGCCGGCCTTCAGGCGGGAGACACCAGGATCAAGGTCAGCGACGGCGAAATGCCCGGCTATTTCGCCCGGCCGTCAGGGGTGAACAACCCGCCGGTCATCGTCGTGGCAATGGAGATCTTCGGACTGCACGAATACATCAAGGACGTGACGCGGCGTCTCGCCAAGCTCGGCGCGTTCGCGGTCGCGCCCGACTATTATTTCCGCAAGGGCGATCTCACCAAGGTCACCGACATGCAGCAGCTCTTGCCGCTGGTGAATTCGAAGCCGGACGCGGAGCTCCTGTCCGATCTCGACGCCACGGTCGCCTGGGCCAAGTCGCAAGGCGGCGACACCACGCGATTGGGCATCATCGGATTCTGCCGGGGCGGCCGCACGGTGTGGGAATATGCCGCGCATAATGACGCGCTGAAGGCCGGCGTTGCCTTCTACGGACCGCCGGTCGATCCGCCTAATCCGCTATGGCCGAAGAGCCCGACGCAGCTTGCGCCGGAGATGAAGGCGCCGGTGCTCGGGCTTTACGGCGAAGCCGACACCGGCATTCCGGTCTCGCAGGTGGAGGCGCTCAAGGCGGCCCTCGCGGCCAACCACAAGACCGCCGAGTTCAAGACCTATCCGGGCGCTCCGCATGGCTTCCATGCCGACTATCGCGCAAGCTATCGCAAGGAAGCCGCCGAAGACGCGTGGAATCGGATGCAGGCCTGGTTCAGGAAATACAATGTCTTGAGTTGAGCGCAGAGGCTTCTCGCGAGCGACATGCACCGCTCGCGAGAAGAGAAGCGATCAATCGCAGACCTGCTCGGTCCGGTAGCGCCAGCCACGACGCGTATGTACGCGATGCTTCACGATGTAGCATTGAGGGTAATAATCGTCGTCGTACCAGCCAAACGGATAGTAGTCGTCATAATACGGCGCATAGAAGCCGATGCCTGGTCCGAAGTGGTGAAAGCCGCGGAATCCGTGACCACCATGGAAGCCGCCATGCCCACCGAAGCCACCATGGCCAAAGCCACCGTGGCCGAAGCCAATTCCGCCGTGGCCGCCACCAATGCCGCCATGGCCGCCACCGATGCCGCCGTGCCCACCCATGCCGCCGCGCGCCGATGCGGCGCCAGGCGCAAGCATCCCGATTGCGGCGACGGCAAACAAGGCTATCATCGCCTTACGCAACATACCCACATTCACTTTCACTGCCATTTTCACTTTCGTTCTCCGTGCACCGGTCATTTCCCCGCCCCGTCCTGAAGGTGCAATGCATCGAAAACCTAAAGCGAGCCTGGCAAGCCCGGCTTGACATTGCTCAACTCTTGCGACCCGAGCATAGCGCGTATGCAGGCACGGCTTGCTATGCTCGCCGCTTCACGCAGGATGCAGGACAGCTCATGCGCAAATTGATCGAGTTCGATGAGGATACGTTCGACAAGCTCAAGCAGCTGGCGCGCGACCGCATGGCGACGTTTCAGGAACTGGCGGACGAAGCGTTCGCCGACCTCCTGAAAAAGCATGGCATTCCGATCGACCTGAAGGATGCGCTGCGCAAGAGTGCTGCGCTCGATCGGCCGGCGAAATCCGGCGCGCGATCGAGGCGTGCAGGCAGACGCAAGGAGCGCTGAGCGCGCCGTGCCTTATCCGATCCGCTTCAAGCCCTTCTTGAATCGCGGGCCGTTGGCGACATAGAAGCGGGCCGCACTTCCCATCCGCTCGACCTGCGCGGCATCGAGCGATTTGATCACGCGCGCCGGCGCGCCGATGATCAGGGAATGTTCGGGAAACTCCTTGCCCTCGGTGATGACCGCACCGGCGCCTACGATGCTGCCGCGGCCGATTTTCGCGCCGTTCATCACAATCGCGCCCATCCCCACCAGCGCGCCGTCCTCCAGCGTGCAGCCGTGCAGGATGACGTTGTGGCCGACGGTGCAATTCTTGCCGACGGTCAACGGAAAACCGAGATCGGTGTGGCAGGTCGAACCGTCCTGGACGTTCGCGCCTTCGCCGACTTCGATCCATTCGTTGTCGCCGCGCAGCACCGCGCCGAACCAGACGCTCGCCCCCTTCTTGAGACGCACCTTGCCGATCACGGTCGCGGTTTCGGCGATGAAATAATCGCCGTCCGCGGGAAGGTCGGGCGCCTGTCCATCAAGTTCGTAAATCGCCATAAAGCTCTCCTGATCTCACAGGCGAGCTTGGCACAGGGGAAAGCGCGTTTTCAAGCGAGGCGCTGACTGCGCGCGCCGCAACTTCAGCATGGACAAAACGGCTTAGGCCAGGAACCCCGCCGCGCGCAGCGTCATGATGAAGAAAGTTCCGGACATCATGCTCCAGAATCCGGCGATGACCGTTGCCATCATCACGAATTCGACGCGGCGGCGCTCGAGCCGCACTCCGAGCAGCGTGTTGCGCATGATGATGAACGGTGCGGCGAAGACCAGGAACGGCACGGCCGCGAAGCGGTGTTGCGTGACGCCCTCCTGCAGCAGTCCGAAGCCGGCGGGCCGCTGCGCCAGAAGCTGGTACCCGCTGGTCAGGGCGCCGGCCAGCGCAAAGCCGATGCACAGGGTGAACAGGGAATTCAACGCATCGGGCGACATCGAATGCTCATCCGAACAGAACCGCTGCTTCAGCTTTCGCAAAATTGGCGGCGCTGCGCTACATCATCCTTAAGAAAGGGTTAACGGCGGGGCGCGGGTCCCGTCTGCGCTCCGCGGCGAAGTGAAATCCTCCCGGAAAATCGCAGCCGCATGGCATAGTCGTCAGTGATTCGGCTCCTGACGACCTCCCCGCTCATGACTGTGTTTGCGACAGCTCTCTCAAGCGCACGCGATTGGCGCAAAAGCGCCTACCTGCTTCCGATCCTGTCAGGTCTTGCGATCGCAGCAGGCGCGATGGCGCTGGTCGCCTATCTCTTGTGGCCGACATGGAATACGGAAAGCTCGGGCGATCCTGCGCGGCTGCCGGTCAGTATCGGCGGCACCGTGTTCAACGTTCCCACCGACGCGATCCGCATGAAGATCCAAAAGCACTCCGGTCCGGCCGAGCGCATCGATCTCAGTTTCGCCTTTCCCTCGCTCGAGCCGCCGCCCGCGGCCCCGAAGCGCATCACGGCCGACATGGTCGAGGAGACGATGCAGCCGATCGACCGGATCTTTCTCTCGATCGCGGCCCATCATGATCAGCTCGCCCCCGATATCAGGGTGCGCACGATCTATCCACGCTATCTCGCAGAAACCGCAACGCCGCTGCAGAATGGCTTGACCATGCGCGCATTCCGCGAAGGTACGCCGTATGCCGGAGAAGACCTGTTCTCTGCCGACGTGGCAGCTCTCAACGCGCCAAGTCTCAACGCGCGCTGCACCCGCGACGCGTCGACGCCCGGCATGTGCCTGAGCGAGCGGCGCATCGGCGGGGCCGATCTCACCTTCCGCTTTCCGCGGAGATTCCTTGCGCAATGGCGCGATGTCGCAGACGCCATCGACCGGCTGACCGCGCAGCTGCACGGCCCCGCCTGACCCTACTCGACGAGATCGTCTTCCAGGATGGCCATCTGGAATTGGAACGAGCGGTCCTCGTCTTCATCGTCGACAAAGAGGACGCCGATGAATTCCTCGCCGATATAGACCTCGGCCGAATCGTCCTTCTTCGGTCGCGGCACCACGCGTATCTTGGGATTGCCGAACACGCGCTTGAGATAGGTGTCTAGCTTCCTGATTTCTTGAACGTCCACGGCGGTCTCCAGTCGGATCTTCCAAATTTTCCGGGGAGTTTTAGTTCGAGACGAAGCGATCCGCCAGCACTATCCGGATCAAAAGACACACCGAATGATGCTTGACGTTCCGGCCTCACAGCCCAAGTGCGTTGATCATTTGATCCATGGTGCGTGACGGTTCGGCACAGCCGGCCTCGCCGATGATCTTGGCCGGGACGCCGGCGACCGTCACATTGTGCGGCACCGGCTTCACCACGACCGAGCCCGCAGCGATGCGGGCGCAATGGCCGATCTCGATATTGCCGAGGATCTTGGCCCCCGCGCCTATCATGACGCCATGACGGATCTTGGGATGGCGGTCCTCGTTTTCCTTGCCGGTGCCGCCGAGCGTGACGCCGTGCAGGATCGAGACGTCGTCCTCGATGACGGCGGTCTCGCCGCAGACGAAACCGGTGGCATGATCGAGGAAAATCCCACGGCCGATCTTCGCCGCGGGATTGATGTCGGTCTGGAAGACCGACGACGAACAGCTCTGCAGATAATAAGCGAAGTCCTTGCGGCCCTTCTGATAGAGCCAATGCGCCAGGCGATGGGTCTGCAGCGCATGGAAACCCTTGAAATAGAGCAAGGGATCGATGAAGCGCGAGGTCGCGGGATCGCGATCGTAGACTGCGACGAGGTCGGCGCGAAACGCGTTGCCGAGGTCGGGATCATCGCGCAGCGCCTCGTCATAGGTCTGGCGGATCAGGTCGCCCGAGATCGCCGAATGGTCGAGGCGGTCGGCAAGCCGGTGTACCACCGAATCCTCGAGGCGGTCGTGGTGCAGGACGGTCGAAAAGATGAACGTGGCAAGCTCCGGCTCCTGCCGAACGATGTCTTCCGCCTCGCTGCGGACGCGACCCCAGATCGGGTCAAGAGCCGCTAGCCGCCCGCCCTGCAGATTGGCATGGTGCATTGCCATGATGACCCTCGCAAAATCGAGTTGTTTTGCCGTGGCTTATATCACGGCCGCAACACGGAGTCCTGAGGGCTTCCCGGCAAGGGTGAATGGCTGTTTCCCGCTTCCGACCGAACACGGAAGCTTGAAATGACCCAGTTACCTGCGCGAAAAGCGGCCTAAGTTGCCACAAATTGGTCAGCGATCCTGCGAAGTCAAGGTGCAGCCTTGCGACTATTGGGGTATTTCGGCGCGGCCGTCGTTCCCGCCATGGTGGGGTGAACAGGGGAGGATCGTCATCAATACCAAGGTTTTGCGAGCACGCCTGGCGGATGCCGGCGTGGTCTGGATCGCTGCGATCGTCATTCCCCTGTTTCTGGTCGCGCCTGCGCTGTGGAACGGTTATCCGCTCCTGCAATGGGACACCGGCGGCTATCTCGCGCGCTGGTATGAGGGCTATCTGGTCCCCAGCCGCTCCACCGTGTTCGGCCTTTACCTGCATTACGGCGAGGCTTCGGATTTCTGGCTCAATCTCGGCGTCCAGGCCTTGGCGACGTTCTGGGTCCTGCAATTGACGCTGCGCGTGCTGGGCCTGGCGCAGCCGTTCCGGCTGCTCGCGATCGGCCTGCTCCTGATCCTGACCACGGCCTTGCCGTGGCTGGCGAGCATGCTGCTGACCGACATCTTCGCCGGTCTTTCGGTGCTGTCGCTGTTCATGCTCCTGCTGCATGGCGACAAGCTCGCGGGATACGAAAAGGTCGCGCTGTTTGCGCTGACGGCCTTCGCCGCCGCCACCCACAGCGCCACGCTGGGCATCCTACTCGGACTCTGCCTGCTTGGCTTTATCGCCAAGCCCTGGCTGCGCGAGCGGATCGCGCTGTCGGGCCTGCTGCAGGGCGTTCTCTCGCTCGCGGCCGGCGCCCTCATGCTGGTGTCGGCGAACCACGCGCTGTCGGGGCAATGGGCATGGACGCCGGGCGGCTATGGGGTTGCCTTCGGGCGGATGCTGCAGGATGGCATCGTCGCGCAATATCTGCGCGACCATTGCGCGCGCGAGCAGTTCAAGCTTTGTCCCTATCGCGAAGAACTGCCGGCCACGGCGGATGAGTTCCTGTGGGGCCACAGCATGTTCGACAAGCTCGGCCGCTTTGCCGCCCTCGATGGCGAGATGGGCTACATCGTCACCCATTCCCTTGCCGAATATCCGGCCTGGCAGGCCGAGGCTGCGCTCAAAGCGACCGCGCAGCAACTGATCCTTGTCGCCACCGGCGAAGGCAGCGACGTGTGGCTTGGCCACACCTACGGTATCATCGAGCGCTACCTGCCCTCGCAGGTCAAGCGGATGCACGCTGCGCACCAGCAGCGCAAGCCGATCGATTTCCCCGCCGTCAACCGGCTGCATGTACCGGTGGCGCTGGGCTCGATGCTGTTCGTGGCCGTGCTGTTCGGCTACGGAATCTGGCGACGCCGGTTCGACGACCTGACCCTGCTTGCAGCCACCGTCTGCTTCGCCCTGCTCGGCAATGCCATGATCTGCGGGGTGATATCAGGGCCGCATGATCGCTACGGCGCGCGGCTCGTGTGGATTGCGACCTTCACCACGCTGATCGCGGCATCGCGGCTCTTCGCCAATGATGAGGAGCAGGACGACGAAGGCCTGCAGCAGGAAGCCAGTGCCGGCGAAAACCTGGTACCGGTTTCCGTCGCAGCCAATGCGAAGCATTTGCGCACGGACCAACCCGAGGCGCGGTGACGATTCAACCTGATCCCGTCATGTCTTACCGCGGGTCGGTGCCATGATGCTTCAGATGCCATGACGCTTCAAATGCGCCGTGACAGGAAATCCGCCACACCTGCCTTGTAGACCTTGTCGCCGACGGCGCGCATGTGGTCGCGGTTGGGGATGTCGAGCACTTCCGAGCCCGGAATGAGGTCTCCGAGCGCTTCCGCCGAGCCCGCGACCTCGTCCGCGGTACCGACCGCGATCAGCACCGGTACGCTGATGTCGGCAACCTGTTGCCGGGTCATCAGGTCGCGCGAGCCGCGAAGACACGCCGCGAGCGCGCGCCGGTCGGAGCGGGTCTGATCGGCAAAGGCACGAAAGGTCCGCCCCACGGGATCGCTGACGTCTTCCAGTGACGGCGCCTCCAGGGCCTTCGCAACGTTTTCGCCAGGTCCGCCGCCCTCGATGATGGCCATGCCGATGCCGCCGAGGATCGCCGAGCGCAGCCGCTGCGGCTCCGTCAGGCCAAGCCATGCGGTCATCCGCGCTCCGAGCGAATAGCCCATGACATCGGCACGCGGGATGGAAAGATGATCCATCAGCGCGATCACGTCGCTCGCCATCTGCGGAATGGAATATTGCGCGGGGTCGTAAAGCTTTTCGGATTCTCCATGGCCGCGGTTGTCCAGCGCGACGACGCGACGACCGCTCTTGCGCAGCTCGGAGACCCATGTCGGGTAGACCCAGTTGACGTTCTTGGTCGAGGCGAAGCCGTGCACCAGCACAATGGGATCGCCCTCCCCCTCGTCGAGATAGGCAATTCTGACAGCGCCGTTGTGGAAGCTCGGCATCATTGATTCCATTCGTTGCAAAGGGAAAGGTGGGGCTTTCTCGACTGAGCCTTTGAGGCTGTTTGGCGTGGACTGTCCAGCTTGGGGTGTCTAGCTTTGGACTGTCCCGCCCGCGGGAGCGATCGCCGCCGCCTGGCGCAGATCCTGGCGCAGGCGGCGCCTCTTCTTGCGATCGAGCCAGGCCTGCGTCGCCCGTTCGGTGGTCGCCTTGATCGAGGACAGAAAGCCGAACAGCGCAAGGACCGCGCTGAACAGCCATAGCGTGAGGTCGAAAGCGCCGCCCGCCAGGACCAGCGCACCGCGGCCCAACAGTTTGAGGATCGCGCGCGTGCGGCCGCCTTCGGCTTCGGCGAGGCGCGCGGCGCGTGCGACATCCTTGGGACCTTCGGCGATTTTCAGCGTGTCGAGCGCGCCACGCGTGCCGGCCTTTTCGGTCACGCGCCCGACATCCTTGGCAAGGCGCACCAGGGCGGAAGCCTTTTCCGCACGAAACGCGGCGCGAAGAGCGCTCGCCGTTTGCCCGGGCCGCAACACCGAACCGGAGGCCACCGCCTGCTCCAGCACCGGCATATCGACAACATCGCGCGCGGAACGGCCGGCCCATGCCGCAAGCCCCTCGCCGAGCCGTCCGACCTTGCGGGCATCCTTCACCAATGAAAGGCCGGCGCGCAGCGGCGCCGCTGCGCCGACCGAGACATAGGTCGCAGCCGTCACGGCAAGGCCGGCAGCCGCAAGCGAAAGCACCAGGCGATCGGTCTCCTCGCCCATCGCAAGATGCTTGCCTTCGCGCAGCACGTCGCGGATATCGCCGACCACGAAGAGATCGCCCGCGGCCGTGCCCGACAGGCTTGCGGCATCATCGGCCTGGCCGGTCACAAGTCCGTCAGCAAAGCGCCTTGCGAAATGGGAGGTCGATTTTTCCTCGGCAACCCGATCGGCCACCCGCTGCGTCATATCTTCGGAAAGGGGAATATTGTGCTCTCGTGCCAGCTCGACAAAACTGGCGGCGAGATCGGCATCGCCATCCGTAAGGGCCTTGTCGATGTTTTGGGCGATCACATCCTGATTGGTCCGCAGGATCGGATCAAGCTGCAGCCTGGACAGTTCCGCAGGGTCGTCCTGCGCGGCCAGAATCGCGCCGGCATGGCGCGCATGCGGCCACAGCACAGTGCACAATGCTGCACTGAGTGTGGCGCATAGCACAACCGAACCGAGACGTCCCCTTTTCATCAAAACCCCGGCGCTCTCGCGTGGCGTTAAAATAGTGTGCCGGATTTGCGACACAACGGACCCGACGAAAGAAGGGCTTCTCTGAGAGGACAAGATTGTGTCGAATTTACATGAACAAAATCGTGGCCCTCAATCGTGGCCACGGGCTAAAAGGAATCAATCAAAACCGCAGGTCAGGCTGCGCGGCGCTGGCGCCGTGTGGGGTGTTGGTTGCGTCCGTTGTTAAGCCACTGAAGGTGAATTCCATGTCCGATAAAGTTGTCCCGCATTTCCACAACGATGCCGGCGTGCCGGTCATCGAGATCGGCTCGCAGGAATTCATGTGCGTAGGCGCCAACCCGCCGTTCGATCATCCGCATGTCTTTCTCGATCTCGGCAATGACAGCGAGATCATCTGCCCCTACTGCTCGACTCTCTACCGTTTCGCCGCGGATCTGGGGGCCGGCGAAGCCCGCCCGCCGGAATGCGTGCTGAAGGACGTCGCCTGATCCAGATGTGAAGCGGTGGCTGCGTCGCGCACGATTTTCGTCGCCGGTGCCGGAATTGGAGGTTTGACCGCCTCGCTGACGCTGGCGCGCAAGGGCTTTCGCGTCGTGGTGCTGGAGAAGGCCGAGCGGCTGGAAGAGGCTGGCGCAGGCCTGCAGCTCTCGCCCAACGCGAGCCGGATCCTGATCGATCTCGGTCTGCAAGAGCGGCTGAAGCCGAACGCAGTGACGCCGGAGGCAATCTCGATCATCAGCGCGCGTGCCGGCGGCGAATTGCTTCGCCTGCCACTGGGCGAGGAGGCCAGCGCGCGTGCCGGCGCGCCCTACTGGGTCATCCATCGCGCCGACCTGCAGGCGGCGCTTGCAGGCGCTGTGAACGATCATCCGGACATCGACTTGCGGCTCGGCTGCCAGTTCGAGGATATGGCCCCGCACGCGAGAGGGCTGACCATCGTCCACCGCAGTGGCACCACGCGCCGCGAGGACCTCGCGCTGGCGTTGATCGGCGCGGACGGCGTCTGGTCGGCGGTGCGCAATCACCTGTTTCCGAAGGTGCAACCGCAGTTTTCCGGGCTCATCGCCTGGCGTGGCACACTGGATGCCAAGCAACTGCCGCGCGAGTTCACCGCGCCGCGCGTGCAACTCTGGATGTGGCCGGACGCGCATCTCGTCGCCTACCCGATATCCGGAGGACGCCAGATCAACCTGGTCGTGGTGGTGCCGGGAACCTGGAACCGGCCCGGCTGGAGCACGCCCGGCGACGCGCTGGAGCTGAGGGACGTGTTCGCCTCCTCGCGCCTGGCGAGCTCGGCGCGGATGCTGATCGGCGCCGTCGATAGCTGGCGCAAATGGGCGCTGTTCGGCTTGCCCGAAGGCTGCGCCTGGCACCAGGGCGCGGTGGCGCTCCTGGGCGACGCCGTGCATGCGATGCTGCCCTTCGTCGCGCAGGGAGCGGCGATGGCGATCGAGGACGCCGCGGTGCTGGCCAAGGTGTTGGGCGAGCCGGGCATCGAGACGTCGGCGCAGGTCGCAACGGCGATGAAGCACTATGCGCGCCTGCGTCCGTCCCGCGTCGCGCGAGTCCAGCGCACGGCATGGCAGCAGGGACGCATCTATCATCTCAGCGGGCCGATGGCGCTGGCGCGCGATCTCACGATCAGGGCGATGGGGCCTGCGCGCATCCTGGCGCGACAGAGCTGGATTTACGACTGGCGCGTGTAGGCCAGACCGATTCGATCAGAAATCATCGGCGCTCTAATGCGCCGCGCTGCGCGCCTTCGACTTCGGAGCGGGCTTTGGTGCCGGCGCGGGAGGCGCAGGCGGCGTCTCATGGCAATTGTTCTTGCGCCAGGCCTCTTCCGCAAAGTGGGCCTGGCCGCGAACCGCGAGATAGTCGTTGCGGTAGGCCATCTCTGCAACCAGAGGTCCGGCCGTGCCCGTTTCAGCCTTGGCCATCAAGCCCTGCAATTCGGCAGCACGGTTGGCGAGGGCTTTGCGCTCGGGCTCGAGCTGCTTGCAATCCCACAGGTCGTATTTGGCGGGATCGGCGAAGGCGGTCGTCATGGTCTCGCCCATGTCAGCGCAGCCGGACAGCATGACACCAAGCACGAGCAGCGCACCGCCGGATGCGGCGCGGAGCAGATTTTTCAGATCGGTTGCGCGAGAGACCATGAAGCTTCGTAAGTCCGAAAAGATTGAGATTGGCTAAAGCAGGCGCTCTTGTCCGGATTGAGGCTCCGAGAAGGAGCGGCCCTCATCCCGTCCCCTCGCGCCGGACGCGGGCGCTTTGCCATTTTGCCTCCGCCGGCTCATTCCACTTCGCCGGAAGATGCGCTAAGTGTTTGATCCATTGAGCATGATGGCTGCCCGCGGTGGGAAGAACAAGCAATAAGATCGCTTGCTGCTGTTCCCTGCCGCAAGCAGGATCAGGCTCAAGATTGAGGGTAGTGCGCAGTAGCGATTCGCTTTATGAGCTGTCGCCTCGCTAGAATGGGCTGACGTTTCTTCGAATCGCCATCACGTTCTAGATTCCTGATTGAGCATGATCTTTTCGGAAAACCGCTACGCACTTTGCGCTAACGCGGCCCTCCGGGTCCGGATCATGCTTTGGGCGGACGTGGCGGAATTGGTAGACGCAAGGGACTTAAAATCCCTCGATGGCAACGTCGTGCGGGTTCGACTCCCGCCGCCCGCACCAGCAGCCGTGATGAGCCGAACGCGGCCAGAACTCAATGCGACGGCCGCATCGCGGTGCCTGACGCAACCCGCATCGCGGCCTATTGTGCGGCGCCCGGCGGCAGCGAAAGTGCCAACACCAGTCCCGCGCGCAACCGCGAATCGTCATGGCGGCCGAACCGCCGCGCGATCTCCTCGTCACTCGATTCCGGTGCGAACGTCTTCAGCCTTTGCACCGCGCGGCGCGCCTGTTCGGCCTCGCCCGCCAGCGCGTGAGCCGCGGCAAGTCCGGCCCAGCTTCGAGGATAGCGCGGGCTGAGCGCAATCGAGCGGTGGAACATGGTGACAGCCTCCGGGTAATTGTTCAGCTCAAGCTCCCCGTTGCCGGCGAATTCCAGCCAGACCGGCATGATCGGGTCGCGCGGGCTGAGCTGCATCGCGTAGCGGACATGCGCCAGTCCCTCCTCGGGCCGTCCGGACCGGATCAGGCCATTGCCGATCTGTGCGTGCGCACTGGCATCGCTCGGATTGATGCTGATAGCGCGCTCGAAATGCTCCATGGCCTGCGGCAGCGTCGGCAGCAGATTGAGCGCGAGTCCCAGATAGAAGTGCGCTTCGCCCGCGTTGGGGGCGCGCTGCAGCGCCTGTTGCAGAATTTCGCGGGCCTTGGCGCGGTGACCGAGCGCATCGCCGTCGAGGACCTGCGCGCCCATGCGGGCGTGATAAGCGCCGATGCCGATCTGTGCGGATAGGTTCTGCGGGTCGTGCTCCAGCGCCTCGTTGAACAGCTTTAGCGCCTCCCTGTAACCGTTCAGGTTGACTTCGGACAGGGCTGCCCAGCCGCGATATGCGAGTGCGTCGGAATCGAAGTCCTTCGACAGCCGCAGGCTCTCGATCGGCAAGACCTCGAACTGAAGCTCACGCGCGAGTTGCTTCGCGATCTCATCACGAACGCCCGGCCGATCGGCCTCATCGCGCTCGATGCGGCCGCTCCAGACCGACAGCCGACACGCCGGATCGATAAGCTCGGCGTTGATCCGCCCGTGATAGCCCGGCAGCCAGAGACTTCCTTCGAGCACGGATCTCACCATCAA
>CAYVVB010000037.1:0-3434 GCA_964454955.1 uncultured Bradyrhizobium sp. | reverse complement strand
GCATCAAGGTGGCGGGCAGCGATGTGCTGGCACTCTCCGACGAGGAGCTGTCGGCCTTCCGCGGCCAGACGGTGTCGATGATCTTTCAGGAACCGGCGCTTGCGCTCGACCCGGTCTACCCCATCGGGGCGCAGATCGCCGAGACGGTGATGCGCCACGAAGGCAAGAGTCTTGCCGAGGGGCGGGCGCGCGCGCTCGAGATGCTGGACGTGGTGCGCATTCCGTCCGCGAGGCGCAGGCTCGACTCCTATCCGCATGAAATGTCCGGCGGCATGCGCCAGCGGGCGATGATCGCGCTGGCGCTCGCCTGCAAGCCGAAGATCCTGCTCGCCGACGAGCCGACCACGGCGCTCGACGCCACCGTCCAGATCCAGATCCTGCTGCTGCTCCGCGAATTGCAGCGCGAATTCGGCATGTCCGTCATTTTCGTCACCCACGACATCGGGGTCGCGGTCGAAATCTGCGACCGCGTGGCGGTGATGTATGCGGGACAGATCGTCGAGCAGGGAAGTTTGCGCGATGTCGTGCGCAGTCCCGTTCACCCCTATGCGAAGGGCCTGCTCGCCTCCACCATCCACGGCGCAAGACGCGGCGAGCGGCTCGAGACCATCCCGGGCACGCCGCCATCGCTGGACAAGCCGCCGCATAACTGTTCCTTCGCACCGCGCTGCGCCCTGGCTGAAACGCGCTGTGTCGAGGCGCCGCCGCCCAAGGTGGAGATCGGCCGCGGCCGGTTCGCGCGATGCATCCTGCCCGACCAGGCCAGGACTCCCGCCGCGTCCTGACGGGGCTGCTGCGGCCGCGGGTTGTGACCTGATGATGAAGGAAGATGCCCCGTCCCCTCTTTTTTCATTGCGTTATCGCGTTTAGGTTAATCCCACTTCGTGGCGGACCGAGCTAAAGCTTGGTATTGTTTCGCGCTATCGTAAGGCTCGCTATCGTAAGGCCTTGGAATTGCCTCGGCTTATTGGCTTTGTCCCTTTTTGAGAGATCAGGATTGATGGCGGCCGTCCCTGTCCGGCGTTCAGAACTCGGCGATGCCATGCGCGCCTGTCGCAGCGCCTTTTTGGGCGTCGGCGCCATGAGCTGCATCATCAACCTGCTTTACCTCACCGGCTCGATCTTCATGCTGGAGGTCTATGACCGCGTGCTGCCGAGCCGCAGCGTGCCGACCCTGATCGGCCTGATCGTTCTCGCCGGCGGGCTCTATATCGCACAAGGCATTCTCGACCTGATCCGCGGCCGCATCCTCGGGCGGATCGGCACGGCGCTGGACGAAGCGCTCAACGCCCGTGTTTTCGAAACCGTGGTGAGGCTGCCGCTCATGATCGGCGGCCGCAACGAGGGGCTGCAGCCGCTGCGCGACCTCGACAACATCCGTTCGTTCCTGGGCGGCATGGGGCCGAGCGCGTTTTTCGACCTGCCGTGGCTGCCGCTCTATCTCGCGATCTGCTTCGCCTTTCATGTCATGATCGGCATCACCGCGCTCGTCGGCGCGATCATCCTGGTCACGCTGACGCTGATCACCGAATATCTGTCGCGCCAGCCGGCGCGGGAGGCGATGAGTCTTGGCACGCGCCGCAACGACCTTGCCGCCGCCGGCCGTCGCAACGCGGAAGTGCTGGTCGCCATGGGCATGGCCGGACGGCTCGCGCGGCGCTGGAGCGAGGCCAACGAAAAATATCTGGCCGGCAATCAGCGCGCCAGCGATGTCGTCGGCGGGCTGGGTGCGATCGCAAAAGTGCTGCGCATGATGCTGCAGTCCGCCGTGCTCGCGGTCGGCGCCTATCTCGTGATCCATCAGGAGGCGACCGCCGGCATCATCATCGCGGGCTCGATCCTGAGCGCCCGCGCGCTGGCGCCAGTCGACCTTGCCATCGCGCACTGGAAGAGCTTCGTCGCCGCGCGGCAAAGCTGGCACCGCCTCAACAAGCTGTTGGAGCAGATGCCGGTCAGGCTGGCGCCGACCCTGTTGCTAAGCCCGACGGCGCGGCTGTCGGTGGAAGGCGTCGGCATCGCGGCGCCCGGCGACCAGAAGGTCATCGTCAACGACATCACGTTCGCACTCGCCGCCGGCAGCGGGCTCGGCGTGATCGGGCCGAGCGGATCGGGCAAGTCGTCGCTGGTGCGCGCGCTGGTCGGCGTGTGGCAGCCGTTCCGCGGCAAGGTGCGGCTGGACGGCGCCGCGCTCGACCAATGGTCCTCCGAAACGCTCGGCCGCTATCTCGGCTATCTGCCGCAGGACGTCGAATTGTTCGCAGGCACGGTGGCGCAGAATATCTGCCGCTTCGATCCCGACGCGCCGTCCGAGAGCATCATCGCCGCAGCCAAGGAAGCCGGCGTGCACGACATGATCGTCAAGATGCGCGACGGCTACAACACCGAGGTCGGCGAGCAGGGTACGGCGCTGTCGGCCGGGCAGGCGCAGCGTGTCGCGCTCGCGCGCGCGCTCTATGGCGAGCCGTTCCTGATCGTGCTCGACGAGCCCAATTCCAACCTCGATTCCGAGGGCGACGAGGCGCTGACGCGGGCGGTGCGTGCCGCGCGCGAGCGCGGTGCCATCGTCGTCGTGGTCGCGCACCGGCCGATCGGCATCGAGGGCGTCGACCAGATCCTGGTGCTGAAGGACGGCCGGATGCAGGCCTTCGGTGCGAAGGAGCAGGTGCTGGCGCAGGTGTTGCAGCCGCGTGTCGCCGGGCCGACGCCGATCAAGATCGTCTCCGACGCCGCGGTCGCCAAATCATGAGTGCAAAAATCATGAGCGCAAAGCCATGACCGAAAGCGGCATGAAGAGCGTGCGCGAGTCGATCCGCCTGCATCTGATCATAGGCTTGAGCGTGGTCGTGCTGCTGGCCGGCGGCTTTGGCGGCTGGGCCTCGACGGCGGAGATTTCCGGCGCGCTGATCGCGCCCGGACAGATCGTGGTCGAGTCCAGCGTGAAGAAGGTGCAGCACCCGACCGGCGGCGTGGTCGGCCAGCTGCGCGCGCATGACGGCGACGTGGTGAAGGCCGGCGACGTCGTGGTGCGGCTCGATGACACCGTCACCAAGGCGAACCTCGCCATCGTCACCAAGAATCTCGACGCGGCGATGGCGCAGGCGGCGCGCCTCTCCGCCGAGCAGCGCGGGCTCGACAAGGTCCAATTCCCCGCCCAACTCACCGATCGCGCCAGCGATCCTGATGTTGCCGCCGTGATGGCGAGCGAAAGCAAGCTGTTCGACGTGCGCGTCAACGGCAGGGCGGGGCAGAAGGCGCAGCTGCATGAGCGCATCACCCAGCTCAAGGAGCAGATCGACGGGCTGTCCGCGCAGGAGAACGCCAAAGCGCAGGAAATCGCCTTGGTGCAAAAGGAGCTCGACGGCGTCCGCACGCTCTACGACCAGCATTTGGTGCAGTTATCGCGCCTGACGCAGCTCGAGCGCGACGCTGCCCGC
>CAYVVB010000036.1:0-2962 GCA_964454955.1 uncultured Bradyrhizobium sp. | reverse complement strand
GAAGACCGCGGGCTGATCGGCGCAGGCGCGGCAAAGATCGACCCGTCGCGCGTTTTTTTCGAGCTGACCAAGCAGGAGAAGGTGGCGCGAGCGGCGAACCTACGGGTCGACCTGTTCGTTGACGACCTCCCGGAGATTCTGGCGATGCCGGGATTTCCCGTAAAGATGCGCAAGATCCTGTTCGATCCGGAGAACCAGTTCGCCGATTCCATCGAGAGCGCGAGCAATCTTGACCGCCACTCGTCCTGGGCCGCGATCGCTGCGGATGTCGCCCGTGAACAGAGCTGAACCGCAGACCGATGAGAGCCTGCTTGCGCTGGCAAGTCGGCTTGCGGAGCAGGCGGGGAAAGGCCGGCCGCTCAGCTTGTCGCGCCTTGCCGGCGGCAAGAACAACCAGGTCTTTCGTATCGAAACCGATGCCGGCACGTCCCTCGTCATGAAGCGCTATTTCACCGACCCGCGGGACTCGCGGGACCGGCTGCGCGCCGAATGGGAATTCCTGCAGCACGCCTGGTCGCGCGGCATACGCGCGGTCCCCGAGCCGCTTGCCTGTGACGCGGCCGCGCATGCCGGGCTCTACGGTTTCGTCCAGGGACGAAAGCTGCTCGCTCGCGAACTCAAGCTGGCCCATGTCAGTGCCGCCATCGATTTCGTGCTTGCGGTGAACGAGCGGCCGCGCGCGGAGCTGGCGCCGGGCTCGGAAGCCTGCTTCACGCTGGCCGAACATATCGCAACGGTCGAACGCCGCGTCGCGCGGCTGGCCGCGCTCGATCCCGATGCGCCACACGCGAAAGAGGCGCAGACCTTCGTGTCGATACGGCTGCTGCCCACGTGGCATGTCGTCAAATTGAATATCGAGACCGCCGCACGAGCTGCCGGGATTCCGATGGAACAGGAGCTCGGTCCCGACGACCGTTGCCTGTCGCCCTCGGATTTCGGCTTTCACAACGCACTGGTCGACGATACGGAGCGCGTGACGTTCCTCGATTTCGAATATGCCGGGCGCGACGATCCGGCCAAGCTCGTCTCCGACTTCTTTTGCCAGCCGGAAATCCCGGTGCCGCTCGACTACCACGCGGATTTCATTGCGCGCATCGCCGACGGCTTCGGGCTCGGCGAAAAGGGCCGCGCGCGCTGCCGCATGCTGCTCGATGCCTACCGGATCAAATGGACCTGCATCATCCTCAATGATTTTCTGCCCGTTGGCGCGGCGCGCCGCGCCTTCGCCGACGAGGGCAGCCGGGCCGCGCGTTGCACCGTCCAGCTCGCCAAGGCGCAAGCGAAACTTGCCGGCCTGAATGCGTGAGCCGCGGCACAAACGAACCGTTCCATCTGGAGAGACTTTATGGCCTATCGTGAGTTCGTCAGCCTCGTTCATAAATCGACCAAGCGCGACTATGTCGCCCGCGTCACCCAGCGCGACAAGGCGGACGTCGCCGAGCTCGCAATCAAATACGACTACGACTATTGGGACGGCAGCCGCGAGACCGGCTATGGCGGTTACAAATATGACGGACGCTGGCGCAAGGTCGCCGATGCCATGGTTGCGGCCTATGGCATCAAGCCGGGCATGCGCGTGCTCGACGTCGGCTCCGGCAAGGGCTTCCTGCTCCACGACTTCCGCGAGGCCGTGCCCGGCATCGAAGTCGCCGGGATCGACATCTCCTCTTACGGCGTCGAACACACCATGGAGGACGTCAAGCCGTTCTGCCAGGTCGGCTCGGCCGCAAAACTGCCCTGGCCGGACAAGCATTTCGACCTGGTGATCTCGATCAACACGCTGCACAATCTCTACAACTACGACCTCGATGCGAGCCTGCGTGAGATCGAGCGCGTGAGCAGGGGTGCGAAGTATCTCTGCGTCGAGGCCTATCGCAACGAGCGGGAGAAGGTGAACCTGATGTATTGGCAACTCACCTGTCGCATCTTCCACACGCCTGCGGAGTGGGAATTCGAATTCAAGCGAAGCGGCTACACCGGCGACCACGAATTCATCTTCTTTGAATGAGCGCGACACCCACATCGCAATGCCGGCTGTGCGGGCGCGCGATCAGCACGCCCGCATTGTCGCTTGGCCGGCTTCCGGTCTGCAATCGTTTCAGCCGCACGGGACATGTCGACACGGTGGTCGATCTCGATATCGTCGAGTGCGAGAGCTGCCAGCTGATCCAGTTGCGCGATGTGCCGGCGGTCGATGCTCTCGTTCCGCAACTGCCCTGGATCAAATATCGCGAGCCGGAGGGTCATCTCGACGCACTGGTCGAGGCGGTGCTTGCGTTTCGGCCCAAAGCCCGCACAGCGCTCGGGACCGGACCATTCGAACAGCCCTTTCTCTCGCGTCTTGCCGCGCGTGGCCTCGCGACAGCATCGCTTGAGCTCGACGCCCCCGCGCAGCCGGGGCGACATCCCTATCTCGAGAGCTGGCAGGCGGCCTTGAACGCGGACCGGATCGAGGAGGTCGCAGCACGCAAGGGCACTTTCGACGTGGTTTCCAGCCGCTATATCGTCGAGCATTCGCCGCAGCCTGTTGCGGCGCTCACCGCGCTCAAATCTCTCCTGGCCGAGGACGGTCTGCTCCTCGTCGAGGTCCCCGACAGCAGCAAATTCCTCGCCGCGCGCGACTATTGCTTCCTGTGGGAGGAGCACAGCTGCTACTTCGTGGAAGAGACCCTCAAGCGGCTTGCGGAGGCCGCAGGCTTCCGCCTGCTCTCGGTGCTGCGCTATCCGGGGGCCCTGGAGGACGCGCTGGTTGGCGTTCTGGAGGTCGCGCAGTCTCCGGCCCCGCCGCTCGCCCCGCAGGGCGCCTCGGCACCGTTCGGAGCCTATCGTGACCGGTTTCCGGACACACGGGAACGCATAAGAGCAGAATTCGACCGCGCCGCCGGGCCGGGCGGGGATGGCATTGCCCTGTTCGGGGTCGGCCACCACGCCATCATGTTCGCGAACGCCTTCGGACTCGCCG
>CAYVVB010000035.1:0-16328 GCA_964454955.1 uncultured Bradyrhizobium sp. | reverse complement strand
ATCGAGGGATTGTCGGATTTGCGACTGATCTTGTCGATTTCGTCGATATAGACGATGCCGCGTTGCGCGCGCTCGACATTGTAGTCGGCCGCCTGCAACAGCTTGAGGATGATGTTCTCGACGTCCTCGCCGACATAGCCGGCTTCGGTGAGCGTCGTCGCGTCCGCCATCGTGAACGGCACGTCGAGAATACGCGCCAGTGTCTGCGCCAGCAGCGTCTTGCCCGAGCCGGTCGGACCGATCAAAAGGATGTTCGACTTCGCAAGCTCGACGTCGTTGTGCTTGGTCTGATGATTTAGTCGCTTGTAGTGATTATGCACGGCAACCGAGAGCACCTTCTTGGCGTGGCTCTGACCGATCACGTAATCGTCGAGGACCTTGCAGATTTCCTTCGGCGTCGGGATGCCGTCACGCGACTTCACCAGCGAGGACTTGTTCTCCTCGCGGATGATGTCCATGCAGAGTTCGACGCATTCGTCGCAAATGAAAACCGTTGGCCCCGCGATCAGCTTGCGGACCTCGTGCTGGCTCTTGCCGCAGAACGAGCAATATAGAGTGTTCTTTGAGTCGCTCGTGCCGACCTTACTCATCCCTGTCTCCGTCCGCCGTTCGACCTCGTCCGCTCAATCGCTCCATTTCGGGAAGGTCCGTCATGGATTGTAGATAGAGCAAATTCCGTACCAAAAAAGGCCCTACGCCTCACACTTTTTTTTTGGGAATCAGGTTCACCCGAATCCCCATGATCATCCCTGATGACGCCTAGCCAACCATGCTGGCACCCGACTATCAAGAATTCGCTAACCGAGCGCGCACCTCAATCCGTGACAATACCGTGATTTGAGACGTTCGCACGAGAAGAAACCATCAAAACCCGCGAGCGTTGCGGGCGTGCCACGCAAAAACAGCACGAAAGGGGAACTTTCCGGCTGTACGGGGCGATTTGCGGTCCCTTCGCGACCGGCGCCAGCGGCTTTGCTGCACCTATTGCCCGGCAGTCCTGTCGGACCTCATGCGGCCTTCGCGGCAGCCGGATCGTCCGGACGCTTGTCGATCACCTTATCGACAAGGCCGAACTCCTTGGCCTGGTCGGCGGTGAGGAATTTGTCGCGCTCCAGCGCGTCCTCGATCGCCTTGAAGGTCTGGCCGGTGTGCCTGACGTAGATCTCGTTGAGACGCTTCTTCAGGTTCAGGATTTCCTGCGCGTGCAGCATGATGTCGGTGGCCTGGCCCTGGAAGCCGCCCGACGGCTGGTGCACCATGATGCGCGAATTCGGCAACGTAAAACGCATGTCCTTTTCGCCGGCAGCGAGCAGCAGCGAGCCCATCGAAGCGGCTTGTCCGGTGCACAGCGTCGAAACCGGCGGGCGGATGAACTGCATAGTGTCGTAGATCGCGAGCCCCGACGTCACCACCCCGCCCGGCGAGTTGATGTACATCGAGATTTCCTTCTTGGGATTTTCCGCTTCGAGGAAAAGGAGCTGGGCGACGATCAGGGTCGACATGCCATCCTCGACCGGGCCGGTGACGAAAATGATGCGCTCCTTCAACAGGCGCGAGAAAATGTCGTACGCGCGCTCACCGCGGTTGGTCTGCTCGACGACCATCGGCACGAGGTTCATGTAGGTTTCAACGGGATCGCGCATGAGTCACCCAGAAAGTTGGCGGGCCCGAACATCCAGCGGCCGGCAGATGCCGTGGGCGGACGAACGTCCCGTGATGCAGGACAAGACAGTACCTAGAACGCTAGCAACATATGAGCCAATTTCGCGACGGCAAGACCTGAGGCACTTGACCGCAAGCCTTGACCGCCGCCGAACAAGTTCAAGCCGATTCGAGCGCGAACGGCCAGCGACAGGAACCGCTTTCGCCATTCATCCTTAACGCCGGCCCGCCCGTGAATCAGGCCGCGGCTTTTTCGTCCTCTTCCTTGAAAAGATCTTCGCGCGAAACCTTCTTTTCGGTCACGCTGGCGAGTTCGAGGATGAAGTCGATGACCTTGTCCTCGTAGATCGGCGCACGAATCTGGGCCAGCGCATTGGCGTTGTTGCGATAGTAGTCCCAGACCTCTTTCTCGCGCCCGGGCATCTGGCGCGCGCGCTCGATCACCGCGCGACCGATTTCGTCGTCGGTCACGGTGATCTTGTTCTTTTCGCCGATCTCCGACAGCACGAGGCCGAGCCGGACGCGGCGATCGGCAATCTTGCGGTATTCTTCCCTGGCCGCCTCTTCGGTGGTGTCCTCGTCCGCGAAGGTCTTGCCGCTGGAGTCCATCTCGGCCTTGATCGAGTTCCACATCAAGTTGAACTCCTCGTCGACCAGCGACGGCGGCGCTTCGAATTTGTGCGCCTCGTCGAGACGATCGAGCAGCCCGCGCTTGACGCGCTGGCGCGTCGCACTTGCGAATTCCGCAGTCAGCCGCTCGCGCATGGCTTGTTTCAGCTGGTCGAGCGACTCAAGCCCAAGCGTCTTGGCAAACTCGTCGTTGATTTCGACCGGCTGCGGCGCCTCGACCAGGGTTGCCGTGGTCTCGAACTCCGCCGGCTGGCCGGCCAAGGTCGAATTGGCGTAGTTCTTGGGGAACGAAACTTTCAGCGTGCGTGTCTCGCCCGCGGCGATTCCCGTCAGTTGCTCCTCGAAGCCCGGAATGAAGGTGTTGGAGCCGATCACCACGGGGATTTTTTCGCCGATGCCGCCATCGAACGGCTTGCCGTCGATCATGCCCTTGAAGTCGACCGTGACCCTGTCGCCGGATTCGGCCTTGGCACCCTCGCCCTTCGCAGCGTAGCTGCGGTTCTGGTCCGCAATTCGCTTGATCGCGTCGTCGACATCGGAGTCGCTGACTTCGGCAACGGGCTTTTCGATGCTGAAGCTCTTGAAGTCGGCGAGCTGAATGGCGGGCACCACCTCGATCGAAACGGTGTAGGTCAGATCGGATTTGCCGGCCAGGAGATCATCGACGTCCTTCTTCTCGGTCGGCATGACGATCTTCGGCTCGGTCGCAAGCCGGAAGCCGCGCTCGGTGAAGATCTGGGTGTTGGTGTCGCGGATGGTCTGGTCGATGGTGTCCGCCATCACCGAACGGCCGTAGACCTTCTTGAGATGGCTCACCGGCACCTTGCCCGGACGAAAGCCGTTGAGGCGAACCTTGTCCTTCATATCGACCAGACGTGCATCCGCCTTGGCATCAAGATCGGAAGCGGGAACGCTGACCTGGAATTCGTGCTTCAATCCCTGCGAGAGGGTTTCGGTGACTTGCATGATAAAAAATCTTCTTCCGCTTCTTCGGGGCTGAGAGCCCCGAAATCATCCATCCCTTCGGCGCGCGGCCAAAAAGCCTTGCGCCGGTGTTGTCGGCGAACCAATCCCCAAAGGGAAACGGGTTCTCCAGTGATCCCTTGTGCAAACGCCACGAAGCGCTTGGTGCGGGCGGAGGGACTCGAACCCCCACAACTTTCGTCACTGGAACCTAAATCCAGCGCGTCTACCAGTTCCGCCACGCCCGCGTGATCAGCATCAAGTCCGGCCGCGATGCCGCGGGCGGCGGGCTTATAACATGAGCCCGCCCCTTCGCAGCAAAAAAATGGCGTTTCTCAGGGCCAGAAGCAACGACTGGACAGAATAGGCTAAAGATGGTCCGCATCCGCGTCATGGCAAACCGCATTCCGACCCCGGACCGGCGCCAGGTGATGGCCGGACTGACGGCCGCCGCGCTATACCCCGTGCTGTCCCGCAGGGCCGCGGCCCAAGGACCGCAACCAGAGCGGTCGCGATCAAAAGAACCGCAATCGATAAGGCTTGAGGCAAGGTCCGCAGCCCTCCCGATCCGTGCAGGTCAGGACCCGACATTAATATGGGTATTGCAGGCGCCTGACGCACCCCCTCACCTCAGGAATGGCGCCGCGCTCGGAGTTGTTTTCCGCAACGCCCTGCCGGTGCCCGCCGTGCTCGACTGGCGCGGCCTCGACGGCGCGACCGCCGCCGAGCCGCTGATGGCGCAGCCGCCCGTGGCGCCGGGCACTGACGCCACCTTCACCATCCCGTTGCGCCGGGCGGGCACATTCTTCTGCGATCTCCGGCTGCTGGGTGACAGCCAGGCCCAACCGTCGCGGCTGCTTCCTGTGGTGGTCGAGGAAAACGAGCCAATCGCCGTCGACCGCGACGAGACATTCCTGGTGGAGGATTGGCGTCTGATGCCCGATGGCTCCGCCCGACCGCCCGGGATCCCAGTGAAGGATGAACCGCCTGTCTACACGGTGAATGGACGGGTTTTGCCGGAAATTTCCTTGCGTTCCCATGAACGCCTCAGGCTCCGCTTCATCAATGGCTGTCAACGCCAGGTTATTGCTCTGAAAATCGAAGGATATGAGGTCCGCGTCATCGCGCTCGATGGCGCACCCGCCGAGCCCTTTGTGGCCCGCAACAGCGCGCTCGTGCTGGCGCCGGGCGGCCGGGTCGACGCCCTGATCGATGCGGGAGCCTCGGCCACGAGCTCACAAATCCTGCTGCATGACGGCAGGGAAGCCCACAGCCTCGCTCGCCTGGTCGTCGTAAGCGGACCTCCGGTCCGGACCGCTCCGCTTCCAGCGGCACCGGCGCTCCCGCACGGCGGATTGCCTATGCTGCTCGACCTGCGGGGCGCATTGCGGGTCGACATTGCTCTCGACGGCAGCGACTGGGTGAAGCCAGCCAGCTTTTCGGCCTCCAAGCGTCCCGCCTTCAAGGCCAAGGTCGGCCGGACCGTCGTGCTGGCGCTCAGCAATCGAGGCGAGACCGCAACCGCCTTCCACCTGCACGGCCATCATTTCCGGCTGCTAGACCGGCTCGACGATGGCTGGAAGCCGTTCTGGCTGGATACGCTCGCGGTCGAGCCCGGACAGACCCAGCGGATCGCCTTCCTCGCCGAGTTTCCGGGACGCTGGCTGCTCGAGTCCACCGCGACCCAATGGGAAGCGCCGCGTCTCGTCCGATGGTACAGTGTCGAATGAGGGAGCAACCATGAGCACCACTGTCCCCGCTATCCGCAGTGTCAGAGCGCGCGCGGTCGTCGCGCCGATTGCACGGCCGGTCAGAAATGCGTTCGGCATCATCGATGCTGCGCCACTGGTCCTGATCGACGTCGCAACCGATCAGGGCGTGATCGGGCATTCCTATATCTTCGGCTACAGCAGGCTCGCGCTGAAGCCGCTGGTCGGACTGGTCGAGGAGATCGGGCGCGATCTCACGGGTCGCGCGGTTGCTCCATTCGACCTCATGGCGGCGATGGATGCGAGATTCCGCCTGCTGGGCTGGCAAGGTCTGGTCGGCATGGCCGTGTCCGGCCTCGACATGGCATTCTGGGACGCCCTCGGACAGCTCGCCGGCAAACCGGTCGTTGAGCTCCTGGGCGGGTCGTCCCGGCCGATGCGTGCCTATGACAGCTACGGCGCGGTCGACCCGGTTGCCGATGAACGGGCCCTGCAACGTTCCCTGGAACAGGGATTTCGTGGCCTCAAGATCAAGGGCGGCGATGGCGATGCTGCCAACGACGAGCGCGTCGTGAAGGGCGTGCGGGCGCTGGTCGGCCCCGACATTGCTCTGATGATCGATTTCAACCAGTCGCTCGATCCCGCTGAGGCCAGACGCCGGATCGCGCGCCTGGCGCCCTACGATCTCACCTGGGTCGAGGAACCGGTGCCGCAGGAAAGCCTGTCCGGTCACGCCAAGGTGCGTGCGAACTCGCCGATCCCGATCCAGGCCGGAGAGAACTGGTGGTTTCCACGCGGCTTTGCCGAGGCGATCGCCGCCGGCGCGAGCGACTTCATCATGCCCGACCTGATGAAGGTTGGTGGCGTCACCGGCTGGCTCAATGTCGCAGGCCAGGCCGATGCCGCGTCCATTCCGATGTCGAGCCATCTGTTCGCGGAGGCGAGCGCGCATATGCTCGCGGTCACGCCGACGGCACACTGGCTCGAAGTGTTGGATCTGGGCCGAGCGATCCTCGCCGACCCGATCAGGATCGTCGACGGCATGCTGACCGCGCGCGGACCCGGCCTGGGCCTCGCATGGAACGAAGCTACCGTCGCCAAATACCTGGTCTGAGGGGTCCTGACGACCCTGCTCAATAATCGACGCCGAACTCGTCATAGATGTGCCGGTGCACGGCAGGGAGCACTTCCGGCAGATCTTCCGCAATCAGGCCGGGGCCGGCCTCGCGCCCGGCTTCGCCATGCATCCAGACCCCGGTGCTCGCGGCCTCGAACGCGCCCAGGCCCTGCGCCAGCAGCCCGGCGATGATTCCGGACAGCACGTCCCCGGCGCCGGCGGTGGCAAGCCAGGGCGGAGCGTTGGCGGCGATGGTGGCGCGGCCGTCCGGCGCCGCCACCGTGGTGTCGGGTCCCTTCAAGAGCACCACGGCGCCGGAGCGCTCGGCCGCCGCACGCACGCGCTCGAGCTTGGAGCGCCCCGGATGCTTGTTGCTGAGATCGCTGAAGAGCCGTGGAAACTCCCCTTCATGGGGGGTGAGAACGACCTCCCGGTGCTGCGAGCCCTTGATCGATTCGAAGAGGCGATCGGGTGCGCTGGCAAAGCTTGTCAGCGCATCGGCGTCCAGCACCAGCGCGCGTTGGGCGGAGAGTGCGCTATGGACGAAATCGCGCGAGCGCTCGCCTATCCCTGCGCCGGGTCCGATCACGCAGGCGTTGAAGCGCCTGTCGGACAGTTGCTCGGCGAATTCGACCGCTGTATCGACGGGGCGCACCATCACGGCCGTCAGCGCCGCCGCGTTCACCGAAAGGGCATCGCGGGGGGACGCCAGCGTCACCAGTCCCGCGCCGGCGCGCAGCGCTCCGCGCGCCGCCATCCGCGCCGCCCCCGTTGCAGCAATATCGCCGGAAACCACCAGCACATGGCCGCGCGCATATTTATGTGCCTCGATCCGCGGCACCGGGAACGACTTGCGCCAGAATTGCGGGGTGTTCTCGAAAGCCTGGGGCTTGATCTCGTCGAGCACACTGGCCGCGATCCCGATGTCGGCGAGCCGCACCCGGCCGCAATACAAGCGCCCCGGCAGCAGCAAATGCGCCGGCTTCTTCCGGAAGAAGGTTACGGTTTCGGTCGCGCGCACCGCGATGCCCATAACGACCGCGGTGGTGCCGTTGACGCCGCTCGGCAGATCGACGGCAACCACCGGCGCGCCGTTGGCGTTGATCGCGGCGACCATCTCGTAAGCTTCGCCCGTGACGGGACGGCTCAGACCTGCGCCGAACAGCGCGTCGACGATCAGGGCGGGCTTGCCGATCGCCTGCGGCGTGAACGGCAGGACCGGATACTTCCATCCCCTCGCAGCCGACGCCGCATCCCCCTTGAGCGCATCGCGCTCGCCCATCGAGATCACGGAAACCTCGCGGCCCTGCGCGGCAAGTTCGGCCGCCGCAACAAAACCGTCTCCGCCATTATTGCCGGGCCCCGCGACCACCAGAATGGGCCCCTCCTCCACCAGATCCATGGCTGCTTCCGCAACCGCCTGACCTGCGCTGAGCATCAGCGCAAAGCCCGGCGTGCCGCCGGCGATCGTGAGCCGGTCCGCGCGTTCCATCTCAGCCGTGGTCAAAACTTCCATGCCGCGTTCCTGACAATACCGCCTTATCCTGAGGCATTTCTCGCTGGCCCGAAGCTGATCCGGCCGACGATCGCCCACTCCTTGATCGGTTTGCCTATTTCGCAGGCTTCGCTATTCTGGGTCCGATCACTCAATAGCAAGCGAAGTGCCAGTTAAAAGTATGATAACGTTCCGAAATCAGGCTCGTTAACAACTTGGCATAGACCCTGCTTTTGAGGAAGCCGCTCCGCCGCCCGTGCTCACGGTCGAAAACTTCGGGCGCGGCCGGAGATCAGGCGAAGTCCGAAACTTAAACAGGATCGAACACCTTTGCGCATATGCGCAGGCTGACGACAAGGTTGCAATGTTGATTTGGGAAAGGCCCCGGGAGGCGCTCAAGTGAAGAAGATCGAAGCCATCATCAAGCCCTTCAAGCTCGACGAGGTGAAAGAAGCGCTTCAGGAAGTAGGACTTCAGGGCATCACGGTCACGGAAGCCAAAGGCTTCGGGCGACAGAAAGGGCACGCGGAACTCTACCGCGGTGCGGAGTACATCGTCGACTTCCTGCCCAAGGTCAAAATCGAGATCGTCATCGGCGACGACCTGGTCGAGCGGGCGATCGACGCCATCCGGCGCGCGGCCCAGACCGGGCGCATCGGCGACGGCAAGATTTTCGTATCCAATATCGAGGAAGCCATTCGGATCCGAACCGGCGAATCCGGCCTGGATGCAATTTAGTTCCTCATTCGAGGGCGTCGGAAGAGTCAAATCAACGATAGATGCCGGCATCCCCGGCACTTTATGCTGTCTTGATGTTGTCTTGGGCCCGACCCGAGGCTATTGAGCTTTTGGCCCGCGGCCGATGGTCCGCGGACGGATTAATTCGACCACCCGTAGCTTAGAGGGGGATTCATGAAGACCGCCAAAGACGTCCTCAAATCGATCAAGGATAACGACGTCAAATACGTCGACCTGCGCTTTACCGATCCGCGGGGCAAGTGGCAGCACGTCACCTTCGACGCGGGCATGATCGAAGAGGACTCGTTTGCCGAAGGGTTGATGTTCGATGGCTCATCGATCGCCGGCTGGAAGGCGATCAATGAATCCGACATGTGCCTGATGCCCGATCCGGTCACCGCGACGATCGACCCGTTCTTCGCGGAGACCACGATGATCCTGGTCTGCGACGTGCTCGAGCCGACCACTGGCGAGCCCTACAACCGCGACCCCCGCGGCATCGCCAAGAAGGCGGAGGCGATGGTCAAGTCGATGGGCATCGGCGACACCGTCTACTTCGGACCCGAGGCCGAATTCTTTGTCTTCGACGACGTCCGCTACGACACCACGCCCTACAACACCGGTTTCAGGCTCGATTCCTCCGAGCTGCCGATCAACTCGAGCACCGAATATGAGGGTGGCAATCTCGGCCACCGCATCCGCACGAAGGCGGGCTACTTCCCCGTGCCGCCGCAGGACTCGGCGCAGGACATGCGCTCCGAAATGCTCGGCGCCATGGCCAAGATGGGCGTCAAGGTCGAGAAGCACCACCACGAAGTCGCTTCCGCCCAGCACGAGCTCGGCATGAAGTTCGACACCATGACGCTGATGGCCGATCAGATGCAGATCTACAAGTACTGCATCCAGCAGGTCGCGCACATCTATGGCAAGACCGCCACATTCATGCCGAAGCCGGTCTTTGGTGACAACGGCTCGGGCATGCACTGCCACCAGTCGATCTGGAAGGAAGGCAAGCCGGTGTTCGCCGGCAACAAATATTCCGACCTGTCGGAAATCTGCCTGTCCTACATCGCCGGCATCATCAAGCACGCCAAGGCGATCAATGCCTTCACCAACCCCTCGACCAACTCCTACAAGCGTCTGGTCCCGGGTTACGAGGCGCCGGTGCTGCTCGCCTATTCCGCGCGCAATCGTTCGGCCTCCTGCCGCATTCCCTACACGGCTTCGCCGAAGGCCAAGCGCGTCGAGGTGCGCTTCCCCGATCCGCTCGCCAATCCCTATCTCGGCTTCGCCGCGATGCTGATGGCGGGCCTCGATGGGGTCAAGAACAAGCTCGATCCGGGCCCGGCAATGGACAAGGACCTTTATGACCTGCCGAAGGAAGAGCTGAAGGAAATCCCGACCGTGTGTGGCAGCCTGCGCGAGGCGCTGGAAAGCCTCGACAAGGACCGCGCCTTCCTCAAGTCAGGCGGCGTGTTCGATGACGACTTCATCGACAGCTATATCGAGCTGAAGATGACCGAGGTTGAGCGCTTCGAGATGACGCCGCACCCGGTCGAATTCGACATGTACTATTCGGGCTGAGCGCCTCCGGCGCGTGATTGCCGTCACGAACTGAAAAAAGGCGCTCCCTGGTGGAGCGCCTTTTGCTTTGCCGGCCCGCTTTTGCCGATCAGGCGCGAACCTCCTTGCGCGCGGCGAGCGCCTCGCCGAAGGCCTCGAACAGCTTGCGGTTGATCGGGTTCTTCTGCGGGTCGTATTCCGCATGCCACTGCACTCCGAGCGCAAAGCCGGGCGCCTCGGCAATCCGAATGGCCTCGATCGTGCCGTCCTCGGCAAGCCCCTCGACCACGACCCGCTTGCCTGGCTCGAGAATGCCCTGGCCGTGCAGCGAATTGACGCGGATCTTCTCACAGCCGAGTATCTTGGCAAAAGCTCCGCCCGGCACCAAGGTCACTTCGTGGCGATCGGCGAAGATCACGTTGGGATCGGGATGGATTTCACCATTCTCGAGCCTGGGCATGCGATGATTGATCCGTCCCGGCAGCTCCCTGATCTCTGGATGCAGCGAACCGCCGAACGCCACATTGATCTCCTGCAGGCCGCGGCAGATACCGAACAGCGGAATTGCGCGGGCGACGCATGCTTTCGAGAGCGCCAGCGCCACCTCGTCGCGGTGGACGTCATAGGGTTCATGCCTGGCATCCGGCTCACTGTTGAAGTGGACCGGATGGACGTTGGCTCGCGCGCCGGTCAGTACGACGCCATCGACCACATCGAGCAACGCGCCGATGTCGGTGATGTCAGGAGAGCCGGCGAACATCAGCGGCAGGGCACCTGCGACGTCCGCGATGGCGCGAAGGTTGCGCTCGCCGACAGCCTGCACCGTAAATCGGTTTTCAATGCGGTGGGCGTTTCCGATGACACCGACGACCGGCTTCCTCCTCATGCCTCGTACCGTTCCTCCCAGCTCCGAATGGTCAATCATGCCCGCCGGGCCACGCCGGATCAACACGTCTGCCTGCGGAGCGGCGATGCGATTTCCGGGTAAAGCGGGCCGGAGCCCCGCGGGGCCGGCGCGCCCCTCCCGGCTTGATCCCGGCTGGATTTGGCGAAAGAGTGCCGATACAGGATCGTTCTTTTGGAGTTGGGATCAACGTGACAGCGCCGAATGACGAGCGCCTGCAGGCGCGCAACGATCTGGCATGGGCGATCGCGGTCGGCGGCATCGGCGCGGTGTTGTTCGTCGCCCTCCTGGCGTTCACCTGGTATTTTGCCGCGACGCTGTTTCTGATCTTCACCGGAATGCTGATGGCCGTGGCACTGAACGCCCTGACCAACCAGCTTGGCCACTATGTCCACCTGCCACATCCGCTGCGCCTCGCGATCGTCTGCGTGGTGCTGGCGGCGCTGTTCTCCGGCGCGCTTTTCCTGGGCGGCGCCACCATAGCCCAGCAGGCCAGTGCGCTCAGCGACACCATCAAGTCGCAGCTCGTCAATCTCAAGAGTTTCCTCGACAGCCACGGCATCGACACCAGCTATTTCGAGCTCGGCAGCGGCAGCGCCGGCCAGGGCGCCCAAGGCGGCGCCACGGCGAGCGGAGCGGCCTCCGCGACGCACATTCCGGGCGCCGGCGCGCTGGCCTCCAGCGGCGGCATGATCGTCAGTCAGACCGTGAAGTTGCTGCTGGGCACGATCAGCGCGGTCGGCAACTTCTTCATCGTACTGTTTCTCGGACTGACCTTCGCAGCGCAGCCGGCCGTGTACCGCAAGGGATTGTTGTTCATCGCGCCCGCGAGGCAACGCGCACGCGCCACCATCATCGTCGACCGCATCGGCGACACGCTGGAGCGCTGGCTGATCGCGCAGATCGTCACGATGTTCGCCGTCTTCGTGGTGACCTGGATCGGGCTCGCCATCATCGGCATTCAGGGCGCGTTCATCCTGGGCATTCAGGCGGGCCTGCTTGCGTTCATCCCGACGGTCGGCGCGCTGATCGCCGGAATGATCGTGGTTCTGGCTAGCCTTGCCTCAGGCTGGATCGCAGCCCTGAGCGCCTTCATCCTCTTCCTCGGCGTCCACGCGCTGGAAAGCTATGTGCTGACGCCGATCATCCAGCGGCAGGCGCTCGACATCCCGCCCGCCACCCTGTTTGCCTTTCAGATCCTGCTCGGCGTGGTGTTCGGGATCTGGGGCCTGGCGCTGGCGCTGCCCTTGATGGCGGTGGCCAAGGTGATGATCGACTATTTCAAGTCGGACGAAGCCGCTGCCGAGCCTGTGACGTAAAGCGCCCTCTCAAGCCGAAGTCAGCACCGTCTCGGTGTGCTCGACCTCGGGCGCGGTTGCAAAAAACTGCCCGACCAGTCCGCGCCATTCGGTAAAATTCTCCGAGCCGCGGAAATCGACGGTGTGGTTTTCCAGCGTCGCCCATTTGACCATCAGACGATAGCGCTGCGGCTTCTCGATCGAACGATGCAGCTCGAAGCCATGAAAGCCTTTGGCACGGCCGAAGGCGGCGCGCGCCTCGGCAACGGCGGCCTCGAAATCCTTCTCGGTGCCCGGCTTGACGTCGATTTGCGCAATTTCGGTGATCATGAGCGTCTCCGTTTTTTGGGTCCGGGTATCTAGCGCAAACAGGCGGAAAGAAAAAGGCGCCCGCGGGCGCCCCACACTTTAGACCTTGGCAACGCGCTCAACGAGCCAGCAGCACCGCGCCAACCACGCTCGTCGTGCAGACGACGAAGGCGATCACGGGCCAGATGCTGCGGCGCCTCTCATAGTAGCCCAGCGCGCGCCGCTGCGTGATCAGCGCCGCCTCATATTCCTCTGCAGTCGAGAACAGGCAAGCAAAACCGCCACGGGCGGAGACAGCATCGGCTTCCAGCGCGAGCAGCGCAGCTTGTAGCGGGCGATTCCAGCTTTTCATCATGGCCCTGAGGATATGAACGCAGTGGTAAATGCGAGGTTACAGCGCCACCGCCGAACTTGGCCGCGGCGGCGCCGCAACGCCCGCCGTCTTGCGCCGCCAGTTCTCCATCGACAGCGGCAATTCCTCCGCCGTTTCCACCCGGTTGCGACCGCTGCGCTTGGCCTGGTAGAGCGCGGTGTCGGCTGCAGCCAGCAGCACATCGAGATCGGTGCCGGCCGGGCCGCCGGCAACACCGATGCTGACAGTGGTATCGACCGGACCTTCCTCGACCACGATCCCCGAGTTCTGGAACGCCTCGCGCACCCGCTCGGCGACGAGCGCCCCCTCTTCCAGCGCGCAAGGCAGGAGCGCGGCGAACTCCTCGCCGCCGATCCGGCCCGAGAGATCACTGATGCGCATGGTCCTGATCACGATGGCGGCGAACAGTCTCAGAATCTCGTCGCCCGCCGGATGCCCGAAGCGGTCATTGATGCTCTTGAAATGATCGATATCGAAGATCATCGCAGTCACCGGCCGGCCGGCGGCCGCCTCATCTTCGATCACCTGCGCGCAGGCTTCCCTGAAGCCGCGGCGATTGAGCATGCCGGTGAGCGGGTCCATGGAGGCCGCATTCTTGTGCGCCGTCACCGCGCGTTCCGACACCAGCATGAAGATCACAAATACCGTGCCCACCGCATAGAGCACGAGTTCGATCGAAAATATCGTGACCCAAATGCTGGAGGAGAACTTGTCGTCGGAGGCGCGCAGGATGTCGCCGAGCAGGATCGGCAGCATCAGCACGAAGCCATGCAGCACCGGCACGGCAATTGCGGGCCAACGCCGCTGCAATGCCCGGCGCCGCTCCAGCCACAATTCGTTCGCGGTCAATGCCGCATAGACCGCAACGATGCCCGCTCCGACCGTCATCCGCGAAGCGGAAGCCTGCGGATCGATCGCCATCACTGCGGCGAGCCAGGCGATCGCTCCCAGCGCCAGTCCCGGCCAATTCGGCTTGCGGCCGTGGAATACGCGCGATGCGTTCCACACCATGCCGCAGGCGATAAAGCCCACCGCATTGAGTGCGAGTGAAAACATCTCGCCCAAACTGTTGCCCGCTACGGTCCACAACGCGACCGAACCCGCGCCGAGCAGGTAAGCGATTCCCCACCATGCGAGCGCCGGATTTCTCTCCTGCCTGCCGAAGAACAGGAGCATGGCGCCAAGCAACGCGGCGACCATCGCGGCCACGAAATAAAGCGTGATGCTGTCGAGCGACATTGCGCACCCCGAATGTTGATGCAGCGCATCCGGCTTACTCCGGACAGGCGTTGCGCGCCTCTTGGGACTCGCAGGCTAGGAGCGGCGCGTTCGAAATCCGTTTGCGTCGACAAGCAAGTTTTCGCGAAAGCCGACGGGCAAGTTTTCGGGAAAAACTCCGTCAACTTCGTCGCAATGACGCAGCAAAAAGGGCGCCTCGCAAGGCGCCCTTGGAAGAAGCCGCATTCGCGGCCAATCCGAACGAAGCGATCAGCGCTTCGAGAACTGGAAGGATTTGCGCGCTTTGGCGCGGCCGTATTTCTTGCGCTCGACCACGCGCGAGTCGCGCGTCAGGAAGCCGCCCTTCTTCAGGACGGAGCGCAGGTCGGGCTCGAAATTGGTCAGCGCCTACGAAAGGCCGTGACGCACGGCGCCCGCCTGGCCGGACAGGCCCCCACCGGCAACCGTGCAGATCACGTCATACTGGCCGGCACGGGCGGCGGCGACCAGCGGCTGCTGGATCATCATCCGCAACACCGGACGGGCGAAATAGGTTTCGACGTCGCGGGAGTTGACCATGATCTTGCCGGCGCCCGGCTTGATCCAGACGCGGGCAACCGCGTCCTTGCGCTTGCCGGTGGCGTAGGCGCGGCCCAGCTTGTCGACTTTCTTGACGTATTTCGGCGCTTCGGGCGCGGCCGGCTTCAACTGCGACAGTTGATCGAGCGACTGAATGCTTTCGGCCATCTTATGCGGCCCTCATGTTCTTGCGGTTCATCTTGGCAATATCGATCTTTTCGGGCTGCTGCGCCTCGTGCGGATGCTCCGAGCCCGGATAGACGCGCAGATTTCCCATCTGCACGCGGCCGAGCGGCCCGCGCGGGATCATGCGTTCGATCGCCTTTTCCAGCACGCGCTCGGGAAAGCGGCCCTCGAGGATCTGCCGCGCAGTGCGTTCCTTGACGTGGCCGACATAGCCGGTGTGCTTGTAATAGACCTTCTGCTCGCGCTTGCGGCCGGTCAGCACCGCATGCGCGGCATTGATGATGATGACATTGTCGCCGCAGTCGACATGCGGCGTGTAGGTCGGGAGGTGTTTGCCGCGCAACCGCATGGCGACAAGCGAAGCGAGCCGGCCGACCACGACGCCCTTGGCGTCGATCAGCACCCACTTCTTCGTCACCTCGGCAGGCTTTGCCGAAAACGTTTTCATCTGTGCAATCCGAAAAAAGGGAAATCGGCTCGCGCGGGTCGCGGCCGAACTGCGCGTTCTTCTAGAGACAGACGCGCTGGGCGTCAACGCCCAAGTCGAAAATTTAAGCAAGCGAAAACAATATCTTACATATACGGTGTAATAATACCTCACAAAACTCTATTTCGCTGGAATGGAATAGGTCGCAGTGACGTGGGCGATCGGCTCTGATGAGCCATCAGACAAAAGGCTGATCTCCCCGACCGCAAGCCGCTTGCCCAGTTTCAAGAGCCGCGCCGCCGCAAGCACGTCCACCCCCGCCGCACCCTTGCGCAGGAAATTGATGTTCAGGTTGGTGGTCACGGCGAGCCCGACCGGGCCGATCGCCGACAGAAGCACCACGTACATGGCGCAGTCCGCCAGCGTCATCAGCGTCGGCCCTGAAATCGTCCCTCCGGGACGCAGCATCTTCTCGCTGTAGCGCTGGCGTAGCAGGCAGGTCTGCCCGTCGGCGCTCTGGATCGTGATCTCGCCACCGATCCCAAACGCCTGGGGAAATTCGTCGTGCAGGAATCTTTCCAATTCCGGCACGCTCATTTTCGCAATGGTCATTTGCTTCCCTGCCCTCGATTTGGGCCGTCTGTTACATTAGATTGCGTGCATCGCCCAAATGGAAAATCGTTGATGTCCGCCGAGCCCGCCCGCGCCTCCTTGCAAGATGCTTCGATCCTGCTGCGTGAGACGGCGGGACCGGTCGCGGTGCTCACGCTCAACCGCCCTGCGGCGCGCAACAGCCTTTCGGAAGCGATGATTGCGCAGCTTCATGCGGCGCTGAACGAGATCGGCGAGGACGGAGATGTCCGCGCCGTGGTGATCGCCGCCAGCGGCCCGGCTTTCTCGGCCGGGCACGACCTGAAGGAACTCACGGCCCGCCGCAGCGATGCGGACGGCGGCCGCGCCTATTTCGCCGGGATCATGAACGCCTGCAGCGCGATGATGCAGGCCATCGTGCATCTGCCGAAGCCCGTCGTTGCCGCGGTGCAGGGCCTTGCCACGGCCGCCGGCTGCCAACTCGTCGCAAGCTGCGACCTCGCGGTCGCCTCGGAGGCCGCGACCTTCGCAACCCCCGGCGTGGATATCGGATTGTTCTGCTCCAC
>CAYVVB010000034.1:0-22549 GCA_964454955.1 uncultured Bradyrhizobium sp. | reverse complement strand
AATGCCGAAAGCTCCATCGGGAACAGGTCGGCAGCGAGAGCCGACGTCCCGCGGTTCACCGCCACCCATACGGACGACATCGCGCCGAAGCCCAGGGCGACGACCAGTGCCCTGTCGCCGATCGCGCCGAGCCGGTCGTTGTCCCCGTAGCCGGACAGCATGCCTCCCGATGGCGGCTCGGCCGCGACGGCTAACCAGCGGTTGCCGAGGCCGCCGAGCTTCAGCCCGAACTCGACACCGTTGCCGCCGAGCGCAGTTATGATGCTGCTCGCTTCACCTTCACCTGCGGCCGCGATGCACTTCACCGCGGCCATCCACAGATTGAGAAAGAAACCGGGTGCCTTGTCCAGGAAACGGCGCTCCGGCGTGTCGTCGCCAAGCCGCGACGCAATCGCTCGAACCAGGCGGCCGGTGGCGGCCACTGTGCGGGCGTGACAGTCGTCACCGTCTTCCAGCGCGGCATCGGCAATGTCGATCAGCGGAATGTCCTGGTCCGCTACGATCTCCAATGTCGCGGCCAGATTGCCGTTGATCCAGCGCAGATGTGACAAAACCTGCTGGCTGCACAGTCCGAGACGCTGCGCCAAGATCATGCCGCCATTGAGCGGGCTGAACACCGCGTTGTCGGGATTCTGAGCATCGACCACGACCTGCACGGCCATATTAGGTGACAGTACCGCCGCGAGCGGCACCATCGCGCGATAATCCTGAGCCGGCACGAGCTTGACCTCACCTCTCTCCAGCAGTCCGGCGGCCGACTCCGCATCGCTGGCCCATCCCTCGAAAAGAACGGCCATAATGGCGCTGTTCGCCAGAGGCTGCGCGATGCGGCCGGAGTGCACCGGAGGACCCGCATGGAGGATGACGCGGGCGGCAAAGGGGATCACATCGCGTGCCAAAACGACACCACGCCAGATCGGGCGCACGGCATGCATGCGCTCCAACGCCTCGCGGTCCATCGCATGCACATCGTCGCCGAGGGATGAGGGAGATATCACTGTCATCACCTCACATCGCCAGAAGACGCGGACCTTGGCCAAGGCGAGCCGAACTGGGCTCGTCGGAACCCAGGTAGGCCTCGGTGATGCGCCGATCATCCAAGAGCGCGCGCCCCGAGCCTTGCGCCACGACACGACCATTGGCGAGCACATAACCGCGATCCGCCATCGACAACGCCGCGACTACGTTCTGCTCCACGAGCAGGATGGTCAGGCCCTCGTCCCGCAGCTTGGCGATACATTCCAGAATCTCGATCAGGACCTGCGGTGCGAGGCCGAGCGAAGGCTCGTCCAGCATCAGAAGACGAGGATCTCCCATCAACGCACGGCCGATCGCGAGCATCTGCTGCTGCCCGCCGCTCAGCGTTCCTGCCAGCTGCCCCGACCTTTCCTTGAGAACCGGAAACAGTCGGTAGACCGCCTCCAGCCTCTGGTCGAACTGATGTCGTTCCGAGGCGCTGCGCCAAACAACGTGACGGAAACCTTGCGCACGCCGCCGCGCGTAGCGTCCCGCAGCGAGGTTCTGCAACACGGTCAGGGAGGAGAACAGCGCCCGCCCTTCGGGCACCAGGCTGATGCCGCTTGCGACTGCGCGGTCGGCCGGCAGGCTTCGAATGTCCGCTCCGTCGAATGTCACGCGCTCGGCGCTGGACGATTCAACGCCCACGATGGCGCGAAGAAGGCTGCTCTTGCCGGCTCCATTTGCACCCACCAGCGCAACGATCTCGCCTTCGCCAACATCCAATGAGACGCGATCAAGCGCGGTGAGCCCGCCGTAGTTTACACAGAGATCAGAAATCTGCAGGAGGGGTCTTCTGGCACGCGGCGTTCCGATCGAGGCGGCACTCACCACTGCGCTGCGCTGACCAAGATAGGCTTGCAGTACGCGCGGATCGCTTCGAACCGCTGCCGGCTCGCCATTGGCGATGATGCGCCCCTGATCCAGCACGATGATCCGGCGCGCAATACGGCTGACCAGCGGCATATCGTGGTCGATGAAAAGGATCGTCTTTCCTGCCGCCGACAGCGACAGGATGATATCGCCGAGCGCACGCTTCTCGTTGTCGTTGAGTCCCGCGCCGGGCTCGTCGAGCACAATCATCTGCGCACCGGAGGCAAGAACCCGCGCCAGGCTGAGCAGCCGGCGCTGGCCCGCGGTCAGCACGGCCGCGGGCTGGTCCGCCAGATCGAGAAGACCGACGGTCGCAAGATGGCCATCAGCCTGCCGCCTGAGCTCGCCGCTCTCGAGCAGCGCGCGCCCACCTCCGAGCAGCGATGACAGCAGCCCGGTATGGTGCTGCGCGACGCCCCCGACCATGACATTTTCGCGCACGGTGAGGCGCTGGAATGGTTCGGCCGCCTGGAATGTACGCGCCAAACCATTCGCAACCACCTGATGCGCCGGCCGGCCGGTGATATCCTGACCATACAGACGCACGGCCCCAAGACGGGGCCGGATCTCGCCCGCCAGAACGTTGAGAAGCGTGGTCTTCCCGGCACCGTTGGGACCAATCAGCGCGACAAGCTCGTTTGCATCGACTTTGAAGCTGACATCCGACAGGGCACGAAATGCGCCGAAGCTGACCGAAACACCGTCGATGAAAAGCAAGGGCTCGCTCATCCCGCATGTGTCCCACTGACTGTCCGGAAGCCGCGCGCTGCCAAAGCCGACATTCCATGCAAGAGTCCGCGGGGGAAATGAACCACGCAAATGACGAGAAGTGCGCCGTAGGCCACCACGTCGTAGGCACCGAGCGGTTTCAATGCTTCTCCGATCAGGGTGATGAAGGCGACGCCAAAAAGAACGCCCCACACGTCGGCAAAGCCGCCGACCGCGACCATCAGAAGCAGCTTGACCGAGAAGCCGACATCGAACGGACCCGGGCTGAGATAGCCGACATAGTGGGCATAAAGTCCGCCGCCGAGCGCGCAGCACAGCCCGCTCAACATCATCACCTTACGCTTGACCGACTGAACATCGTTGCCGACCGAGCGGGCCACGGTCTCGCTCTCGGCAATTGCCCGCATCGCAAGTCCCGTCGGCGAGGCGATCATGTTCTCTGCGCAGACTATGACCATGATGGTCACGATCCAGACCGCCGGCAGGAAGGCAAGGTCGCTGTCCAGCGCGTGGCCGAACAAGGTAAGCGGCTGAATGCCGGTGAGCCCGTTAGGTCCGCCGGTCACGTCACGCAGCTCGACCAAGCCGACCTGCACGATGATGCCGAATGCGAGCGTGGCCATAGCCAGGTAGTGCCCTTTGAGACGAAACACCAGCCAGCCGATCGCCCAGGCGAGCGCGGCAACGGCTACCGAGGCAAGCACCACGTCGAGCAGGGCCCCTACTCCGAGCAATCGCCCGATCAACGCCGCACCGTAGGCGCCCAATCCGTAGAAGGCGGCGTGTCCAAGCGAAATCTGGCTGGTATAGCCGGCAAGGAGTGCAAGCCCGATTGCCGGCATCGCCTGCAGCCCGATCACGATCGAGAGGCTGGCCAGATAACCGCTGCGCGAGAGCGCGCAAAGCAGGAGAAGCGCGACAAGGGCTGGAATGCGCAGCCGTCTCATCCGCGCACCCGCTCATATTCGCCGAGCAGACCGCCGGGACGGAACAGCAGAAAACCGAGCAGCAGCGCGAATGCGATCGCATTCTTGTAACCGGAGCTGATGTAACCGGAGGCAAAGGCCTCCAGCACGCCAAGCACGAGCCCGCCGAGCGCGGCGCCGATCGGACCACCAAAACCGCCCACGATGCAGGCGACGAATCCCTTGATGCCGAGCTGCAGGCCAGTGTCGTATTGGGTCAACGCAATCGGCGCGACCACGATGCCGGCGAGCGCGCCGAGCGCACCCGACATCAGAAAGCCGACGAGACTCATGGTTTCGACCTTCATGCCGACCAGGCGTGCGGCAAACGGATTCATCGCGCAGGCGCGGAACATCTGGCCGAGATAGGTCTTGCGGAACAACAGATCGAGCGCGACCATCACCACGGCCGCCGTGCCGAGCACCCAGAGGGATTGCGGCATCAACGTCGCGCCGAAAAGGTGGATGAGATTTTCGCCGGAAAACGCCGGCATCGGCTGCGCGTCCGTTCCCCAGATGATGGCGGCCAACCCCTGCAGGACGACGCCGACGCCAATCGTAACGATGATGCCGCGCATCACGTCGCCGCGAACCGGCCGGACAACGCCGCGTTCGATCACGGCTGCGATCATGCAGGTGATGATGACCGCCAGGATGATAGCAAGCCAGATCGGCGCGCCCGCACCCTGGATCGCGATCGCGCTCATGGCGCCCACCATCGCGAAGTCGCCCTGCGCGAAATTGACGATGCCGGTCACGTTATAGATGCAGGTGAATCCGACACCGATCAGACCATAAATGCTGCCGACGACCAATCCGCTGATGAGAAACTGCAGTGCGTCGGACACGCGACCTCCCTTCAGATCCGCATCCAAGATTCGGAGAATGCCAGGAAAGCAGTGCTCTTGCGGGTTCCGGCAAAGTCACGCTGCACGACTTTGCCCGCCAGCGGCCGCCCGTTGACCGTGACGGACGCCTCAGGCGCATCGAGGAACAGGCTGTACATCTGGTGGAGCTTGGTCGGCCCGTTCTCGGCCGGCATGTCGACCGCGTAGGGCGCACCGAGATTTTTCCAGGTGGCGACCACTTCCAACTCCGCACTGCGAACGATCTCGGAATAGGTCGACAGCGTAGAGCCCTCGCGCCGGCAATCGGTCATCGGCAGATGGGTGACTGCACCGATCCCCGGCGAGACCCGGAACGAAGCGAACTTCGAGAAGAACTGGTCGATCAGGTAACGGGCCAGCGGCTCGTTGTCGCTGATGCAAAAATTGGCGACGGCCGGGTACCCCTCTGCAATGCCCGGCTTGTCGAGCACGACGATGCCGCTCCCCATGCCATGCTCCGAGTAGAGGATGCGGAAAAAACACATCAGGCCGGTCCACGGACCATCCTGCGTATCCTTCAGGTAGATACCCGGGTTCTCGCCGGTCCAATCGACCTTGCCGGGATGGATGGGGCTTTTGCTCGACACGCTTGCCTCTCGTTCTTGCTGTTTCTCGAAGTTGTCGATCAGGCCGCCGCCTGTGACGCGACCGAGCGCTCATATTCCTTCAGGAGGCTCCGGACAGTCACCAGCCGATCGTCGGAGGTGTGATGGTCGCCTTCGACCACGATCTCGGTCACGCGCCGTCCGACTTCCTCCTGCAGTTCGAGATCATCGATGCTGGCGATCGGCGGGATCGCGAGCACAGTGTCGTGGCAGTAGGTCGGAATCACCCCATTGGATCTCAGAGACGAGGCCGGTGCGTCCTCACCAGCCGCAAGCTTGCGGATATCGCGCCGCAAGAGCTTGCGGAGCATGACCACGCCCTTGTCGCAATAGGTCAGATGCTCGAGCCCGTGCAGGGCGATCGGCCGCTGCGAGACGATCGCGTCGTAGTCACCCGGCAGGCGCTGGCGTTCCTGGAACGATTCTCCGACGCCCTGCCCGTAGAAGTCGACCTTTTCCAGGCCACACTCCTCCTCCTTGCCGATGCCGCGCGGATTGACGTCGGGATGGAAATGCCGCCAGCCGATAACCTTGCATGTCGTGTTGTCGATAGGTGTCGTCCATCGCGTGATGCCGACGCGGCAGAACTGCTTTGTGTCCTGGCCGTCTTCCCAGATGTGTCCGACCTGTGCCAGGTTCGGCATGATGATATCATTGGACCGGACCCAGATCTTGTCCTTCCATCGCCGCGTCGTGACATAGATCATACCGGCAGGCGTCTCGACGAAATCCATCACCGGGAGTTCCCCCCAGGTGTCCGAGAAGTGCGAGAAGGTGACACGGGTGTGCAGGAACACGGCGTGCGCCGGATCCATGACATTCTCCTGCACCTGCAGCCAGTTGCAAGGATAGGTGATGCAATAGGGAACGAGCTTGTCGTCCGGATACTCGTAGCTGTCGTAGATCGGAAATTCCGGCATGCTCGATGGGGGACCGAAATAACCGAAGATCAGGCCTTTGTATTCCTTGCAGGGATAGGCACCGTGAAACAGACGGTCTTTCAACGCGCTCCCGGGCGGATCTCCGGGTGTCTCGATCACCCGGCCGTCCACTCCGAACAACCAGCCGTGATAGCAGCAACGAAGCCCGTCCTCCGTCGGCAGGCCGAACTCAAGCGACGTGCCGCGATGGCTGCAATGGCGGTCGAGGATGCCATACTCGCCTTTGGTGGTGCGAAACACCACGAGGTCCTCGCCGAACATCCGAAAGCCGAGCGGAACCTCGCCGACTTCGGAGGTCAAGGCGATCGGCTGCCAATATCGCCGCAGCAGTTCGCCAGCAGGCGAACCCCTCTCGACATGGGTCAATTCCGCGTTTTCGCCGGGGGCCTCCTGCTGCAGGTAGCCTCCATAAGCGGTCGTCAGGAATTGCTTCTGAGCAACCATTCGCTCGCTCCATGCCTTGCGGCGCCACAAGGCCGCTTCGCGTCGATCTCTTCTGACTATTGCGTTGGCATCTACTTCTGCCAATTATAATTACTTGCATAGCGGGTTTAGCTTTTCCGAACCGCCCATTGTTTGACCGCAACTGCACAAGGGAGCCGCACGGTTTGCACGGATGGCAGGCAAGGAAGGGCATGGCCGCAAGTTCGACCAAAGAGAGCCCGGAATAATGGTGAGTCTCGAAAAATATCAGGACGGGGTCGAGGTCGGCGAAACGGTGCCGAAGCTGACGCTGCGCCAGCTCACCTACTTTCTCGCAACTGCGAACCACACGAGTGTTCTTCGCGCCGCGGAAACGCTGAATGTGTCGTCAGCCTCCATCTCGACCGCAATCGCCCAGATGGAAGAGTTTCTACAGGTGCAGCTCTTCATTCGTCGACATGCACGGGGCCTCGTTCTGACCTCGGCCGGCCAGGATCTCGCCGCCCATGCCCGTAACATCCTGCTGCACGCGCGCGAGATTGAATCGATCGCGCAGAAGGGACCTCACAAGGCAGTCGGCAGGCTGAACATCGGCTGCCTCGCCACCATCGCCCCTTACCTTCTTCCATTGGTCCTGAAGGAGCTCGCCGCGAACCACCCCGAGATCCATCTGCGATGGAAAGAAGACAAGCACGAAGCATTGCTTGACTCTCTGCATGGAGGCGGCTTCGACCTCATCATTATCTACGACTACGATATCCCGACAACGCTGCACGTGGTCCCGCTGCGGCCAATGCCCGTCCAGGTCGTGCTGCCCGCGGGGCATCCCCTTGCACAAACACAATCCTGCTCGTTGAAAGACCTGGTGGGAGAACCCATGGTGCTGCTCGATCAGCCGCGAACGCGCGACTATTTCCTGTCATTGTTCGGCAGCAAGGGATTGAGTCCAACGATCGCTTACCGGACGGAATCCTTTGAGATGGTCCGCAGTCTGGTCGCGAACGGCTTCGGCTACGCGCTCTTGAACTTTGTGCCGCCCTACAATGTGGAAGGGCACGGAAAGCTGGTCTCGCGTCCGCTTGCCGATCTGGATCGACCGCAAAATCTCGTCCTGGCCAGGCTGTACCGCTTTCGTGCTCCGCGTCTTGTCGACGACCTGTTTGAATCGGTGAGCGCAGCGGTTCGAGAACTTCAGATTTCTGCGACATGAAGCCGACGGATGCCATCTTTACCGTGGGACATTCAAACCGGTCTCTTGGTGAGTTCGTTGACGTCCTCCGCTCGGCCGATATCCGGATATTGATCGACATTCGCCGATTTCCGGCGTCACGCAGACATCCGCACTTCAACGCAGGACCGCTCAAGGCAGAACTTGCTTCGCTCGGTATCGCGTATCGCCATCTTCCGGAACTTGGCGGCTATCGAGAGAGCAACCACTCTAACAATCCGAGCCCCAATGATGCATGGCCTGCCGGCTTTCTCCGCAACTACGCTGACTATGCGATGACAGAGGAGTTCCGGGTCGGATTGAAACGATTAGTTGGAATGATCGAACCGGGCTCGGCGCTCATGTGCGCGGAAAAGTCATGGACTGACTGTCATCGCCAGATCATCGCCGATTACTTGATTTCGAACGGTCGTCCCGTAGTCCATCTAATCGACGCGATAACGCGTGAGGACGGCAGACTATGTCCATTTGCCGCGACCACACAGCAGGGCACGATCCGCTATCCGGCGCAGCGCTCACAGCTGCGGCTCGATCTATGAGCTTCCGAACCTAAAAGAGCGATGTCCATGCGGATCGCAGCCAGTTTCTGCGAAGGCTGCCCGGGACTGATGACGGCGGGATGCCGAACCGGCCGCTCGGAAGGACGTCCAAACCGAGGCAACGCATCGGTATGGACGCGTCATCGGCTCACACGCGCGAGCCCGCCACACTCAATGATGGCCTCTTGTTGAGGATTTCGGGGTCAAAGCCTGCCGCAATCTTGAAGTTTCGGGCAATCGTTTCGAGCTCATGGCGCGGAATGACTTCGTCGATGGAGGCAAAGCCATTCGGAGCCCTCTCCTCCGCCATTTGCATGACAATCTCAGGCCCATATTCACGGTTGCGGATCGTCACCTCGCTCGTCACCGGCAGGCGGTCTCGCTCGTAGTCGAGTAACGCGCGCGCAGGATCCAGCGGCGACTGGGCCAGCGCCTTGGCGAGCACGCGGGCGTCGACAATCGCCTGGGTGCCGGCCTGGGAGCCGATTGGTCGCATCGGATGAGCGGCGTCACCGAGCAAGGTTACCCGACCAAAGCTCCATCGCGGCAGCGGATCGCGGTCGACTTTGGGATACTCATAGATATCGGCGGTCGCCTCGATCAGGCTCGCGACGTTGATCCATCCGAAATCCCAATCGGCAAACGCCGCAAAGAACCGGTCCTTGGATACGCGGCGGTCCCATACTTCCAGCTTATCCAGCTTCCATTGCCCGCCCAGCACGGTCAGCCAATTGATCAGGGATTTTCCGGTCTCGGCGACTTTCTTGCTCATGGGATAGATCACGGCCCGCTGCTCGCGATGACCGATCATGACCTGCGTCCTTCCGTCGAGGTAGGGAGCCGCAAGGACCGCGCCGCGCCACTGAACGCGACCACTGTCAACCGGAGCCCCTTCGTTGGGGTGGAGAAGCCGCCGCACGCGCGAGTTGATGCCGTCAGCACCGATCAGGACATCGCCCGTGAATATCCCGAGTGAATTCTGGTTTTCCCGGTCGATGAACTCTGCCCGCACTTCCGTTTCGCTCTGCTCGAACGAATGGAAATGAAACCCGAGATGAAGATTGCCTTCGCCGATGCGCTCGCGCAGTGCAGACAGAAGAACGGCCTGCAGGTCGCCACGGTGGATCGAATATTGAGGCCACTTGTAACCTGCGCGCAAGCCGCGCGGCTCGCTCCAGATCAGCTGCCCCAGCTTATTGTAGTAGGCCAGCGTCGATGTTTCGATCGCGGTGGCCGCCAGTCCCTCGGCGACACCGAGCTCGGTGAATTCGCGAACGCCGTTCGGCTGCAGGTTGATACCCTGCCCCAGCGGCTTGATGTCGCGCACGGTCTCGAATACCTCGACATCGATGCCTGCTGCGTGCAGGCTCAATGCGGTGGTCAGCCCACCGATTCCGGCTCCAATGACTATGGCCTTCATGATCTTCTCCGACTTGGACCCAATTCTGAACGGTGCTACTCGCCTTCGCCAAGGAACACGCGCTTCTTTTCCCGTATCATCAATGCACCGAGGATGAAGACAACCGCGGCGAGCACGACCGGGTAGTAGAAGCCGGCATAGATGTTGCCGCTTCTTACAGCCAACGCCGAGATCACGAACGGCGCGAGGCCGCCGAACCAGCCCGTTCCGATATTGTACGCGACCGACACCGACGTATAGCGTATCCTCGTCGGGAACTGTTCAACCAGGAATGCTGCCAGCGGCGCGTAGACCAGCGAGCTGCACAAGGTCAGCACCAGCAACACCGCCAGCATGCCCACGTAGTTGATGCGCGAAAGGTCGGCTCTCTCGGGATAGCCAGCCTGCTTCAGCACGGAGACCAATTCTGCTGGCGCAAAATTCCTGATCTCGATCAATCCGATCGTTGTGATGACGTCTGCGCCCTCCCCCGGCCGCAATTCATAGCTGAGGCCCGAGCGTGTCAGGAAGTCACGGACACGGTCGCAGGTCGATAGCGGCGTCGACGGCGTCACGAAAATTCTGAAGTTGCAATCGTTCGCCGAAACGACGATCGGCGTACGGGCCTGAAACTCCTCGAGCGCCGGATTCGCGAAGTGGGTCAACGCGCGGTATAGCGGCATGGCGGCCAAGGTGAACAGCAGACAGCCGCTCAGCAGCAGCCACTTGCGTCCGAGCCGGTCCGACGCCCAGCCGATCGCAACGACCATCGGAATCCCGGCAGCCAGTGTGGCTCCGACCAACGAGATCACAACGATGTTGTCCACCTTCAGCACGGCTTCCAGATAGGAGATGACATAGACCTGGCCGCTATAACTGATCACGCCCTGGGATGCAGAAACGATCAATCCCAACAGAACAAACTTGGCGTTCGCGGGAGACCCGAGCGCCTCGGTGATCGGCGCGCGGGACTGCTTTCCCTTCGCCTTCATTTGGGCAAACAGCGGCGACTCATGGAGCTTCAGTCGGATGTAGACGGAGATCGCAAGCAGCACGACCGAAAACAGGAACGGCAACCGCCAGCCCCAGGCCGCGAATTGTTCGGCGCTCATCGAGAGCCGGCACACCAGCACCACCGCAAGGCCCATGATCTGGCCGACCGAGACTGTTGTCTGGATCCAGGCCGTGAGGAGGCCACGGCGCTCGTCCGACGAGTGCTCGGCAACGTAGGTCGCGGCGCCGCCATATTCCCCGCCGAGTGCCAGGCCTTGCAGCAGTCGGAGAGCGACCAGCAGGACAGGAGCGGCCCAACCGATTTGATTGAACGTCGGAAGCACCCCGACGCCCGCGGTCGCAAGGCCCATGATAAAAATGGTGACGAGGAACGTATATTTTCGGCCGATGGTGTCGCCGAGGCGGCCGAACAGAATGGCGCCGAACGGCCGCACCACGAAGCCAGCCCCGAACGTTGCCAGACTTGCCAGCAGGCCCGCGGTTTCATTACCTTTTGGATAGAACAGCGCGCCGAAGAATACGGCGAGGACCGCGTAGAGAAAGAAGTCGTACCATTCAAATGCCGTTCCAAGGCACGCACCGAGCACGACACGCCTTGTCTCTGCGCCATCGGCTCTCGACATATCGTTCGCAGCCACCGCTATCGAAGTCATTTTCGCTTTCCCTCCCCCTTTCGCGGCTTTCCAGCCGGCTTATTAGGATTCCTCGCGCTTGATCTTATCTTTGAGGAGTCCAAAGCCGAACCATCGATGCGGTCGGCGAACCGTTAGAGCATATTTTCCGACCGCCAAATGTCCCAACCCGAGGGGACAGGCGCTCAGTGGCGGACACTGCAAGCGGTCAAGTCCGATAGGCTTCAATTGCGTTGGACACCGACAGAGCGTCGGGCCCTGTTCGCAAGGCGGCGGGACACCGCTGGCCACACAGATTAAGCGGAAGGGCGAGTCCGATCTGCGAAGTACGATTCCAGACTATCGAGCTTGCTCGCGATAGACCGTCTCGATCCGGCTGCCGCCACGTATCTGTCCGGCCGAACCAGGACGATAGTGCCGCGACAGCTCTCCGGCAGGCGCAGCACATCGTCCGGCAACACCCGAAAGATCTCGGCGGAGCTATCAGGCGACGAGGTGTCGGACGTTGACAGCAGGAGTGTGCGGGCAGCAACCCGCCTCGACAGAGAGTGGCCGGCCACTGCCGCCAGATCGTCGGGCGCGACATCGATGCCCACGAGCACGAATCTGTTCCCCGCGAGCGCGTCGAAATTCGTCTCCCTGCCGTCCGGCCCGCGCAGCCTCAATCGGGGAAACGTTCGCCCGGCGCCATCCGCACCGCTCCGATCGTGTGCAACAAAGCCCCGGCGCAAGAACGGCTTCGGCATGTAGCGCATCTGCTCGAAGTAGGCACGGACACTTGGCAGGAGACAGGCGGCCCGAATGGAGACGTCGCGGAGCCAGGCCAGGATTGTGGAATGGACATTCGCCATCCGGCCGACGCGAACCGAATATTTGATGATACTTTCGACATGCTCCCGCCGCTCGACCTCGTAGCTGTCGAGAAGGACGTCGCCCGCTTCACCTCGCAACACCATGCCCAGCTTCCAGCACAAGTTGGCGACGTCGCGAGCCCCGGTATTCATGGCGGAGGCGCCAAAAGGCGGCATGACATGGGCAGCGTCGCCCAGCAGAAACGCGCGTCCCTTGCGCATCTGACGGGCGAGGCGCGCGGAATATGAATACACCACACGCCGGATCGCCTCGATCTTCGCGCCACGATATGGTGTGCAGTTGTCGACCAAGGAGCGAATGCTGCCGTCGCTGGCGATACCGGACGGATCATCACCAGGCATCAGCATGAATTCTATGCGGCGGCCTCCATAGGGAGTCGGGATGCTGTTGAACGGCCGGCGTGGACTGCAGAAGAACCGCGAATACGGCGAGTCGTCGGGAAAATCTGCAAGGTCAAGCACGAGGTGCGGCTCTTCCATGCGATCGCCATCGAACGGAATCTCGAGCTCCCGGCGGACAAAGCTGCGCGAACCATCGCAGCCGAGAACATAGCGAGTGGTAATGATGCGCTCCTCGCCCTGCTGCAGCACCGTCAATGCGTATCCGCGATCGGTTTGCTTCATTGCCAGCAGCTTGCTGCAATAGCTGACACTGAGACTGGGAAAGCGCGCCGCGCCTTCCAGCAGAATCTTCTCGAGGACCGGCTGCATCATGCCGTTGCGGTTGGCGAAGCCGTTCGGGGTCTGAAATGCGTTGACCTTGATCAGCGGCACGCCGCGCGGCGAGTAGAAATAAATGCCGAACGGAGGGCTGGCATGCGCCCTCACCTGCTCCAGCAGGCCTAACGTGGCCAGCAGCCGCATGTATTCGTCATCGACGGCGAGCGCGCGCGGCAGATCGGCGGTTGCCACGTTCTGTTCGAGCAACACCGTCGATATGCCAAGGGACCCGAGAAGGTTGGCTGCGGTCAATCCAATCGGTCCGGCGCCGATGATGACGACATCCGCTTTGCTCGGCAGCTCGAAAAGCGGACCGTCCTGCGGCGCAATCAGACGATTGACCTGATCTAGCGACAATCGCTGGTTGTTCTGGGATTGAAACATTGCAATGAACGAAGCCGGGCGCGCAGTAGACTGTCTTGTGGCCGAACTCGTGACCAGTGTCTGTCACCCTGCAATGGGACAGTTCCAGGCCCCGCTGGGCTGCCGCATGATCAGCCTCATCAATTCGTTCTGGGAGGAGATATTGAGGCGGGCATAGGCGCGTTTTCGGTAGGTGTGGACCGTATTGATGCCGACGTTGAGTCGCAAGCCAATGCCTTCCGACGTAAGTCCCTCGGCAATCAGCGCGCATACCTCGCGTTCGCGGCGTGAAAGCTGCGGCGCCAGCTGGAGCAGACGCTGCCCGAAACCGGACTGTCGCTCCTGCGGCACGTCCGGCCATGCTTCCTCGCAGTGTCGGGCTACCAGGGCGAGCAAGAGATTGCCCGAATCGAGAATGTGATCGGCGTCAGCCTCGGAAAAGTCGTCACCCGCAGATCGGTAGAAGTTGAGGCGGATCGTACGGCTGCCACGCGCGCTCGAGATCGAAAAACGATTGTCGAGCTCGACGGAGGTATAGCAGCTGCTTCGATAGGACGAGTGGCTGATGTCGGACGCCGAAGTGCACGCCGCCCAACACTGAGCAACGCTGCCACATTGGCGTTTCGATCCTGGCTGCGCCGGGTCGAAGCGCCAGTAGTTCTTGACGTATTCGCCCGCCAGCGAGCGCGCGATGGGTATCGTTCCCGTATTCTCGGCGAAGACCATCCGGACTTTCTGGCCGGCATCGAACGCAAATGCAGTTACGTGGTCGGCCCGAATCCAACCATGGGCGAACTTGAACAACGCCTCCGGAAATCCTGGTCGGCCCACCTTCTCGACCAGCCCGGCGACGTCGCGGTCGTATGCCAGCGCGGGCCGACTTGCCCGGTCCAAGGAATAGAACTGCATTTTGCCTCCCTGCAGCAGGAACCCGAAGCCAACCGGCTCCTGCTGTTGGACAATCTACTGCATCCAATATTGCATGCAAACTTGTTCTTTGGCATAAGCGTCCTCGATTTCGAGAACAAACGTCATGGCAGCTACGCAGAATCTTGCGGCACGGCGGACCGAGAGCGTCTACGACAGACTGCGCGCGGCAATCGTGGCCGGCGAAATTCGCCCAAATTCTCCGCTGATCGAGGCCGACATCGCAGAGCGTCTGGCGGTGAGCCGCACGCCTGTTCGCGAGAGCCTGCAACGGCTTGCGGTCGGCGGCCTCATCGTGCGGAGGAAGCGCGGCTGGGCCGTGCGCGAATATACCGAGGAGGAAGTCCGGCAGAATTCCGAGGTCCGGATCGCCCTGGAGGGGTATGCGACCTGCCTTGCGGCCGAGCGCGCCACAGATGCCGAGTTGGCTGGGATCCGGGAACTGCATGAACTGCGACTGCAGATCCGAGCCAGTGACGAAGAACTCCGGGTAAGGACGAACCGCGATTTTCACGACGCGATCATCGCTGCGGCAAAGAATCCGCGATTGACGGACGCGATCTACAGTTCTGGGCAATTCTATTTCAATCGGCCTATTGCGCGTCTGTCGACTGAAGAAGAGATGCGGCTCGGCAATCGGGATCATGCGCTCATCCTCGAGGCTCTGCTGGCGCGCAATGCGGCCGCGGCCGAATCCGCGATGCGCCGTCATATCCGGCGCACTTTCATCGTGTACCAGCGATTGACGGAAATCAGGGGAGCTGCCGACGCCCATGGCGAAGGTATGCTGAGCGACCAGCCGTTCTAGTCTAGGGCATGTTCCGCAAAAGCGTGTAGTCGTTTTCAGCGCGACAAACGCTATGCGTTTGCGCGCAGATCATGCTCAATCAAAAGCCTCAAGCGCGACGGCGATGGAGCCCCATTCCATGGCGCTTTAGTGCACTCAAAATCCAGTCAGCGCGCACCGGTGAAGAGCTTTTGCAATCCGGTCCAGCAGTCAACGTAGTCGTCCTGCGGCGCAGCGACCGCCGAGGAAAATTCGGTCAGCTTCTGCGGAAATCGAGATTCGAACATGAACGCCAGGGAGTTGGCCATCTTCGTGGGCTTGAGCTCCGAATTGCTGGCCTGTTCAAAGGCGGAAGCATCGGGTCCGTGCGGCAACATCATATTGTGCAGACTCATGCCGCCGGGAACGAAGCCTTCCGGCTTGGCGTCATAGACGCCGTAGATCAGGCCCATGAATTCCGACATGATGTTGCGGTGATACCACGGGGGACGGAAGGTGTTTTCCGCGACCGCCCATCGCTCCGGAAAAATCACGAAATCGATATTGGCCGTACCAGCGCTTTCCGACGGCGACGTCAGCACGGTGTAGATCGAAGGATCGGGATGGTCGAATGCGACCGCGCCTACCGGCGAGAAGCGGCGAAGATCATATTTGTAAGGTGCGTAGTTGCCGTGCCAGGCGACGACATCGAGTGGCGACTGGCCGATGTCCGTTCGAAAGAGATCGCCGCACCACTTCACATACAGCGCACTCGGAACCTCGCGGTCCTCGAAGGCCGCGACCGGGGTGAGAAAGTCGCGCGAGTTCGCAAGACAATTGGCGCCGATCGGACCCCGCTCAGGCAGCGTGAACGAACCACCATAATTCTCGCAGACATAGGCGCGCGCGGTGTCATCGAGCAGCTCAGCCCTGAACACCACGCCCCGCGGAATCACGCAGATTTCGCCCGGACCGACTTCGATCTTGCCGAACTCCGTAAGGAACAACAACCGGCCCTGCTGCGGCACGATCAACAATTCCCCATCGGCGTTCGAGAAGTATTCGTCCTTCATCGACTGATTGGCGAGCAGCAGGTGCGAAGCCATTCCGCTCTGCGCCTCGACGTCGCCCGCCGTGGTAACCGTGTGCAGGCCCGTGATAAAATTTGCTTCGCGCGCCGGCACCGGCACCGGGTCCCAGCGAAGCTGACCGATCGGCAACTTCGACTCGCCGGCATTGGGCGCGGTGCGAACACCGCCCTTCTCCACCAGCCGAAAGCGCGAGGTGTGCTTCACGCTTGGGCGGATACGGTAAAGCCATGAACGCTGGTTGTTGCCGCGCGGGGCGGTAAACGCCGAGCCGGACAGTTGCTCGGCATAGAGGCCATAGTCGACCTTCTGAGGCGAGTTGCGTCCGATCGGAAGTGCACCCGGCAGGGCCTCCGTTTCGAAGCTGTTACCGAACCCCGACATGTAGCCCGAATTCGCAACATCGATGGATGCCGCCCGGAAATTCATGTTCATGGCATTGTTCCCTGGTTTGGTTGCCAAGAGGCCCGGCTTGGTCAACCCGCTGTGTCCGCCGCCGGACAAACGGTGCCGATACAAGCGCCGAATCCGATCCGTGCAAAACCATCGCGCTCGCAGAAACCGCGGAACATCACCTCGTCACCGTCTGCGAGAAACACGCGCTCCTCGCCGGTCGGCAACCGCAACGGCGTCTTGCCGCGCTTGGTGATCTCCAACAGGCTGCCGTAGCTGCCTTCGCTCTCCCCCGAGATGGTTCCGGAGCCAACGATATCCCCGATCTCGATGTTACAACCGTTGCTGGTCTGATGTGTCAGCATCTGCGCCACGGTCCAGTACAATGAGGTCGCCGAACCCCGGCTCAGCTGCATTGGCGCAATGTGCCGCCGTACCATTTCAGAGGATTGCAGGTAGGCTTCCAGCGTGATCGCTAGGCCGCCACTGATCCGGTCAGATTCGCCGTCCAAATAGGGCAGCGGTTGTGGATCGCCGGCCGGCCGCACAAAGGCATTGGTGCGATATGGCCGTAGTGCCTCTTCGGTGACGATCCACGGTGAGATCGATGTCGCAAAACTCTTGGCAAGGAACGGGCCGAGCGGCTGATATTCCCACGACTGGATATCGCGAGCCGACCAATCGTTGAGGAGGCAGAAACCAAATATGTGCTCCGGAGCGCGGTCGATGGAGATCGGCTCGCCAACGGCCGATTCCTTGCCTACCACGATGCCGAGCTCGAGTTCATAGTCGAGATTGCTGCTCGGCCTGCGTTCGGGCGCGGCGTTCTCCGGCGGCTTGATCTGACCGTGCGGCCGCTGAATTGCAGCGCCGCTGATCCGGAACGTCGAGGCCCGCCCCTGATATGCGATCGGAACGTATTTGTAGTTCGGCAGCAACGGCTGATCAGGCCGGAACATCCGGCCGGCATTGGTCGCATGATGAATCGAGGCAAAGAAATCCGTGAAGCTCCTGACCCTGAAGGGCAGCCCCATCTCTGCTTCCGACTGCCGAACCAGCCGGCTTTCGGCAATCTGCCTGCCCTGCGCATTCGATTGGTCGAGCAGCCGCGAGAGGCCAAGCCGCAGGGCAGACCATGCGCCAGCGCCAAGCTGCATCAACGGCTCCAGGCTTGGCCCGGCGCAAGCCTCGGCAGCAGCCCGGCTCTCGCCATCCAGCGCAGAGGCGCAGGCAGCAACGTCCAGAATCCTGTCGCCGATCGCAACACCGCCGCGCGCTTCATCGCTACCGCGACGACGGCGAAACACGCCAAACGGCAGGTTCTGGATCGGAAAATCGGTCCCGGGCTCGTTGGCGGAAGACACCCAGCTTCTTCGGACCGGGTCATGCGTTTCGTTGAGGCCAAATACCGTCAAAGGTGTCGCCCACCGTCGACCACGATCCGCGTGCCGGTGCTCGCCTTGAGCTGAGTCACGCAGGCCATAACTGCGCTCGCGACGTCGTCGGGCTCCACGACACGCCGAAGCGGCGTCGCCTGTGCTGCCTTCTCGAGTGCAGCACGATCGCGCCCGGGAACGAAATCTGTAGCCACGGCGCCGGGCGAAACACACAGCAGCCGAATGCCTGGCCCCAATGCGCGCGCGAGCGACATCGTCATTGTGTCGAGCGCGGCTTTGGCGGCGCAATAGGCGATGCTGCTTCCCGACCCCGTGAAGGCCGAAATCGAGGACACGTTGACAACGACCGCACTGCCCGCCGCCTTGAGTAGAGGAAGCGTAGCACGGATCACCGAGTAGGGTCCCCGTGCGTTTACCGACAAAACTCGGTCATATAGCTCGTCATCGAGCAAATCGAGATCGTGGTGCGGGACCGGCTGAGTGAAACCGGCCGAATTGACGAGGATATCTAGACGGGCGTGGCGGCGGCCGACTTCATCCGCCGTCTCGCGGATCGATCCGACGTCCTCCAGCGCGAGCTTGACGATGGAATGACCTTCTCCCGGCAATTCCGAAAGCAGGCTTTTCGCCCGCTCCTCATTCGTATGATATCCGATCACAATGGTCGCGCCGGCGCGAGCCAACAGGCGCGTCGCTGCCGCACCGATCCCACTGCTGCCTCCGGTCACCAACGCGATCTTGTCGTTCAGCTCTCGTGTATCAAGCATCACATCCAACCTGCTGATCGTGTCAATCTAGATGATGCTCGCGCTTCTTTACTGTCCCCATTCATGGGGACATACAATCAGGTCGAGCCTTGATGCTGCTTGGATCCAGAAGGCGTCTTGCGCTCGCTTGCGCTGCCTCAAGCAGCAAAACACTTTGGCAGGCCGAGTCCTGTATTCGGGGAGATTATTGGGCGTTTTGAGCGTAGACTGCCCTTCTGAAAGAGGGAGGCCGCCCAATGGCCAGACAAGAGATCCTCGATCGTATCCAGAAATATGTTCAGCCGTACCGCATCACCAGAGCGAAGGATTTCCGGCTGAAAAATTTCGATCCGGGCGACACGAGTGGACTGGTGCTCGACAAAGGAGAGGCCTCCGACCTTCTCAAGCGCGGCACCGAGTGGCTCGCAGAAGAGCAGGAGATGCTGTACGCCCAGGATCGCTGGTCGCTGCTGTTGGTATTTCAAGCAATGGATGCAGCCGGTAAGGACGGCACGATCAAGCATGTCATGTCCGGTGTGAATCCTCAGGGCTGCCAGGTTTTCTCCTTCAAGCAACCCTCGTCGGAAGACCTCGATCACGATTTCCTGTGGCGCTACTCCAAACGCTTGCCTGAGCGTGGACGGATCGGCATTTTCAACCGATCCTACTACGAAGAAGTCCTTGTTGTGCGCGTGCACCGCGAAATCTTGCTGCGGCAGAAGCTGCCCACGCCGTTCGTGAGCGAGCAACTCTGGGACCAGCGCCTCGGCGATATCGCGCATTTCGAGGACTACCTCACGCGCCAGGGCGTGGTCATTCTCAAGTTTTTCCTGCATCTGTCGCGCAGGGAGCAGAAGAAGCGCTTCATGCAGCGCCTCGACAGGCCGGACAAGCACTGGAAATTCTCGCCGTCCGATGTACACACGCGCAAGTTCTGGGACGACTATATGTACGCCTTCGAGGAAGCCATCCGCGCGACGGCATCGGAACATGCTCCCTGGTACGTCGTACCGGCGGACAACAAATGGTTCACCCGGCTCGTGGTTGCCGCGGCCATCGTGGAGGCGGTGGAGAAACTCGACCTCACCTACCCGATGATCGATCCGAGGAAGAGGAAGGAGCTGCAAGCTCTACGCACGGCCCTGAGCAAGGAAAAATAGGATGGGGCCGGCGCGGCCCGGTTCTACGTCGCGCAACGCTTTCGGCAGGCTTATCGCCGCACTCTCTCCGGTCTCCGGGGCCCAGTCTTGCCGAACGAACCACCATCCGGCTCGCTCTGGTCTCAGGAGACCGAAACGACGCGCAGGTTGTTGGTCGTCCCGCCCTGACCCAACGGTATGCCGGCAACGACAACCAAAGTATCACCGGCGCCGGCGACCCCTTCCCGCTTCGCAAGTTCGGTCGCGCGGCTCACCATCTCCTCGTAGCTTCGCACGTAGTCGGAAAATGCGCTGTGCGCGCCCCACAAGAGGCAGAGCCGACGGGACACTTCCACACTCGTCGTGGTGGCAAGGATCGGCACCCTGGGTCGCTTCCGCGCGACACGGGCGGCGGTTGCCCCGCTCGACGTATAGGCGACGATGGCCGCAGCACCGATCGCCGACGCCAAGTCGGCCGCTGCCGCGGCAACCGCATGCGGCGGGGTCTGTTCCTCATCGGGCTGAGTTGCCTCGATGATCGACCGATACATCTTGTGCTGCTCCGTGCTGCGGATGATGCGGTCCATCATCTCCACGGCTTCGCGCGGGTACTGGCCCGTGGCGGACTCCGCTGACAACATCACCGCGTCCGCGCCGTCATAGATCGCGGTCGCGACGTCCGACGCCTCGGCTCGCGTCGGTGTCGGGGCTGCCACCATCGAATCGAGCATCTGAGTGGCGACGATCACCGGCTTGACAGCCAGCCTGCAGGCGCGCACCAGCTCCTTTTGACGAGCGGGTACCTCCTCGTGCGGAATCTCGACCCCGAGATCGCCGCGCGCAACCATGATCGCATCCGACATCTGGATAATCTCATCGATCCGCTCGAGTGCGGCGGGCTTCTCGATCTTCGCCATGAGCCCGGCGCGCTCGCCGATGAGAGCCCGTGCTTCGATCATGTCCGACGGCTTCTGCACAAAGGAGAGGGCCACCCAGTCCACGCCAAGACGCAAGCCGAATTCCAGATCGGCGCGATCCTTTATCGTGAGCGGCGACAGATCGAGAATCGTTCCAGGCAAGTTGACGCCCTTGTGGTTCGAGATGGCGCCGCCAACGATCACCTCGGCTTCGATGTCGTCAGTACCCAGTCTCATCGCACGGACGCGCACCCTGCCATCGTCGATCAGGAGATCGTCGCCGGGCCCAAGCGCTGAAAAAATTTCCGGGTGCGGCAAGGGTATGGCCCAGCCGTCTCCTTCCGATCCGGAACGAACGAACCGGATGGTTTCGCCTGACCGAACATTGATCTTCTTGTCGCGCAATGTACCGACCCGAATTTTCGGGCCCTGCAGGTCCATGAGAATGCCGATAGGGTGGTGGATATCCCGCTCGATGGCCCGGATCGCGGCATGGACCTTGGCATGATCTTCCTGGGTCCCGTGACTGAAGTTCAGCCGGAATGTGTCAACGCCTGCGAGAAAGAGCGCTCTAAGCATCTCCGGTGAAGCGCTGGCGGGGCCAACGGTAGCGACGATCTTTGCTCGTCGGCGACGCATGACTACGTGATCCCTTTTTCCAGCCCGATCAGGCAGGACTTGCATGCGGCGTCACCTGGAAAAGCCGCCTCTTGCTATCATGCGCCGAGGACGGACTTTCGCTGTTGAATCAACATCGCGCGAAGACGCGCGATCTCCCCCTCGATGATCGATCCTGCCGTCCTGGGCTGCTCAAGCTTTCCGAGTTCATCGGCGATACCGAACCCGATCACACGCCCCAACTCTTCACGAGGTCTCCGCGCTTGTCGCGCAATCACTCGGCCAAACCCGCGCCCTTCTCGCGCCGCACTTGCTCACTATCTAGCATTTTTGTGCCGGATCGTACACTCCGGGTTGTATGGCGCCCCCACCAGCCCTAAGACTCCGGGCGCGCTCAGCCAATGCGCGAGGTGCATGTTTCAGATCTGGAACGTCTGGACATCACATAAGTTAGTGCCTTCGGCCTGCGTAACCGCTCTGACGAGGACGATAAGCTTCGCCGCTGACTGGCGAGCCGGCCAGGAGACGAGTCTTCACCTGCATGGGTAAAGCGCACCTTTTTAGCTGCACGGCGGTGAAATATGAAGGACCTGCTCGTTTTACTTTCTCCTTCGCTGTGCAGAGATGAACTCTCACGCGGAGGGCGCTACGCCATCGCTCTGGCTGGAATGTACGGCGCGCATTTATCTGCATTGATTGCAGATATTGAGACCGACCTCGGCGATTCGGCGCCTGAACCGGACATCCGGCAGGTCGGGACGACCGCCGGAACAGCAACATCATCAAATGAGCGGGTGGCGCGAACGGCGGCACTCGTTCAATCCGCGGCGGCCAATGCGAACGTATCATGTGACATTCTGCAAACCGAAAGCCAGTCCACCTCGCTTCGCGAACACGTAATCCACTGCACCCAGGTGCACGACCTGCTGATCATCGATGTACGCCGATCGCTCGAACCGCCCCGCAAGGAGCTCGTGGAAGCCGCCCTGTTTGCGGGTGGTCGTCCCATCGTTCTCGTGCCACCGAACACCGCTGGTGTCGCATACGGCCGGATCGTCGTTGCGTGGGACGGAACACGCTCGGCCGTTCGCGCCGTGCACGATGCGTTGCCGTTTCTCGTCAAGTCGGGCGAGGTGCTCGTCGTGTCGGTAACCGATGACAAGCTGTTTCCGGCACCTCATTCCGGTCCCGCACTCTGCCGCTATCTGACGCGGTGGGACATCGATGCAAAATTCAGCACGATCAACCGTGAGACTCTGAACATCGGCGCGGCCCTCCTGGGCTACGCACGGCAGAAGGATGCCGACCTGATTGTCATGGGCGCATTCGCACATGGATTCGAGCGCGCGCT
>CAYVVB010000033.1:0-19424 GCA_964454955.1 uncultured Bradyrhizobium sp. | reverse complement strand
TGACGGTGGCGACCTTGCTCGAGCTTGCCGATGGCAGCGGCGGCTTCGAATTCCAGCGCCTGCACGGCATGGGCGAAGCGCTGTACGAACGTCTCGGCGAGGATCATCCGGACATCGCCTGCCGCACCTACGCACCGGTCGGCAGCCACCGTGATCTGCTGGCCTATCTGGTGCGGCGCCTGCTGGAGAACGGCGCGAACTCCTCTTTCGTGGCGCTGGCCGCCGACGATTCCATTCCGCTGGCGACCCTGCTGCGGCGGCCTGCCGACATCATCGGCAAGCCCGCGCACGCGCGGCACCCGAACATTCCCCTGCCGCGCGATATGCTTTTGCCGCAGCGAACGAATTCGCGCGGTATCGAATTCGGCGAGCGCGCCGCCTTGCACGGGCTGCTCGAATCTATTGCGCGCGAAACCGCAACCGTTGCAGCGGCGCCTCTCATCGATGGAGAGGCAATGATGGGCCCGGCCCGCTCGCTGGTCAGCCCGATCGACATCGAGACACCAACCGGCAGTCTCATCGAAGCAGCCCCTGGTGACGTCGCCCGCGCGATCAACGGTGCCCGCGCCGCCTTTGCAAGCTGGAGCGCGACACCGGCGCAGGCGCGGGCCGGAATGCTGGAGCGGGCCGCCGACCTCCTGGAAGACCGCGCGCCGCATTTCATCGCGCTGCTGCAGCGCGAGGGCGGCAAGACGCTCGACGACGCGCTCTCCGAGGTCCGCGAGGCCGCCGACTTCTGCCGCTATTATGCGGGTCAAGGCCGCGCGCTGTTCGGCGCGGACCAAGCGATGCAGGGGCCGACCGGCGAAAGCAACGCTCTGCGCCTTCGCGGTCGCGGTATCTTTGTCGCGATCTCGCCGTGGAATTTTCCGCTCGCGATCTTCACCGGCCAGATCGCGGCAGCGCTGATGGCCGGCAACAGCGTGGTGGCAAAACCTGCCGAACAGACGCCGCTGGTCGCGGCGGAGACGGTCAGGTTGCTGTTTGAGGCCGGTGTGCCGGCTTCCAGCCTGCATCTGTTGCCCGGCGACGGCACCATCGGCGCGGCGCTCGTGGCGCATCCAGATATCACCGGCGTGGTCTTCACCGGCTCGACTGAGGTCGCGCGCTCCATCAACCGGACGCTCGCCGCCAAGGACGGCCCGATCGTGCCGCTGATCGCGGAGACCGGCGGCATCAATGCCATGATTGCCGATGCCACCGCGCTGCCTGAACAGGTGGCCGACGACGTCGTCACGTCCGCATTTCGTTCCGCCGGCCAGCGCTGCTCGGCGCTGCGGCTTCTCTTCCTGCAGGACGACGTGGCCGACCGCATGATCGAAATGATCGCGGGCGCCGCGCGTGAGCTCAAGCTCGGCGACGTACGCGACGTTGCGACCCATGTCGGGCCCGTCATCGATGCGGACGCCAAGCAGCGGCTGGATGCGCATATCGCGCGCATGACGAAGCAGGCGCGCGTGCATCTTGCGGGCGCGGCCCCTGCGGGCAATTACGTCGCCCCGCATATTTTCGAGCTGCCGGACGCCAGCCAGCTCACCGAGGAGGTCTTTGGGCCGATCCTGCACGTGGTGCGCTACGAGCCCGGAAGGCTCGACAGCGCGTTGCGATCGATCCAGGCGAGCGGGTATGGGCTGACGCTCGGCATCCATTCACGCATCGACGAGACGATCGAGGCCGTGATCGACGCGCTGCAGGTCGGCAACATCTATGTCAACCGCAACATGATCGGTGCGGTCGTCGGCGTGCAGCCGTTCGGCGGCTTCGGCCTCTCGGGCACCGGTCCCAAGGCCGGCGGGCCGCATTATCTCGCACGGTTTGCGACCGAACAGACGGTGACCATCAACACCGCCGCCGCCGGGGGCAATGCCGCGCTGTTGTCGGGCGAGGAGTAGCTCACGTCTTCAAAGACGGGCGAAAGTGCCGTTGCATCGCCTGCCAAACTCGGTCAAATGGCATTCGATCTCCACGCCCCGGACCGGACAATTCCATCGCGCGGAAAGCAACAGCAACAAACGGGGAGCAACGCCCAGCAATGGAAAAAGGCATCTTTGAAGGGCTGAAGGTTCTGGATTGCGCCAGCTTTATCGCCGCGCCAGCGGCTGCGACCGTGCTCTCGGATTTCGGCGCCGACGTGATCAAGATCGAGCCGCCCGGTTCCGGCGACCCCTACCGCAACCTGCCGAACCTGCCCGGCTATCCCCACAGCGAGCACAATTTTGCTTGGATCCTGGAAGCCCGCAACAAGAAGAGCATTGCGCTCGATCTGAGCCAGGCGGAGGCCCAGGCGGTGCTCTACCGCCTGGTTGCGGAAGCCGACGTCTTCATCACCAACATGCCGCCTGGGGTGCGCAACAAGCTCGGCATCACCTACGACCATCTCGCGCATCTCAACGAGCGGTTGATCTATGCCTCCTTCACCGGCTACGGCGAAAAGGGCGAGGAGGCCAACAAGCCCGGATTCGACAGCAACGCCTATTGGGCGCGTTCGGGCCTGATGGACCTGGTGCGCGCCGACGAAGAGACCACGCCCGCGCGCTCGGTGGCCGGCATGGGTGACCACCCCTGCGCCATGGCGTTCTACAGCGCGATCGTCACGGCGCTCTATCGGCGCGAGCGCACCGGCAAGGGCGGCCATGTCAGCACCAATCTGATGGCGAACGGCGTCTGGGCCAACGGCGTGCTGGCGCAGGCGAAACTCTGCGGCGCCCGGTTCGAGCGCAGGCGGTCGCGGGCAGAGGCGCTGAACGCGGTAACCAATCACTACAAGTGCAAGGACGGCCGCTGGATCATCCTCTCGCTCCTGAACGAGGAACGACAGTGGCCGGCGCTTGCCCGCTGCCTGGGGCGGGAAGACCTGGTCAGCGATGCGAGATTTGCGACCAAGGCCGACCGTCACGCGCGCTCGGTCGAGCTGATCGCGATCTTCGACCAAGTGTTCGCAACGAGGACGCTTTCCGAATGGCGCAAGCTGCTCGATGGCAACGGGCTTGTGTTCGGCGTGGTCGGCATTCTCGACGACATTCCGAACGATCAGCAGATGCTCGACAACGATGTGCTGGTACCGTTCGAGAACGACACCATGCTCACCGTCAACAGCCCGATCTGGATCGACGGCGCCAGGAAAGTGCAGCCGCGCAAGCCGCCCGGGATCGGAGAGCACAGCGACGAGATCCTGCGCAGCGCCGGTTACGACGAGGACACGATCCGCAAGCTGCGCGCGTCCGGCGCGGTCGGGTAAGATAGAATCGTCACTGCGAACAGAGCGAAGCAATCCGGCCGTTGCGGTGTCAGCGGTTCAGCCAGGCCCAGACGATCGCAACCGCGATCACACCGATGATGATGGCGAACACGATCGCCCAGGCGCTGACCCTGATGTCGCCGATGGTCTGGCGCTCGGCCTCGTTTTCCGCGATCATGCGATTGCGCCGCTTGTCGTCATTGTCGGCTTCGTCCATGGCAGCCCCCAGGCTCAGGTTCCAGCTTGCGCCGATGCCCGAGCTTAACGCCAAATGATGTCGGTTGCTCGATGGGACTGGCGCCGAGCGGCCTACCTGTTCTTCACGAAGCACATGCCCATCCGGCTCGCCGGATTCATCGTCTGGCAGGCGAGACCCTCGGCGCAGGTCCAGGAGCGAAAGCTCACATCGTTCTCGGCTTCCCCGGCGTGCTGGACATAGCAATGCGCGCCCCAGCCGTCCTCATATTCGGTGCCGGCAAGCTCGGTCGAACCGCGCAATTGCGGGCGGCTTGAAAAGCCGCGCGACAGATCAACCTCTCTGCCGTCGCGAAAGGCGGCGAGAATGTCGCGTCGCCTCACCTGATCGCCAAAGAAATGCGGCGATGCCGGCACGACGATGGTGTTGGAGGGCTTGGCCGCGAGCCAGTCGACCCCGGGAAAATGAAAGCCGCCGATGCCGCGGGTCTGATGGCAGCCGGCGCAGGTGATATCGTTCAGCCGCCGCTCGAAGCCTGCGACGGAGCGGATGTTCTGCAACTTGACCCCGCGCGCGGACGCTTCCTTCAGCGCAGAAACGACGTCGTTCTCGTCGAACACCGGATTTGCCGTGCCGTCTTCACCAGCGACCAGGCCGAAGGCGGGCTCCAGCTCCGATGGCGCAAAACCCGCCGGGGTCGGCGCGATCGCGTGCCTCGCCAGGAATTTCTCCGGGATCAGGACGGTGCCGCGATCGAATTCGCTGAGGTGAGCGGGATCGAGCAGCCAGGCCTTGAATTCGCGCCGGAGATCCTTGTCGGACAACAGCCGCTCGCGATCGATCTGATTTTCCAATGCGGCTTCCTCGAAGCGCTTCGATTGCGCGTTGTAGTCGAACACCTTCATCAGGTAGTCGGTGCGGAAGTCGCGCATGGCGGTTTTCGGCGCATGGGCGATCTGCAGATTGGCTTCGATGCGCAGGACATTGTCCGGCGTAACAGGATCGAGCGCTCCGCCCCTTTCCGTCAATCTGGCCGCAAGCTCGGCACCGCTCAGCTTGAGTTCGGAGGTGGCAAGCCAGCGGCGGGCGATCTCGGCGCAGGTGATCGCCGCCCCACGGGCATCGGCCTCTTGATGGCCTTTTGCTTTCAGAACCAGGTTCAGCGTCATCGGCAGCCGCGGAGAGACCGCGGCCTCCCCGATCCGGGCCGCCCCGGTTCGCGTCAGCCGGTAGATCAGCCTGATCTCGCCGCACGTATCCGGCTCTGCGAAGGCGCGGTCCATTCGGTTGACGATGCCGGACAGCACGAAGCGTGCATCGGACGAAGAAAGCATGGCGCGGTCGAACAGTTGAACATCGAAGGACGATCCGATACCGATGGTCTCGCCGGGAGACGCGGCCTTGTGGCGCGCGACGTAGCGTTCGAATTCCCGGCCCAGAGCCCGACCGACCGGCTGCATCGAGGCCAGCGCGAACAGCTCGCTGTTCGCCAGCGGCGTGTCGGGCGAACGCGCCGGACTCAGCATGCGCGAAAGACCGAACCGGCCGGCATCAAGTGCGCGGAGGGCCAGGGGATCGACGATCGCAGTGCCTCGCGTCAGCGGCGCGTCGTCCGCCGCGCGCGCAACAGCCGCGCTGGCAAGCACGAAGAGCGCAATCAACACGGATCGCATGACGCCGGCCATGCCTGCAGTAACACCGCAACAGGCAGGCTATTCAAGAAAGAAGGCGCCTCACGTTGGAGTGAAGCGCCTTCAAACATTGGGAACTTCGAAAACTAGCGCTGGACGATCAGACCTTTGGAGGTGACGACCACCCAGCGGCCGTCCTGGCGGCGGATCGCGTCGACGCGGCCCAATCCCGGCACCGGATCGCCGGCGTAGACCTCGTACAGGCCCTGCCGGCTTTCGATCAGCGCCGAGCCATGGCCGACCTCGCGCAGCACCCAGCCTTCCACCGTCGGCAGCCTGCCGACCTCTGACCTGGGAGCGCCTGCGGCGGGCGAAGCTTGCGGCGCGGCGAGCGCTTGAGCTCCTGCAGGCGTGGCCGAGCCCGTAGCCTCCTTCGGAGCCGGAGCCGCTGCAGCACTGCGCAGCCGCTCCACGGCCTCGCTGAGCTTGGCCAGTTTGGCGGCGGGTTCGGTCTGGGCCTTCTCGATGCGATCGAGCCGGTCCGTGGTCTTGTTGAACTGGCTCAAACTCGCTTTCGAGGTTTGCTCGAGCCCCGCTTTCAGCGCTGTGATGTCGGCATCGATGCGGGCAATTGAGGCTGCGAGCGCCGCGTTGGGTGAGGTCGCGGCTGGCTTCGCGGTGACGCGTGTGAGCCCCATGGTGGCCATCGCACCACCCGCCGCACCGGACAGCACGGCCACGACCAGCATTGCGGCCACGGCGCCGAAGCGGCGTTTGCCCGCGCCCTTGGCAGGCGTTTCCGCCTCCCGCTGCGGTTCCGCCGTTCGGCTCTCCCAACTGCGCGCACCCGGCGTCATGATCAGGAGCTCGCCCGGCGCGCGGGACGTCTCGGCTCTCGATGTATCGATCTTGGGAGCGTCAAGCTTGATGCCTTCGACCTTGAAGGGGTCGGCCTTCGGCATCTGGGCTCTTGGCATCTCGGGATCAGGCATCTCCGGCCTCGACGTCTCCGGCTTGGCCATATCCGCCTTGGGCGTCTCGGCCTCGGACACATCCCCCCTCGACGGCTCGACCTTCGGCAGCTCGACCTGAGGCTCGTCAGCCTTCGGTGCCTCATGGTCCGGCGCTATTCTCGGTGACGCAATCGCGGCGACTTCCAGCATCGTGGCAGCTATCAGATCGTTGGACGCATCGGGAGGAACCGGAACCGCCGTCCCGGCGTCGAGGGAAACGGCTTCACCGCCACTCTGCTCGGCCTTGGTTTCACTCACGTGCAAGATCTCCCGCAAAGATTGACCATTTGGTAACTTTCATTGCTTTCCAATTCGTTACCCGCGCCCGCACTGAGCGCCTCCTTTCGGAAATTTTAGGGAATTATCCAGGGCGGATTTGGGTCCAGACCATGGAGCAGACGTGGCGGCGCCCGCCTCAATCCGGGCCATATCGCCCTTCGGTGCAGGCGTGCTCCCGAGCATGCAAATCAGCTTTTGCGCGTGCGCGCCAATGTCTGCGATGGCGTCTCGCCGAATTGAGCGCGGTAGCTCCGCGAGAAATCGGACAGGTGCCAGAAGCCAAAGGCGAGCGCGGTCGCCTTGACGCTGTGGGCGCCGGCGCGAAGCTGCTGACGTACAAGCCAGAGTCGCCGCAAGCGCAGGTAGCGGTGCAGGCTCATGCCGCGATACCTCAGGACGGCGTCGTGCATGGTGCGGACCGACACGCCGAGTTGTTTTGCAAGGTCCTCGCTGTAGATCGGGCCTCCGATGTTGGCCGACAGGGCCTCTCGAACCTCTTGAAAGATCTTGAATTGCCGGACGGAGTTCGCGCGCAGCGTCCACTTTGCGGCAACCCGGTCGGCGAACGCGGCGTCTATGCCGGCGAGCAGGGACTCGCGGATGGCGGACGAGAGCTGGCGCAACTCGGAGTCGGAGGAGCTGAAGGCGATGGACAGAATTTCCCAGACCAGACCGCGCAGCCAGCGCTGCGATTGAACCCCCGTTTCGAACATCTTGAAATTCGGGCCCGCTTCAGGCCAGCCGCGATCCACGATTTGCGGCGTAAAGACGATCACGGCGTACTGCCTCTCGGCGTATTCGACCGCGGTGTACATGGCACCGTTGCTTCCAAGCACGACGAACGGCCCGTCCCATTCGACGCCGTTGATGCGAACCGGGACGCCGTCGTCCATCGTGACTCCGACGGCCGTGCAATTCGGAGCAAGCCGCGCATCGATGATCCGCGGGAAGCCTCTTACGAAATTAATGGCGCAGCCCGACAGATCGAGAATGATCTGCTCCGCGGAGATTTTCCGGGCGAGCGGAGTCAATTCAACATTGAGGTTTCGGATCCAGCATCGAAACTCATCAATATCGGAAAATTTAAAAACCTTTGCCGCCCGCGTGGGCGGAGCGAAATCGTCGTTCATTGTCTTGGAAAGAGCCCAACCTATCCATGGACGACTGCTGAAAATTTAGGTTCTTCGACGACCCGGTCTCCCTGCTTCGCAGAACAAGTTTGCAGCACAGCAATGAAGGGGACAGCAAATTTTGCAGAATTTCGATATAGTTTTAAGTGTAACAGACTATACGATTCAATTTTGACGGGCAATCTTGGCAGAGTCCATTAATTTTTATCGCGTCAAATTCCGCCGCCGAGAATTTTCAGTGGAAATTTTGCTGGCATGGCAACCACCGCCGCCCCCGCCGAGATTGTTGCCGAGGTCGAGGCCGCCGCTTTGAGCGGTTCGCCCGAACGGCGCGTCCGAATATTGCAGAAGCTGGCCGAGTTGTTTGTTTCGCGCGGGCCGCGGCTGCAGCCCGAGCTGGTCCGCATATTCGACGAGGTCATGGTTCGCCTGACCGCGCGCATCGAGCCCTCCTCGCTCGCCGCGCTCAGCACGACTTTCGTCGGGCTCTCTCCGGCTCCGAGGAAAACGCTGCGGCACCTTGCTGCCCACGAGGACGCAACCGTCGCCGCTCCGATCCTGCTCAGGTCTGAAGCCATTTCGGATTCCGAACTGGCGGAGATCGCCCGCAACCGCAGCCAGCGGCATATCCAGGCGATTGCTGGTCGCCCGACACTCAGCGAACAGCTCACCGATCTTCTCCTGAAGCACGCCAGCAGGGGGGCGATGCGGGCGCTCGCCGCCAATAGCGGCGCCCGTTTCTCCGAGCAGGGTTATTGCGCGCTCATCGCGAGCGCGGAAGGAGATCCCAGCACCGCGCAGCTGGTCGGCCTGCGCACGGAACTGCCCGCGCCGAGACTTCGTGAACTGCTCTCGAAAATGACGGATGCCGCGCGCGCCCGCCTCCGGAATGCGGCGCCCGCCGAACTGCGCCAAAGAATCGAGGCGGCCCTCGAGAGCATCGTCAGCGAGGCCGAGCCGCGGCCGGAGCCGGCCGACTATTCCGAAGCGCTCGTCATGGTCGACGTGCTCAACCGGATCGGAAAGCTGACCGACTCCAGCGTCAATCGCTTCGCCGTGCGCCGCGAATACACAAACCTCGTCGCAGCGTTGTCGGTGCTCTCGGGCGCGAGGGTCGACGTGATCGAGCCCTTGATGTGGGAAAGCGGCTGCGACGGCTTGATCCTGGCCTGCCGGGCGTCCCGCCTCAGTTGGCCGACCACTTTGGCGGTGATCGAGAACCGCCGCTGCGGCCGGCCGCCGAAAGACCAGCTCGAACGCGGCAAGGAGCTGTTCGAAACGCTCTATGTCTCCGCGGCGCAATACACGATTCGCTTCGAGCCTCCGACATGCGCGCCGGCCAAGCCGGCGGCGATCAACAACGTTCTCCCGATCGCGGAGGCTCACCGATGAGGGGCGAAGCTCGAAAGTCATCTCGCGTCCGGCTCGAACACAAATATCCCGCCAACCTGATGGGCGTCGACGGCACATGGCGACGACGCTGCTTCCTGCTCGATGTTTCCCAGACCGGCGCGAAGCTCGAGGTCGAAGGCTCGATCGAGGTGCTGCGCGCCAGGGAGTTTTTCCTGCTCTTGTCGTCGACGGGACTGGCGTTTCGCCGCTGCGAGCTCGTCTGGATCGACGGAACGATGGCAGGTGTCCATTTCATCAAGACGAAGCCGGCCAAGTCCGGCGCACGTTCCGAAAGGTCGCAACAAACAATTTGACGCCGGGGTCCAAGACCGCGCCGTATGCAGCTTATTTGTTCGAGAACAATTGCTTCTATTGACGCCGACTCTTTGTCGGCATGCCGGGCGCGCGAGGCACTATTTCGTGACGATCGCGGCAACTTCATTCTTTATCTCACCGATGGTGAGCCGCCTGTCGCTCGGGAAGAGCGAATTCTGCGTCTCGGATTGCGGGAAGCACTGATCTGGCTCAATGAGCCGCCGCTGGAACGAGGGTCGTTCTGGGGATAGCGAGCTTCTCCGCGCAACGGTGACAGAGGTGCCTGGTCCCATGCCCGTTCACGTGGTAGCCGATAATCCCGCGAAGCTGGCCACCCTGCGCGGGATGCTGGAGCCAAGATTTCCGGTCACGTCGGAACTGCTCGGGGGAACAGCGGTCGAGTGCGGCGAGGCCGAGGCGCTCGTCGTCCGTGCCGATCTGCGCGCAGTCGCAAACATCAGCGCGCTGAAGAAAATTCTCGCAACCTCGGGCCAGGCGCGCAGGCGCATTTTTCTCGTCGATGACGCCGCGCATTTGCATGTCTCGCAAGCCTATGCATTGGGCGCGACCCGCGTTCTCTTCAGTCCGGTCGACCAGGCGAGCCTGATGGCGGAACTGACCGACCGCGCACCTCGCGGCACGTCGCCGGCCACGGAGGCGCACGGCGCGCCGGCCGCCGCCGTCGGCGAAGCCGCATTGGCATCGATGTTCACGGCGGTGGCGACTGGAATGCCGGTCGACGCCGCGGCGGCCAGGATCGCCGGGAGCCGGATCGCCGATAGCATCGCCGAATACGGCCTCGCCGACTGGCTCATGACGGTGCGCCGTCATCACGAGGGCACCTATCAGCACTGCCTGCTGGTCACCGGCGTTGCCATCGACTTCGGACTGAGCCTTGGCGTCGCCAAGGCGGACATCGAGCGGCTGTCGTCGGCCGCAATGTTTCACGACATCGGCAAAGCCAGAATCCCGATCGAGATCCTCGACAAGCCCGGCCGCCTGGACGAGAACGAACGCGCGCTGATCGAAACGCATCCGGTCGCCGGATACGACATCCTCAAGAACAACGGCCACATCACCGCCGAAATTCTCGATGCCGTGCGGCATCATCACGAATATCTCGATGGCAGCGGATACCCCGACAGTCTTTGCGCCGAGAACCTGTCCGATATCGTTCGCATGCTGACCATATCGGATATCTTCGCAGCGCTCATCGAGCGCCGCCGCTACAGGCCCCCAATGTCGCGCGAAGACGCATTCGACGTTCTCCGCAGCATGCACGGCAAGCTGGAGAAGCCGCTGGTCGCCGCCTTCAGGGAAGTGGCGCTGAGGAGATAGCTTGAGTGGGTGTCGCGCAGCCCGCGTGAGCGGAGCGACACGCGGGAATGCGCGTTGTACCCGGATATCGCTCCGCTCATCCGGGCTTCGATACTGACGATCGTGCAGGTGCGCCTACATCACCACCGGCTTGTCCGGCAGCTCGTTGCGATGCGGACCTTGCGCCGGAAAATATTTCGCCAGCTCCCTTGATACCGCCTCGATGCCCTTGATCACACCCGTCTCGAATTGGCCGCGCCTGAACTCGGCTTCAATCTCGCGGCAGATCTTTTCCCAACCCTCCCTGCCCACCAGCGCGTCGATCCCGCGGTCGGCGATGATCTCGACCTTGTGGTCGGCGAGCAGCAGATAAATCAGGACGCCGTTGTTGTGCGCGGTGTCCCAGATGCGCAGGTGCGAGAAGACGTCGAGCGCGCGCTCCCGCGCCGGCTGATCGCGAAACAGCGGCGCTCCGTCGAGCGCACCTTCCACGACGAAGCGCACCTGGCCGGAATGGGTGGCCTCGGTCGCCGTGATCGCCTGTTCGATCCGCGCCAGCACGGCTCGCGTAAAGATGCGCCGCGCACGCCACGTGTACTCGAGCAGATGCTTGCCGATGCGCCTGATGCCCATGCTACTGCCTACCAGCTTCCCGAGGCGCCGCCACCGCCGAAGCTGCCACCGCCCCCGGAAAAACCGCTGTCGCTCGAACTTCCGCCGCTGCTCCAGCCGCCGCCCGAATATGAGCCGCCCCAGCCGCCGCGCCTTCCCCTGCCCGATCGCGTCATGGCACCCGGGCTCCACAGCGCGTCGGCAAACGCCGTGAACAGGAAGAGGGCGACGCCCGAGATGACGGCGGCGATGACTGATCCCACCATGAACCAGACAAATACCCCGACCACGCCGCCGGCGGCGACCGCGCCGAGCAGCCGGCCCAGAATCTGGCGCAGGACAGCGCCGACCGTCAGGTAAACCACGATGACGAAGGGATTCAGGAAATAGCCGATCCAGTCGAGGTTATCCTGCCCGCCCGGCGTGGACGAGCGCGGAGACGGCACTGGCGGCGGCAGCGGCTCGCCGTCGATCACGGCGACGATACGTGCGAGGCCGTCGGAAATGCCGCCGGCAAAATCGCCGGCGCGAAACCGCGGCGTGATGATCTCGTCGATGATCCGCCTGGAGGTGGCGTCGGTGAGACTGCCTTCGAGGCCATAGCCGATTTCGATGCGCAGCCTGCGATCGTTCTTGGCGACCACGATGAGCGCGCCGTCATCGATTCTCCTTCGCCCGATCTTCCAGGCTTCCGCGACCCGGATCGAGAACTGCTCGATGGTTTCGGGCTGGGTGGTCGGCACGATCAGGATCGCGATCTGGCTGCCCTTGCGCCGTTCGAGGTCCTTCAGCGTCACGGTCAGCGAGGCGATATCGTTTGCCGACAGTGTGCCGGTCTGATCGACGATCCGGCCGGTCAGCGGCGGCACCGGAACGTCCGCCGCAGCAGCACCGGCCCAGCACAGCAAGAACGCGAGACAGAAGGACCTTATGACGTTCATTTCGACGGCGAAGGCACAGGCGACGGATTGAAATCGACCTTGGGCGCGGTCGAAATTTCCCTCTCGTTCTCGACCGTAAAATTCGGCTTTTCCCTGTAGCCGAAGGCCATCGCGGTGAGATTGGTGGGGAAGGAGCGGATCGTGGTGTTATACTCCTGTACGGCCTTGATGTAGCGGTTGCGCGCCACGGTGATGCGGTTCTCCGTACCCTCGAGCTGCGACATCAAATCGCGAAACAGTGCATCCGATTTGAGCTGCGGATAGTTTTCCGTCACGACCAGCAGTCGAGAGAGCGCGCTGCTCAGTTCGCCCTGGGCGGCCTGGAATTTCTGGAACGCGGCGGGATCGTTGAGCACTTCGGGCGTGGCCTGAATGCTGCCGACCCTGGCCCGCGCGTTGGTGACCCCCAAGAGCACGTCCTTTTCCTGCTGCGCAAAACCCTTCACCGAATTGACCAGGTTCGGCACGAGGTCGGCCCGACGCTGGTACTGGTTGACGACCTCTGACCAGTTCGACTTGATCTGCTCGTCCTGGCTCTGGATGGCGTTGTAGCCGCAATTGCTGAGGCTCAGCGTCGCCAGGGCCGCGAGCACCGTGAGAAATCTGCGCATCAAAATCTCCCGTTACCGGTAGTTCTGCGAACGTAGCAGAAGGGCCTTGTCAGGTAAGCGACGAAAGGCCGCTGTCCGCGGCATTTTTTGCTCTCGGTCGGGCTTTGTCGGCCGACGCGTACGACGGGTTCAATGGGTGCTGTCATTCCGGGGCGCGCGCAAGCGCAAACCCGGAATCCAGAGGTTGCGGCGCGAGATTCTCAGGTGCGCCATCGCGCACCGTAGTTCATCGCTGCGCGAGGCTCCGGAATGACGACAGGTGTTACGCGCTCGCCGCCTTCGCGTCCCTGATCGCCTTCCAGACCTTCTGCGGCGTCAGCGGCGTCTTGAGCTGGGTGATTCCGAGCTCGGAAAGCGCATCCATCACACCGTTGGTGATGCAGGGCGGCCCGCCGATCGCCCCCGATTCGCCGCAGCCTTTCGAGCCCAGCGGATTGGTGCGGCAGGGCGCGGAATCGTCCAACGTCACCGAAATCGGCGGCATGTCGGCTGCGCGCGGGATGCAGTAATCCTGATAGCTCGCGGTGAGAAGCTGCCCCTCGGCATCGTAGGCCGTGCCCTCATAGAGGGCCTGGCCGATGCCTTGCGCAACGCCGCCATGGATCTGTCCGGTGACCAGCATCGGATTGACCGCGACCCCGACATCGTCGACCGTGGTGTAGCGCACCACGCGGCTCTCGCCGGTCTCGGGGTCGACCTCGACCTCACAAATGTGGGTGCCGTTCGGCCAGCTCGGTCCGTCGACCTCGCCCTCGCTGTCGACCGACAGCCGCGCACCGGCTTCCTTGCCAGCGATATCGAACAGGCTGATGCGGCGGTCGGTGCCGACCACGGTGAGAACGCCGTCGCGATATTCGATGTCCTCGACCGAGGTTTCCAGCAGGTTCGAGGCTTTCTCGCGCGCCTTCTGGATCATGTCGTTGGCCGAGACCGCGACCGCCGTGCCGCCGACAAACAGCGAGCGCGAGCCGACGCTGCCAAAGCCGGTCGCAAGGTCGGTGTCGCCCTGCACGACGTCGATCTTGTCGAGAGGAATGCCGAGCGATTCCGAAATCATCTGGGTGTAGGTGGTCTGCAGCCCCTGCCCCATCGCCATCGTGCCGGAATGCAGGATGACGCGGCCTTCAGCGGTGGCGTGCAGCGAGACCTTTTCGGTGTGCGCACGGCCGCCGGTCCATTCGATATAGCTGGTGAGCCCACGACCATAGAGCAGGCCCTTCTTCTTGGCGGCGCGCTTGCGCACGTTGAAACCGTCCCAGTCGGCAAGCTTTGCCGCGCGGTCGAGCATGTGCGCGAAGGCACCGCTATCGTAGACTTGGCCGACCGCGTTGGTGTAGGGCAACTGCGCCGGCTTGATGTAGTTCGCCTTCCGGATCGCACGCGGGTCCATGCCGATCTGCCGCGCAGCCGCATCGAACAGGCGTTCGACGATGAACACGGCCTCCGGCCGGCCCGCGCCGCGATAGGCGCCGACGGGGGCAGTGTTGGTCATGACCGTCTTGATGTCGAAATGCACCAGCGGCAGATCGTAGACGCCGGTCTGCACGAACGGCCCCAGCACCAGCGGAATGATGTTGGCGGTGCCCGACATGTAGGCTCCGGTGCCGCCGACGGAGCGGACACGATAGGCGAGCACCTTGCCCTTCTCGTCGAGTGCGAACTCGGCGGTGGAAGTGAGATCGCGGCCATGGGTGCCACCGACGAAATCGTCGGTGCGGTCGCCGCGCCAGCGGATGGTCTTGCCGAGCTTGACCGCGGCATAGGCGACGATGCCGTCCTCGGGGTAGATATTGGTCTTCTGGCCAAACCCGCCGCCGATATCGCCGACCAGCACGCGAACGGACTCCTTCGGCCGCTTCAGCACCGCTTCCGCGAGCACGTCGCGGGTCGAGCCCGGCGTCTGCGTTTGCACATGAACGGTGAGCCGGCCCGACTTCCTGTCGACCTCGGCAATGGTCGAGCGCGGCTCCATCGCAGAGGGCACCAGGCGCTGGCTGACCAGATCGAGCGACACCTTATGTGCGGCACCGGCAAAGGCCGCTTCGACCTTGGCCGCGTCGCCATAGCTCATGGCCGCAACAATGTTGTCCGGCGCATTCGGCCAGACCACCGGCGCGCCCGGCTTGGTGGCTTCGACCGAATCGACCACTGCAGGCAGGGTCTCATAGTCGATGGCAATCGCCTCTGCCGCCTCCTGCGCCAGTGCGCGGGAGTTCGCCACCACGGCCGCGACCGGCTCGCCGGCAAAGCGCACGATCTCGTGTGCGAGCAGCCGCCGCGCTGGCACCGTCATCCGCGAGCCATCCGGTCGCTTGAAGATATCGAGCGTCGGGATGGTGCCGACGTCGTCCTTGATCAGATCGTCACCGGTAAAGACCGCGGTCACGCCGGGCATACCGGCAGCCCCGCTGGTGTCGATCGAGGTGATCTTGGCGTGGGCGTGCGGGGAGCGCAGCACATGAAGCCAGAGTGCGCCGTCGCCCGGCTTGTCATCGATGAACTGTCCCTTCCCGGTGAGCAGTCGATGGTCTTCCAAACGCTTGACCGGCTGGCCCGCACCAAAACGCAAATTGCCGGGAAGAATATTCATCAGCCTTATCCTTCAAGTCTTTTTATGACGTGGGGCGGGGTTTTAGCGGATTTGGCGCGCGAGACAACCGCGCCCGTCATTCCGGGACAGTGCGCAATGATGATGCTCAAGAAATCGTCAACCCAGATCGCGCAGCACTGTCTCGACTGCCTTGCGTGCCTCCGCCGAAAGCGGGGCTTGCGGCGGGATCGGATCGCCAACCTCATAGCCCTGGATCGTCAGCCCCGCCTTGATGCAGGCGGCGAGATTGTAGCGGGCGAAAGCCTCATTGACGCGCCACAGCCTGCGCTGCAGCGCCATGGCGTCGTTCCAGCACTCGGCCCTGCACAGGTTGTAGAGTTCGACACTCTGGCGCGGGATGATGCAGGCCGGGCCGGCCATCCACCCCAAGCCGCCGATCAGCATCACCGCGGCCGGAATATGCGCGGAGGCCGAGAACACGCCGAGGTTCTCCCCGCATCGGTTCATGATCGAGAGCAGCCGGCCCGTATTGGTGGAGGCGTCCTTGATGTAGCGGATGCGCGGATGGGCCGCGAGCCGTGCGATCACGTCGAGCGAAAGATCGGAGCGCTGGAATTGCGGATTGGTATAGATCACGACCGGAATGTCGACGGCATCCGCGATGGCGCGGAAATAGGATTCGACCTGCGCGTCGGCCAGCGGGAAATAAGCCTCCAGGATCGCCAGAATGCCGTCGGCGCCGAGCTCTTGATAGGCGCGTGCCTGCGCCACAGCGTCCGCCGTTGCGGTCGACACCACACCGGCGACGACCGGCACACGGCCCCGCGCGGCTTCGATCGTCGCCTGCACCACCGCCGCGCGCTGCGTGCTGTCGAGATAGGCGAACTCGCCGGTCGAGCCGAGCGGCGTCAGCCCATGCACGCCCGCGTTGATGAGATCGTCGCAGAGGCGACCGAGGACTCCGGTCCGGACCTTGCCGTCCGCATCCACGGGCGAAACGAGATAGGGGAAGACGCCGTGAAAGTCGGGCATGGCGAGGCCTCAGCGCAGGACAGCTCCGTGTCTCTTGGCGCCCGGCAAGGCCCAAGTCAATCGCACCAATTCACGGCGGCGCCCCGTGTTGCTCCTTGATCCACGCATCGACCGCAGGCAGCACGCGCGACTTCAGGTCGGCGGCGATCGCGATCGTCTCCACGGCGCGCGCCGTCGTCACCTTGCCGCCGCTCGTCGCCTGTGCAGGCGCGAATTGCAGGAGTTCCGCGGCATGGGCGCCGTCGCTGAAATTGGTCATCAAATTCGCGATGAAGGAATCGCGGAAGGAAGGCCCGAGCCTGGTCTGCAGGGCGTCGTAGTGTTTGTGCACGAAAGCCCAGGCGAGCTCCGGCTGCTCGGCAGAGGACGCAACCGTATTGATGATGCCGGTCACGATCGTGGGCGGCAATTCGTCGCTCAAGGTCAGCTTCAGCGTCTCGCGCGCCAGGGTGGGATCGCGCGCGCTTGCGGCTGCGTAATAGTAGCGCAGCCGTTCGTTGGTCGCGGTGGCCTTTCGCGCGAGCGACAGCAGCGCGTCATAGGTCTGCCGATCTGCGGAAATGCCGACCAGGTGAGCCACCGGATCGCGCAGTGCGCTTGGCAGCGAACCAGGCTCCTGCAGGAAGCGATCGAACCGGCGTTTCGCCTCGGCGATGATGTCGGCATCGCCGAACTCGCCGAGCGTCCTGATCAGGCTTGCGCGCAACAGCGCGTCATCATCGTCGCCTGCGCCGGCGGCATCCCACCCGAGCCGGTCGAAGACGGGGCGCAAGGTTGCGCGGGCGAAGGCCCGCAGCGCGGGCCGTTCGGCACGATCGCGCGAAAGCCGATCGAGATGGGCAAACGTGCCGATCACCTGATCCCAAACCGCACGCCGGTCGCTCGCAGCAATCCTGCCGGTCAAAGAGAGGTAGGATGACGGGTCGGCGCGGCCGGCCTGGACCAGCTCCCAGCTGTCGGCGAGAAAATCGAGACGGTCTTCCGGTGCCATTTTATCCAGCGCCTTGGTCAGCGCCGCGCGCTCTTTCGGACCATATTCGACGCGATAGTAGCCGATACCGCCGAGATTGACCTTGATCGGCGTCCCGCACTTGCCTGCCGCGATCTCGGCATTGCCGTCGAGCAGAATGCTGGCTCGGGGCCCGGCGCCCACCGCTCCGACAACGACCGGAATCTGCCAGTGCCGCGGCGGCAGTGTCCCGCTGTCCCCGCCGATCGAATGCGTGGGAACAAGCGCAAAGCGCTCCTGCCGCAGCGCGAGGCGCTGGGCCTTGCCCTCGCAATTCGTCTCCGCGATCACCAGTGGCACGCCATCCTGCTCGGTAAAGGAGGCGGCAATGGAAGCGACGGGCTTGCCGGCAGCAGCCTCGAGCGCCTGCCAGAGATCGGCGGTGGTGGCGTTGCCGTCGGCATGCGCGGCCATATACCGCCGAAGCCCCTCGCGGAACGCGCTCTCGCCGAGATAGTCTTCCAGCATGCGGATGAAGGCCTGTCCCTTGTTGTAGGTGATGCCGTCGAAGGCGGTCATCGCTTCGCTTTCGTCGGCCACCTTCTGCTGGATCGGATGCGAGGTGCGGCGGGCATCGAGCGTCATTGCAAATTGCTTCTGGCCATGGCCGTTGAGCCAGGTCTTCCATTGCGGATAGAAGTGCTCCGCCGCCTTCTCCTGCATCCAGCTCGCGAAACCTTCGTTGAGCCAGAGATCGTCCCACCAGCCCATGGTGACGAGATCGCCGAACCATTGGTGCGCCATTTCATGCGCGAGAATGCTGAAAATCCCGCGCCGCGCGCTATCCGGACTGCTCGAGGGGTCGAACAGGAGCCGGCTATCGAAAAACGTGATGCCGCCCCAATTCTCCATCCCTCCACCGAACCCGCCGGGCACCGCGATCAGGTCGAGCTTTGGAAGCGGATAGTTTATGCCGAAATAATCATTGTAGAAGGCAAGCAACTTGGCGGCGTTCTCCAACGCAAAGCGCCCCTGCTCGCTCTTGCCTGCGGTGGTGACCACGCCGACGGTGACGCCGTCGACATAAGCCGTGATCCGCTCGAGCTCACCGGCCGAAAACACGAACAGATAGCTCGACATCTTCGGCGTCGGCGCAAAGGCGACACGCTTTTTGTCTGCGGACACGGCTTCCTCGTGCACGACCGGCATGTTGCCGACGGCGAGAAATTTCTGCGGCACGACTGCGGTGAGCGTAAAGGTCGCCTTGAACGCAGGCTCGTCCCAGCACGGAAAGATGCGCCTGGCGTCGGCAGGCTCGAGCTGGCTCGAGATCATGCGCCTGGCGCCTTGCGCGGTCGGGTAATCGGCAAAGTAAAGCCCGCGTGCGAATGAATTGATCTTTGCGCCAAAGACGATGCGCAGGCGGTGCGGACCGGCAGGGATCGGTTCGCGCAAGGTCAGCGTGGCGGTCTCGGCGGCGGCATCGAGACTGACGTCGGGGCGCTCCTTGTCGTCGATGCTCACCTCGTCCAGGGTCATGTCGACGGCATTCAGCACGAGCCTGGTCGTGGCCTCGCGCACCTCGATATCGACGACCTCGCTGCCGGCCAGCGTGAGGTTTTGCAGGTCGGGCGCAAGCTCGATCGCGTAGTTGATGGGAACGACAGTCTTGGGCAGACGGCCCGGCGTGGCGTCGAAGGAATAGGCCGCTTCCGCGTGGGCGGCGCCGAGCGAGGCCAGGAACAGGACCACGGCAAGAGCCGCGGTAACGGCGCACCCGCGCCGTCCGAGAGATCGTCTTTGCAGGACAGCAGCGGTCATCGGCTCAGGCCTCATCTTGCTCATCAATCTGTGGCAGCACAATGCCGGCCTGCGGCCGCTTGGGCCGGTTAAGGATCGATTGACTTTGGCCGTTAAAGCGCAATTTAGGTTTTCCGTACACTTTCTCGACTGCTTGGTCGGCGGCCCAGGCGACATTGCCGGCGCGGGATGCGCGGGTTTGTGATGTGGCTCAAAGCCGGAAGAGGCGCTTCCCCGCCTCGCAGGGCCGCCAGCAAACAGCCTCCAGGTTGGCAATGTCTTTGGGATGGATGACGCGCGACCGGTTGTGCGCGTTCCATGTTCGGGGTCGCGCGGCGAAAGGTTCGGCCAGGCGTGCGGGAAAATTTCGGGAATCCGGTGCGGTCAGCGGCGGCGCTGAGCGCAATCGTGTCCGCC
>CAYVVB010000032.1:0-4396 GCA_964454955.1 uncultured Bradyrhizobium sp. | reverse complement strand
TACATCATGGTCTGCGTCATGCCTTCGGTCCCGATCGGCATCCAGATCGCCGGACCAAGCAGGTGCATCGGGATTGAGACGTCCTCCACGATGGCGCCGAGGCCACGGAAGCGCTTTGCCGCCTCACGCACACTTTCGTTGACTGCTGGTTCCGCGCCGGCCTGTTCGAAGCCTTCCTTGAGAAGGCCGATCCTGAGTCCCTTCACGTCGCCACGCAGCGCTTTGGTATATTCCTCGACCTTTGGCGCCTTGATGCGGGGATCGTAGCCGTCGTCGCCGGCGAGCACCTCGAGCAGCAACGCGTTGTCCGCAACGGTTGCCGTTATCGGACCGGTATGATCGACGAAGATCTCAATCGGCATGACGCCGGTGTAGGGAACGAGTCCCCAGGTCGGCTTCAAGCCGTAGGTGCCGCAAAAGGATGACGGCATCCGGATCGAGCCGCCCTGATCACCGCCGATCGCCATGTCGGCTTCCCCCAGCGCCACCACGACGGCGCTGCCCGAGGACGATCCGCCGGCCGAGTAGCCCATCTTGTGTGGGTTGTGCACCGGGCCGGTTGCATTCGTGTGGCTGCCGCCGGAGATGCAGAAGGATTCGCAATGCACCTTGCCCAGGATTTCCGCGCCAGCGTCCAGCATCCGTGTGACGATGGTCGCGTCGAAATCCGGAACGAAGCCTTCCAGCGTGGCGGAGCCGTTCATCATCGGCACGCCCGCCAGCATGATATTATCCTTGAGCGCAACCGTCTTGCCCTTGAGCTTGCCGCTGCTCGCGCCCTTCACCGACGCCTTGCGGTACCAGGCGTTGCGTGGATTTTCCTCCGACGACGGCCGATAGCCGGGCGTTCGTGGATATTTTACCGGAGGAACTTCGTCGGGCATCGCGGCAACGAGGTTGTACGCGTCGACGGAGCCCTGCATCAGTCCGCGAAATGAGACGAGGTCTTCGTCCGACAAGGCCAGACCGCATTGATTGGCGACTGCGCGAAGTTGAGCCGGAGTGGGCAGCATGACTGACACGGCATTCTCCTGAAATCTTTTGATCGCTGGGCGCAAGCCTCTGCTCCGCTTGGCGCTGGCAAATGATCGGCTTGCCCGCAGTATTCAAAACGGAAACATTTTCCGTTTCAAGTATTAATTTGGCTTGCGGTGTGTGCGCCGGTTTCAGACCGTCTTGATCAGTTTGAAGTCGAGGCCATCGGCTTCGGCAAGATGCATCGGCATCCGTGCGTGACCGTTGCGGATGCTAACGAGTCCGCGAGCGCCGCTATAGACGACGTTGCGGGCCGCCGCGAGCAGGGGCCCCGTCGATAACGTGCCGGCCTGGTTGGCCGCGGCCTCGAGGAAGCGAAGCCCCTCGTAACTGGATTGGCCAAGCGAGCCGACCGGCGGGGCGTTCGGACCGAACATCGCGCGATAGTGCAGCTGGAACTCATCGTTGGCGCGAGAGCCGACACAGGGGAAATAGCCGGATGCGCAGAAGAGGTTCTCGCTGTTGTCAGCGCCGATTCCGAGCAGCACGGTCTCGTCCATCGCCCCCGCCAACCGCAGCGTGGTGGCGGCGAACCCGGATTCGCCAAAAGCGCGATTGAAGGTGATGCTGTCAGTGCCGATCAGCGAGATCAGCACGACGTCCGGTCTCGTGGCGCGAATACGCGCCAGATGCGCCTCGTGATCGTCTTCGCCGAGCGGGACGAACTCCTCGCCCACCACCTGTCCGCCGGTCTCGGTGATGTATCTCTTGACCGCGCGATGCGATTGCCACGGCCACACATAGTCGCTGCCGATCAGGTACCAGCGCGTAGCCTTCTTGACCTCGGCCAGCCAGTGTATGGCCGGCCGACTTTGCCAGCGCGGCGTCTCGCCGATCGCCATCACGCCCGGCGTCCGCTCACCGCCCTCATAGACGGGCGTGTAGATATAGGGGATGCGGCTGCGGGTGGTCAGCTTGCGCAGGGCGAGGCGGACGGCGCTCGTGTGTAACCCAAGCATGAGATCGATTTCGTCGAAAGCGATCGCCTGCTCGGCACGATGCAGAACCTCGTCGAGCGGGCCACCAGCATCGTAGATCGAGAGTTCGATCTCGCGTCCGAGAATGCCGCCACGTTCGTTGATCTCGGCGAGCGCAAGCTTCAGACTGTTGATGGCGGATGGCCCCCAAACCCCGGGCGAGCCGGTGCAGCATATGAAGCCTCCGAGTCGAAGCCTCCTGCTCGCGCCGCGACGCCTAGAGACGGCGTGATCGATCGCCGCCCAATTCGTCGCTGGCGACGAAACACTCCTCAACAGCAGGGGCGGGGCAAGCGCCGCGCCGCCGCGAGCCGAATAGTTTACCGTCGAGCCCACACCAACTCCTGTATGGCCCCAGACCAAAGGTACGTTCAACGGACGGCCGCGGCATCCGCCCCCTGTTGAAAATGATCCTATTTTGAAAATATTGAATATTCAACCATTGAAGTGCATATAGAAGCAGCAGCGATTGCAAGACATTCACTCATTTGGATCAATACAAAGTCTCAAGCCGTGGCCAAACCTCCGAAAACGAACGCTCCCATCACCGAACATCTTGCTTACCTGCTCGCGCAAGCTAACCGCGAAATCAACCGACAGCTGGAGTCACGGTTGAGCACGGAGGGCGTGCCGGTCGAGCAGTGGCGCATCCTCAAGGTGCTATCCGACGGCAATGGCCACTCCATGGGAGAGCTTGCGGACGCCGTACTGCTCAACCATCCGACACTGACTAAGATGATCGACCGCATGGCGTCGGATGCGCTTGTCTATCGCGTCCAGGATCCGACCGACCGTCGTAAAGTCCTGATGTTCGTATCCGACCGCGGCAAAGCTCTGTGCGGGCGACTGAACACGCTTGCGGTCAGCCAGGAAGAACACATCGTCGAGAGTTATGGCGACAAGCCGACGAACGAATTGAAGCGTTTGCTGGAGAGTCTGATAGACAGCTCGATCGACTGATCGCTCTATCTATCGCCGCTCGCGACGTGCGACTTGTTCCGAAGGACAGCAACCTTGAGCTTCATATTCCAGGATCGATCGACCCGCCGACAGAGTCAGTCAACTAGCTGACAAGAAAATAAAACTGAGGAGTTGCGGACTGATAGGCTTTGGTCGCAACTGGAGTCCGTGGCTGACTGATGAGCAAAACGGCAAGAGCTAGTCAGTCTCCTTCGGAGGGGAGGCATTGGCATCCTCGTTCTGATATCCACGAGATCGCCTTGGCTCATTAGGCTCATGACCTGAAGGTCATAGGTTCGTTCCTTCGCGTAGTTCGGCGCCGTAACCGTCCCCCCCGCTGACCCGCTCAGGGTTATCGGCACTGATGATTGGGTCGCCAGCATCATCTGCAGTCTGGGAAAGGCGCTGGGCGCCATCGTTTTTTTCTATAGGTCGAATTTCGAAACAATATTTCTCAGGGCCGATCCCAAACGTTACGGAAGGCGGCAGGAGGCCGCGCTGATCAAGCGGAAAATAGCTACGGAGGAACGTTGCTTTGAGTGACCTCATTGCGCGAGGCTTGTCGCTGGCCATCGACAGCCTCTCGTTCGGACTGATTCTGTTTCTCATTTCGTCCGGACTGACGATTACGCTCGGGGTCATGCGGGTCGCCAACCTCGCCCATTGCGGTTTTGCCATGATCGGCGGCTATATCGCCGTTTCCCTGATGCGGGCTTATCAGCTCAGCCTGTTCGTCGCCGCACCCATCGCGGTCCTCGCCACCATGGCCATCGGGCTTGCGCTGGAAATCACGATTTTTCGCTGGGTCTACAGGCAGCACCAGTTCGGTCAGATCCTGATGACCATCGGCTTGGCATTCATCATGGTCGCGGGAGCTCATGTGATCTACGGGCCCTTCGTGCAGACTGTCCCGGTGCCGCCTGCACTGGCGGGGTCGGCCAACTTCATCGGCCTCTCTCTACCTGCCTACCGCGTCTTTCTCATGGCGCTAAGTCTTCTGATCGGCGGCGGCCTTTGGTACCTGCTCGACTTCACACTGTTTGGCGCCCGCTTGCGCGCGGCGATCGACGATCCGAAGATGGCGCTCAGTGTCGGCATCAACGTCTCGCGGCTGATGGCGCTAGCCTTTGTTGGCGGCTGCGGGCTCGCCGCAGTCGGAGGGATATTCGGCACCCAGATGCTGCCGCTCGAACCCTTCTACGCCATCAAGTATCTGGTCACGGTGCTGATGGTGGTGGCGGTCGGCGGGCTGGGTAGCCTCAAAGGATCCTTCGTGGCCGCGTTGCTGCTCGCTGTCCTCGATGGTTTCGGTCGCTACTACTTGCCCTCCACTGGCGCCTTCGCGCTCTATGTCGCGGTCATCGGCATCCTGTTGGTGCGACGTGACGGCCTGTTCGCGCGCGGATGAGATTCGTCGTGACCGT
>CAYVVB010000031.1:0-2643 GCA_964454955.1 uncultured Bradyrhizobium sp. | reverse complement strand
GCGCTCGAGCCGGATCACTTTGGCGCCCGGAAAGTCGTGCTCGAAGCGCAGGATGTTGTCGACCTCCGCCCCGCGCCAGCCGTAGATCGACTGGTCGTCGTCGCCGACGCAGCAGATGTTTTTGGGGTGGGGGGCTGACGTCGTCTCCGTCATTCCGGGATGCGCTGAAAGCGCAGACCCGGAATCTCGAGATTCTTCGATGCTCTCCGGAATGACGGCGGGTGTGGCGGCGGTCTTGGACGGCGCCTGCGCCAGCAGGCGCAGCCAGAGATACTGCGCGACGTTCGTATCCTGATATTCGTCGACCAGGATGAACCTGAAGCGGTTCTGGTACTGCCGCAGCACATCCGGGTGCTCGCGGAAAATCCGGATGTTCTCCAGCAGCAGGTCGCCGAAATCGGCGGCATTGAGGATTTTCAGGCGCTCCTGATAGCTCGCATAGAGCTTGCCGCCCTTGCCGTTGGCGAACACGGAAGCCTCGCCGGCCGGCACCTGGCCCGGCATCAGGCCGCGGTTTTTCCAGCCGTCGATGAGCCCTGCGAGCATGCGCGCCGGCCAGCGCTTGTCGTCGATATCCTCGGCCTGCAGGAGCTGCTTCAAGAGCCGCACCTGGTCGTCGACGTCGAGCACGGTGAAATTGGACTTGAGCTGCGCCATCTCGGCATGGGTGCGCAGGATGCGGCCGCCGATGGAGTGGAAGGTGCCGAGCCACGGCATGCCCTCGACCGCCTGGCCCAGCATCTGGGAAAGCCGCACCTTCATCTCGCGCGCGGCCTTGTTGGTGAAGGTCACCGAGAGGATCTCGCCGGGCCGCGCACGGCCCTGGCTCAGGATGTGCGCGATGCGCGTGGTCAGAACCCGCGTCTTGCCGGTGCCCGCACCGGCCAGAACCAGCACCGGCCCGTCCAGCGTTTCGACCGCCTCGCGCTGCTCGGGATTGAGACCGTCGAGATAGCGCGGCGAGGCGGCCGCACGCGCGCGCGCGGCAATGCCGCCGGCCGCGGGAACATGGTCGGGAGCGGGAGAGGGTTTAAGCTTGTTCGGCTCGGTCATGCGAATCGTATTAGCCCCACGATGGCACCGCAGGGCGGTAAAGTTGAGCCTTCTTAGCAGGATTGTCCCGCATATAGGCGCTTTGCCCAGCTTTTACAGGTTTTACCGCGAGCCGGACGAGGCCGTTTTGTGGCTGCTTGCGGCTGAGTTTGTTCCGGCGTTCGTGCAATTTTTCGTAGAGTGCAAGGCGGAACCATCGCTCCGAGGGTGGATTGGTCCTTCGGTGAAGGCGGTGGTCGCAGTGCCAGCCGCATTCTGAACGAGAGAGGTGCCTGTCATGCTAGGCTGGGTCATTACCTTCCTGATCATCGCGCTGATTGCCGGTCTGCTCGGTTTCGGCGGCGTCGCCGGCGCGTCGATCGAAATAGCAAAGATCATCTTCTTCATCGCCCTCGTGCTGTTCCTGATCTCGGCCGTGGCTCACCTGGTGCGCGGCAGAGGGGTCCGATTCTGACGTTCGCGGGAGGGACTTGCACCGCTCCGCTAGCGGGATTTCGCCGGCATTCCGATGCTGCGGCCCAGCCCCTCGGGCCGGGGAATGCCGGCATGGGAATCTGCCACCGCCTTGATGCGGGCGGCGATGTCGGAGGGGAATGGCGCGACCTTGCGCGCCGTCATGTCGATATGCATGGTCATGTTCTCGGACGTGGCCGACAGCCAGCCTTCGGCAGCGTGGCGCATCTCCTCGAAGGTATGCAGCCGCTTTTCGTCCGCCGCGACCAGGATGACGGAAATCCGCACGGGGTCGCCGAGGTGAATTTCGCGCAAATAGCGGACGTGGCATTCGGCCGTGAAGGTCGAGCACTGGCGCTCGCGCATATAGGCCGGGCCGATTCCGAGATCGAGCCATAATTCATCGATGGCGCGGTCGAACATCACGTTGTAATAGGCCATGTTGAGATGGCCGTTGTAGTCGATCCATTGCGGCTCGACCTGCATCACCGAGGACAGAAACGGGGCCGGTCGGAGCGGGTCGTCAGCGGTCGGATGGCTCATAGTTCATTTCCGTCTGTTTGATCCGTGGGAGCATGATCCGGAGCGGTACGGCTGCGTTAGCGCAAAGTGGATGCCGGTTTTCCGAAAAGATCATGCTCAATAGGACCTATGTCCTTGACCCCGCAAATATCCTTTGCCACGGTCGCCTCGATCCGCTGGGAGGATAGCTTGAATATCACCATTACCGAGAATTTGAAGCGGCCGGAGCCGAAGGCTCTTGCGAGCGCGCTTGAGCAACTCGCCGCTCGCTTCGGCAACCGCCTCGTCACCTCGCAGGCCGTGCGCGAGCAGCACGGCCACACCACGACCTGGATCCCGACGCAGCCGCCTGACGCGGTGGTGATGGCGCAGGAAACGGCGGATATCCAGGATGTGGTGCGGATTTGCGCGCGTCATGCCGTGACGGTCATCGCGTTCGGCACCGGCACCTCGATGGAGGGCCAGGACAACGCCCCGGCGGGCGGCGTGTGCATCGATCTGCGCGACATGAACCGGGTCCTTCAAGTCCATGCCGAGGACCTCGACTGCGTGATCGAGCCCGGCGTCACCCGCAAGGCGCTGAACGAGCACATCCGCGACCAGGGCCTGTTCTTC
>CAYVVB010000030.1:0-10354 GCA_964454955.1 uncultured Bradyrhizobium sp. | reverse complement strand
ATGCCAAATTGAGAAATGATCTGAGATCAACGGGTTGGACAAAAACATGCTATCCGCTGACCAACACAGATTTGCCGCGCACGGCAACAATTGCCGCCCCCGGCGGGCTGCAAGGCAATTCGTCGCCAGGGGAACGAAGCCGACGAAGGTTTCAGTCAGCTCGCCGACGGGGCGGTCGGGTGAAACACCAGCGCCAGACCATCCATGCAGTAGCGCAGGCCCGTCGGCTTCGGTCCATCATCAAAAACATGTCCGAGATGGCCGCCGCAACGGCGGCAATGCACCTCCGTCCGTACCATGCCGTAAGAACGGTCCTCCGTAGCGGCGACGGCATTTTCCAGCGGCTGATAGAAGCTGGGCCAGCCGGTGCCGCTCTCAAACTTGGTATCGGAGGAAAACAGCGGCAGGTCGCAGCCGGCGCAAGCGAAGATGCCCTTGCGGTGCTCTTTCAGCAGGGCGCTCGACCACGGGCGTTCGGTGCCCTGGTTGCGCAGGATTTCGTATTGCTGCGGCGTGAGCTGGGCGCGCCATTCGGCGTCACTCTTCTCGACCTCGAATTTCTGCGCAGCCTGAGCTGGCGAAACCTTCAGCCAACGGAAAGCGGTGAGGCCCAGCAGGCTGGCCGTGGAGGCAAATAGAAGGCGGCGATCAATCATCATGGGCTCCGTCGGGGCACGAATTCGCGAGGTGTTCGAACTACGGGGCGCAACGAGTGGACGTTACACCGAACCCCGCCGATTTTGCTCACATTCCTGCGAGCGCGCGCCGGGCGCTTGCCGGAAACGTCCGCTATCGTCCCTCGCCTTCGGCGTGCTGCGGTTCCGGCGCATGCGGCTGCGGCGGCGGCGCAGCCTGACGGTTGGCTTCGGCAATCCGCGCCTCGCGCAGACCTTCCTGAACCCGCACGCGCTCGCGCTGACGGGCGAACGCGCCCGCCAGCGCCGAACGTCCCCGGCCCCACATCCCCACGAGATATCCCGCGGCGCGCCCGGCCGGCCCGCCGGCCCAAACCAGCTCGAACGGCGAAAACGCCTTCCACCGCTCCTCGCCCCACAAGATGCCGCGCGCGATCAGTTGCCCGGCGATGGCCGAGGTGTTCAGGCCGTGCCGGCCGAACCCGCTGGCAACCCAAAGCCCTTTCCGCAGTTGGCCGATCTGCGGCATGCCGTGGACGGTCTGGCCGATCGCGCCGCCCCAAACATCCGATATCTCGACCGTTCCGAGTGATGGAAAGATGCTGCCGATGCGCCGCTGGATTGCCGAAGCGAAGCGCTGCGGCTGCATCGCCCAGGTTGTTTCGGGGCTCGCCCACATCAAGCGGGTGCCATCGACGACGCGAAAATGATCGATGCCCTCGCTGTCGATCACCGATCCCTTGAACGCGATAACCTCAGCCAGCCGGTCGCCAAGCGGCACGGTCACGGCGGCATAACGCCAGATCGGCAACAGCGTTTCCGAAAGCCGCCGCAACGGCGCGCCCAGATGCACATTGCCGGCGAGCACGATGTGGGAGGCGCGCAGGCGCGCCGAAGGCGTCACGACGCGCTTGCGGATGCCGGACGGATCGATGCTGACGACGGGCGTCTCCTCGAAGATGCGGGCGCCGGCGCGCCGGGCGAGCGCGGCCAGCCCGAACAGGTATTTGCGGCCATCGACCTGGAATGCCTTCGGATAGTACACACCGTGGAAATAATGATCCGTCTTGAGCTGGTCGCGCACGCGATCGGCCTGCCAGCCCTCGACATCCGTTTCAAAATCCTCCGCCAGCACCTGCAACCGGCTGATCAGCCGATCGCCCGCGTCCACGTTCGAAACCTCGAGCACGCCCTCGGTCAGGCCGACGCCCGGCATCAATTGCTCGGTCGCATTGGCGCGGATGAGTTCGGCGCCCTGCTTCGACAGCGCCCAGAGCTCGCGCGTGGCCTCGAAACCGACACGCTCGATCAAGTCGCCGATCGGCAGGCTGAAGCCCGGCATCACCGTGCCGAGCTGATGGCCGGAGGCATTCCAGCCGATATGGCGGCCCTCCAGCACGGCGACGCTCGCTCCCAGCCGCGCGCATTCCAGTGCGACCGCCAACCCGGCAACGCCCGCCCCCACGACACAGACATCGACATCGAGGCTGAACGAGAGCCGGGCGCGCTCCCGCACCGCGGTAAGCTCGAGTTCGTCCTTCGCGATTGTGGAGGTCTCGCTCATGTCGTTTTCTTAAGTACCCTTCGTCCGCTTGTCACCTTGTCCTACATGAGCACCTGTACATTAATCGGGACGAATTGAATTGGATTGTTGCCCATGCGCCGTTTGATGCTGTTGCGTCACGCCAAGACCGAAACCGATGCGGCATCGGGCCGGGACCGGGACCGCCGCCTCGACGATCGCGGGCTGAAGGATGCCGCCGAGATGGGCGGCTGGATCAGCCGGCATCCGCCGTTCCCCGATTGCGTCTTTGTGTCGCCGGCCGTGCGCGCGCAGCAGACCTGGGACATCGCATGGGCGGCGATGAAAGGCGTGGTGCCGCCCCCGGAGGTGGAATCGGTCCCGGAACTCTACGGCGCCGACGCGACGCAGCTCCTGCACGCCATTCGCACCGCATCCGCCAGCGACCCGAAACGCCTGATGCTGATCGGGCACAATCCCGGAATGCACGAACTGGCGCTGGGTCTCGCCGGCAGCGGCGAGGTCGCCCCGCGCAAGGCGCTCGCCGACAATCTGCCGACCGCCGCGCTTGCGGTAATCGATTTTCCTCTGGACGATTGGGACGATGTGGCATTCCACCGCGGGCGGCTGGTTCTCTTCATCACCCCCAAACTGTTGAAACAGGCGAACGACTAATGGACGATGGGCGGCCATCGCCCCATTCGTGCTAGTCTGGCCCCACGCAGGGGAGACGCAGATGTTCAAGTCCATCCTGGTGCCGATCGATCTCGCCGACACCGAATTGGCGAAGCCGGCCATCGCGACGGCGGCGACGCTCGCCAACATCTGGAACGGCAATGTACGCCTGCTCAACGTGCTGCCGATGACGCCGGTGATGCTGGCCGAATACGTGCCGGCGGATTTCGACACCCAGCAACGCCAGACCTCGGAAGAAGCGCTTGCCATCGTCGCGCGCGAATCCGGCATCGAACCGTCGCGGATTTCGACCGCGGTGCGGCAGGGCGGCATCTACCACGAGATCCTCGAGGAGGCCGCCGCCGTCCACGCCGACCTGATCGTGATGACCTCGCACCGGCCGGCGATGCGAACCTATTTCCTCGGCTCCAATGCCGGCCATGTGGTGCGCTACGCCAAATGCTCGGTGCTGGTGGTCAGGCATTAGCGCCCGGCCGCAATTCCCCGGTCATAAATTGTTGCGGTTTGTTGCGGTCTAGGGCAGCAACTTTTCCGGAATCCTGTCGAATGAATAGACAAGCGGCCGGTTGCGGGCGATGAAGCCGCCGACCTGCCAGCCGAACAGGGCCGCGAAGCCGACGACAAACAGGGCGCCCGCGAACTGCCCGGTCGCGATCGCGCGAACAAGCAGCCCCGCCATCGCAATGGCAAGCAGCGCCACCAGCACAAGCGCGGCAATGTAGGCCTTGCGCGAAAGACCGCCTGTCAGCGCCGCCCTGCTTCCCGCACTCCGCATCCTTGCGTGCAGCTCCGTGATGAAGGCGCGATAGTCCAGGTCCTGCGGCGCCATCAGGGCCGCGGTCTGCCAACTGGTCGAGAGGATGGCGAGGCGCCCGCCCCCGGCATGGCGGATATCGGCGCGGAAGCGATGCGCCTGCATCGAAACGGGGCGAAACGACAGACGGACCGAGGATATGTCGGCGTAAGGCCAGACGCCCGACCTGCCCGCCAGCCGCCATGCCAGTCCCGCCTCGGTCAGTTCGAACTGATGCGCAGCGCCGATCAGCGATGCCCTGTAGGCATAACGGATCGAGGGGGCGGATGGCGCGGCCGTCGTCGGCGCGTGGTGCAACTTGCGAATCCTCAACCGCTGACCGGCCGCGTCGACTTGCGGCACGGGTTCGGCCTATCCTACAAATGCCCCATGGCTGAAGCGACCCTTTTTCCCCGTCAGCTTGTGCTCGCGGGCGCAATCCTCTCCGGCGTGCTGCTGGCGCTGGCCGTGCATATGCTGGGCGCGCGTCACGGCCTCGACCTCGGGGGCCTCTGGCGATCGCAGACGGGCGAATTCGTGCCGGCTGGAGCGGCTATCGCCTGGTGGCTGATCGCAACCGTCGGCTTCTCCGGCGGCTATTTCACCGCGGCGCTGATGCACAGCGCGGTGTCGGGACAGCTGCCGCTGCGAATGCGGCAGTTCCTGATCGGAGTAGGCGTGCTGGTGCTGGCGGGAGCCGGGCAAGCCGCGTCTGCGCCGTCTCCGATCCCGACCATATCGGGCGTGCTGGCGGGCATCGCTGCATTATGCCTTGGCGCCGCGATGGCGTTTTGCGGCGCACATTTTGCCCTGCGCAGAAGCTGACCCGGCCGCTGCGGCCGCTATGACCGAATAAAAAAACGCCGCGCAGCACCTGCGCGGCGTTTTGTCTCAACTCAGCTACCAATCAATCAGCTCGCGGCCCGCATGTTCACCGTGGCCTCGGCAAGCGACGTCAGCTTCTTGTCGGTGGCCTTTTCCTCATCGAGGGTCTTCTGCAGGATACTGGCGCAGTCGTTGCGGCCGAGCTGCTTGGCCCAGGCGATCAGGCTGCCGTAGCGGGCGATTTCATAGTGCTCTGCGGCCTGGGCCGCATTGATGAGAGCTGCGTCCATCACCGCCTTGTCGGCCACTTCGCCCGAGGTTTCGTCGGCCTCCTCGATAATGCCGTCGATAGCCGGACAATCGAGCGCCTTCACCTGGGCGCCATGCATCTGGAAGACCTGCTTGAGCCGTTCGACATGGTTCTTGGTCTCATCCAGATGGGTCAGGAAGCCCTTCTTCAGCTGCGGTTCCGAGGCCTTTTCGGCCATCTTGGGAAGCGCCTTCACAAGCTGCTGCTCGGCGTAATATATGTCCTGCAGTTGATGCACGAACAGGTCGTTCATGGTCTTGATGTCTCTGGTAAACAGTCCCATTGCACGGATCCTTCGGTTCTCTTGTCGGAACATCTTCCCCCATGCGCTCTCGACGTTTCCCAGCCCTGGCGCTAACCGATAGTCTGAAGAGTTGTTCCTGGCGCCGGGCGAACGCGTTCGGCGCGAACGGAGCCGGTACCTGACCTGTGACGCCTGGACGCGGAGCCTCGAAACTTCCCACTCCTGACATATTTACCGGGTCAACCGCCCACGCCCCTCGAAAGGCGAACCCCGCCTTTGTCAAGGGCTGCACAAGGCGCGCTTTTTGTCCTAAGGAACTGATCTCCTTTGATCGTTTGTTGGTTTGAACAAACTTTTCGACTTTGCCGCCCCGCCGGGAGGATGAATGCAAGGACTGTTGGCCGCGCTTGGGCACGGTTTCAAGAAATGGATCGGCTGGAAACGGCTCGGAATCGCGGCAAGCCTCTTCATCATTGCCTTCGCGATAACGACGCTGCTCCGCACGCTGAAAGGCGTCGACGGCGCGGTGATCCTCACCGCGCTCACCGACATACCGCCCGGGCATATCGTGGCTGCCGCGCTGTGCGTGATCGGCGCGTTCTGCACGCTGACCTTCTATGACTTTTTCGCACTGCGGACGATCGGCAAGAAGCATGTGCCGTACCGGATCGCGGCGCTGTCCAGCTTCACCAGCTATTCGATCGGGCACAACATCGGCGCCACCGTCTTCACGGGCGGCGCGATTCGCTTCCGGATCTATTCGGATTACGGGCTGAACGCGATCGACGTCGCCAAGATCTGCTTCCTCTCCGGCCTGACCTTCTGGCTCGGCAACATCTTCGTCCTCGGCATCGGGATGGCCCTGCACCCCTCCGCCGCCTCCGCGATGGACCAGTTGCCGGACGCGATCAACCGGCTGATGGGGATCGGCTGCATTGCGGCCATCCTGGCCTATTTCGGCTGGCTCTCGTTCGGCGAGAAACGGCGCGAACTCGGCCAGAACGGCTGGAAGGTGGTGCTGCCCTCGGCGCGGCTCACCCTGGTGCAGATCCTGATCGGCGTGGTCGACCTCACCTTCTGCGCCACCGCGATGTATCTGCTGATGCCGGCGCAGCCGCACATCGACTTCCTGTCGCTGGCAGTGGTGTTCATCCTGGCCACGCTGCTCGGCTTTGCCAGCCATGCGCCCGGCTCGCTCGGCGTGTTCGACGCCGCAATGCTGGTCGCGCTGCCCCAGTTCGGCAGGGAGCAGTTGCTCGCCACCCTGCTGGTCTTCCGCGTTCTCTATTTCGTGATTCCCTTCGGGACCGCGATTTCGATAATGGGAACGCGCGAGCTTTGGATGAACGTGGTGGTGCCCTGGCAGCAACGGCGCAAACTGGCCGGAAGCGGTAATGGCGCGCGGCGGCCTTCGACGCCCGCCCCTGCGCCGACGGCGCCGACCCCGCTGCCGCAGCAGGTGAAGCGCCTGAAGTCCCGTGGGTAAGCCTGCCGCCAAGCTTCTGATCGATCACGTCTTTGATCTGTCTCTTGCCGGGTCCCTTATTTCCGCCCCAACTTTACCGTCAAACGGCTCATGGTCCGCTTTTCCCTCCGCGCTGGTCTCCTGGGCGCGCTGATTATGGGCGCGCTCTGGCCGGTGCAGCGGTCGGTGGCGCAGGATGTTGCGTCCGATGCGCCGATGCAGATTTCCTGGGAGGTCCGCAACCGCTTCCGCCTGTTCCGCGAGGAACGCGACTTCCAGCTCATCGCCGAGAGCATGCGCAACCGCAGCATCCTGGCCTCCGAACAGGGACTCGAACTGCAGAGCGACGGCCGCGGCTGGGCGCGCAACGTGGTCAATCGGCTCTGCATCGACCTTCAGGGCAGAGTGAACGAGCCCTGCACGCGAGACAACGCCAAGGAAAGCTATCTCACGCCGATTGACCACGCGATCACGGTTCGCCTTGCCGGCGCCGTGCCGGTCGGCGCCACCTGCGCCTGGTCCTTCGACGACGGCGACGGCCCGCAGCAATCCACCTTCGACTGCGCCGAGCCGGTCAACCTGCGCGTCCGCTATGGCCGCCAGACAGTCGCGACGGTCGACGTCTCCAGCGGGCCGGACGCACCGCAAAGGATCTCCACCGAAATCCAGGTGCGCGATATTCTCATCGCGGGCCTCGGCGACAGCATCGGCTCCGGCGAAGGCAATCCGGACAAGCCGATCGCACTGGCCGACGAGGGCTTTTGCTTCCGCTACTATCTGGGCTCGGCGTCTGCGCAATATTACCGGCCGAGCCGGGCCGGCTACAAAGGCGGGCGGGCCTGCGAGGCGCCCGACACCCTGCAGAACTGGCAGCGCCATGCCGCGACCTGGTTCAACGCCGCCTGCCATCGCTCTCTCTACAGCTACCAGACCCGCACCGCGCTCGCGCTCGCCGTCGAGTATCCCCACATCGCGGTGACCTATCTGCCGCTGGCCTGCACCGGCGCGACGATTGCCGATGGCCTGTTCGGCAGCCAGCGCGCCCGCGAATGCCCGCCGGGCCGATCGAGCTGCCAGGGCGGGGTCAACGGACAGATTGCCGAGTTGCGCGACGCGCTCGGCGCCGCCAAGCGCCGCCAACCGGATCGCAAGCTCGACCTGGTGCTGCTGTCGATCGGCGCCAACGACATCTATTTCTCGGGCCTCGTCGCCGACGTGATCGTCGACACGCCGACCGAGCGCGAGCTGTTCCGCCACTCCGGCGTGATGGCGACGCTCGATGAATCGCGCGCCGCGCTGGCGCGGGATCTGCCGCGAGGCTTCAGCAGGCTGCGCGAAGCGCTCAAGCCCCTGGTCGGCGACCTCTCGCATGTCGTCTACACCGCCTACGCCAATCCGGCGCTGTATCAGGGCGGCACGCCCTGCCCCGGCGGCCGCGCGGGGTTCGACATCCACCCCTCCTTCAACGCCGATCCGCAGCGGCTCGCCAACGTCACCGCTTTCGTGCAGGACGAATTCCTGCCGCAGTTGAAGGCGCTGGCGACGTGCCAGTCCGGCATCCTGTGCCGCGATCCGGACAAGGACCGCATGACTTTCGTGGACGCGCATCAGCAAGCCTTCGCCGACCACGGCTTCTGCGCCCGCAGCGACAACGATCCGCCTTTTGACCGCGAGTGCTTCTCGCCCAAGGGCGAAAGTTTCGACCCCGACATCGTCAATTCGGCCAACCAGCCGATGCTGTGCGGTCGCAGCCCCTCCGAATATCGCGCCTATCTGCCCCGCGCGCGCTGGATCCGCGATGCCAACGACAGCTATTTCGCAGCGATGACCTATCCCCAATCGTCGATGCAGCCGGCCGACATCCACGACGCGACCTGGGGCATTCTCTCGGCGGTCTATGGCGGCGCCGTGCACCCCTCGGCCGAAGGCCACGCAGCCATGGCCGATGCCGTGCTGCCCGCGGCGGAGAGTGTGCTGCAACTCGATGCGGCGGTGCCCGACGTGACGTCCGAACCCGCGGCGCCGGTCATGGCGGGGCCGGAGGGGCGGTAGAGCCCCCGGTCCGAAAGTTCGCATCAATTCGCGGCACCTCTCTAGCAAACTTCGAATTCGAATGAGGGGCAGGCCCGCAAATGCGCCCCCTTCCCAACCCCCGCCGGCGCAGCGTAGGCTTCATACCGCGTCGCCGCTCGACGGCGGCGCGGAACGACAAGACCAAGAATCGTCAAGAAGATCGTCAAGGGAGAAACTGATGACCCAACATTCGCATTGGAGGCGTGTTGGTCGTGGCCTGATGGCCGCGACCGCGATCTGTCTCGCCGCCCCCGCCTTTGCCCAATCCGGCGAGCCGATCAAGATCGGCGTGATCGCGGAGGTGCAATCGATCGCAGGCGCCGCCACGCCCGGCGGCGCGCAGATCTCGGCCGACGAGATCAACGCCAAGGGCGGCATCCTGGGACGCAAGATCGAGATCGTCACCTACGACAACCATTCCTCATCGGCCGATTCCGTTCGCGCCTTCCAGCGCGCGGCCAACGAGGACAAGGTGAGCGCGGTGATCGCGAGCTATATCAGCGAGGTGGTGCTCGCACTCGAGCCGTGGGCGGCGCGGCTGAAGCTGCCGCTGATCACGCCGGGCGCCGCGTCCAACGAGATCACGAAGGCGATCCACAACGACTACGAGAAGAACAAGTACACCTTCCACGGCTACCTGACCTCGGCGGCGCAGGCGCAACTGGTGTGCGATGCGGCCAAGGAGCTGCTGGTCGACAATCTCAAGTTCAAGTCGGTCGCGATCATGAGCGAGGACGCGGCCTGGACCAAGCCGCTCGACGTCGGCTACGAGGCGTGCCTGCCGAAGGCCGGATTGAAAGTGGTCGAACACGTCCGCTTCTCGCCCGACACCACCGATTTCACGCCGATCTTCAACAACATCGAAAACAAGAAGCCGGACGTGATCGTCACCGGCATCTCGCATGTCGGGGTGCAGCCGACAGTGCAATGGAAGAACCAGCAGGTGCCGATCCCGATGTTCGGCATCAGCGCGCAGGCGCTCAGCCCGACCTTCTGGAACGACACCAACGGCGCCGCCGAGGGCGTGCCCTCGCTCGCGGTGGCGACACCCGATGTCGCGGTGACGCCGAAGACCAAACCGTTCGCGGCGGCCTTCAAGGCGAAATTCGGCTCGCCGCCGGCGTATACCGGCTACACGTCCTATGACGAGGTCTACATCATCGCCGAAGCGATCCAGCGCGCCGGCTCGACCGATCCCGACAAGATGGTCGCGGAGATGGAGAAGACCAATTTCGAAGGCACCATCGGCCGTATCGCCTTCTACGGCAAGGATGACGAGTTCACCCACGGCATCAAGTCGGGTCCTGGATTTGTGACCGGCCTCGTTTTCCAGTGGCAGAACGGCAAGCAAATCACGGTCTGGCCGAAGGCGATCGCGGAAGGAAAGATGAAGTTTCCGGATTTCGTGAAGCTGTCGCAGTAACCGGCAGTAATGACGTGCGAGTCATTCCGGGGCGATGCGAAGCATCGAGTTCGCTCGCTCCCGCGAGCGCCCCGGAATGACATCACAATTTGGCCGCCGTCAACCTTTCCGAGGCTGCGAACAACTCGCGGGACCTCAGGCCGGAGACTCGACCGGCCACCGCGTCAATCAATCTCGCGGCGAAAAGGATGGTGCAGATGAGTGCCGTAAAAACGAACGGCAGGCAATGCCGCCAGATGTCCCAGCTATCGGCTAGCTGTGATACGACGAGAGCCGGCACAATGGCCAGTGCGAGGCACGCCAGCGGGTCGGATCGCCTGCGCACGATTGCAGCGAGGTAGTAAGACGCCGCAACTACCAGCATCAGG
>CAYVVB010000029.1:0-6075 GCA_964454955.1 uncultured Bradyrhizobium sp. | reverse complement strand
GGAATGCCGAGCGCCAGCATCGGCAGCAGCGCGGACGTGCCGGACGCGTGGGCCGCGGTCTCGGGGGCGAACACCCCCTCGATGCGGCCCTTGCCGAAACTGTCCTTGTCCTTCGCGAAGCGCTTGGCGAGATTGTAGCCCATGAAGGACGCGGCGATCGCGCCACCCGGGGTGATGCCGAGCCAGCAGCCGATCACGGACGAGCGCAACAGCGTCATCCAGTATTTCGGCAGATCCTTCCACACCGACAGCACGACGCGCAGGCTGATTGCGGCGGCGTGCCCGCGCAACGCAAGACGCTCTTCCATGGTGAGCAGGATTTCGCTGATGCCGAACAGGCCGATCACCGCGACCAGGAAGTTGATGCCGCGCATCAAGTCGTTGGAGCCGAAGGTCATGCGCAACTCGCCCGACACGGTGTCCATGCCTACCCCGGCGAGCAGAAGCCCGAGCGTCATCGAGATGACCGTCTTGTGCTTGTCCTCGCGACCGAGCCCGACGAAGGAGCAGAAGGTCAGCAGGTAGACTGCGAAGAATTCCGGCGGTCCGAATTTGAGCGCAAAGGACGAGATCAGCGGCGCAAGGAACGTGATTAGCAGCACCGCAGCCAGCGAGCCGATAAAGGAGGACGTGAACGCGGCCGTCAGCGCCTCGGCTGCCCTACCCTGCTGCGCCATCGGATAGCCGTCGAAGGTGGTGGCGACCGACCAGGCTTCGCCCGGGATATTGAACAGGATCGAGGTGATGGCCCCGCCGAACAGCGCGCCCCAGTAGATGCACGACAGCATCACGATGGCCGAGGTCGGGTCCATGCTGAAGGTCAGCGGCAGCAGGATCGCGACCCCGTTCGGGCCGCCCAGCCCGGGCAGCACGCCGACAAAAATGCCGAGCACGAGCCCGACCATCATCAGTGCAAGCGTCTTCCACGTCAGCAGAACGACAAAGCCGTGCAGCAGCAGACCGAAGGCTTCCATCTCTCGACCTCGCCGCGCTGCTAATAGCCGAAGGCCGCTTCCAGCGGCCCTTTCGGCATGATGACGTCGAACACGATATCGAAGGTGACGAACATGACCGCCGTGAACAGGAAGGCCGTCAGCAGCGACTTCCAGAGTGCGATCTTGCCGACCAGGCGCATGAATCCGCCGATCAGGAGAAAACTTGCCACGTAAAGCCCGAGAAACTGCGTCACCAGGCAGAACAGGAAGGTCGGCACGAACACCGCCATGACCCGGCGGATCTGCGCGCGGGTGACGAAGGGCTCGGCGGCTTCCCTGCCCGACAGCACAGCGGCGATCACACCATAGAGGCTGGCGGCGCCGAGGATGACCGAGAGATAGAACGGGAAATAGCCCGGCTGCGGCCCGGTCGAATCCCACGACATGCCGATGCGCCAATTGTCGTAACCAAGCGTCACGGCAAGCGCGAGAAGCAGCAGCGATACGACCACATCGACCACGCGGTTGCTGGTCACCGCAGGCGAATCGGCCTCCGGCGCGGTCGGATCGTCGACGACAATTTCTATTTCGGAGTCGGACATGGTTCTGGGCTCAGGGAAAGGGCGTCATCCGGCGAAAGACGATGATTCAGCCGCCCGGGGCGCTGTCGTCTCCCGGACCTCAGTCGTGTTGAGTGCCCCGCCGGCGCTTGTCGTCGGGGCCGCCCGAGGCGAGACCCAATGGCGCGGCGTGACGAGGCAGCAACCCTACTTCGCAACGAATCCTGCTTCCGTCATCAGCGACTTGTTCAGCGTGTCGTCCTCTTCAAGGAACTGCAGCATGTCCTTGCCGGTGAGGAAGATCGGCTTCAACGCCTGCTTTTCCATGTAGTCCTTGTATTCGGGCGTCTGCGTCACCTTCTGGAAGAGGTCGACATAGAACGCCTGCTGCTCCGGCGTCACCTTGCCGGGCAGGAACATGGCGCGCAGCATCAGGTATTGAACGTCGAGGCCTTCTTCCTTGCAGGTAGGGATGTCGTGCCACGATTGCGTGTCGGTCACCTTGGCGGTGTAGGAAATCCGTTCCTTGTCGAACACGCAAAGCGGGCGCACCTGGCCCGCGCGCCAGACTTCGAGATTCTCGGACGGATTGTTGACGTTGGATTCGATGTGGCCGCCGACGAGCTGGGTCGCAGCCTCGCCGCCAGACTTGTAGGGCAGGTAAGAGAATTTCGCGCCGGTCTTCTGCTCGACGAACATGGTGAGCACATGATCCTCACGCTTGGACCCTGTGCCGCCCATCTTGTACGGCGAGCTTGCGGCCTTGGCGGCCTCAATGAACTCCTTCACCGTCTTTGGTCCCGACGCATTGTCCCACAACACGAACTGGTCGAGCGCGATCACCGACACCGGCGTAAGCTCCCGCCAGTTGAAAGGAATTTTGGCGGACAGCGGCAGCATGTAGATCAGCGAATAGGCGATCAGGACCTTGTTGGGATCGCCTTCGCTCTGTTTCATATACATCAGGGCTTCGGCGCCGGAGGCTCCGCCCTTCAGCGACACCACCATCGGCTGCTTCATCAGATTGTTCTTCTGGATCGCGGCCTGCATCATCCGCGCCATCTGGTCGGAGGCGCCGCCGGCGCCGGCGGCGACCACGATTTCAACAGGCTTGGCGGGCTCCCAGCCGGCGAGGCTGGGCGCGGCCGTCAGCGTGGCCGCCAGCGCAGCCGTGACTTTGATGAAATTTCGCACGCGTTTATTCCTGGACGTTGTGAATCTCTGATGGAAGCGGCGTCAGCCGAGAAGATCAGGCCGCCATTGTGCGGAGGATCGACGGTCAGTTCAAGCAGCCTCCTGCGCAAGCGCGTATGACTTTCGCATGAGGCCGCGAGCAGGCTCTCTCATTTGCCTTTCCAGTTCGGCGCGCGCTTGTTGAGGAAGGCCTCCATGCCTTCGCGAAAATCCTCGCTCATGTAGGCGCGCAGGATCAGGTCCTCGCCCTCGTCGCGCGACAGCGTCCGCCGGATGCGGCGCACCGCCTCCTTGGTCACCTCGAGCGTGATCGGCGCATGGGAAGCCACGAGCCTCGCCGTCTCGTCAGCACGGCGCTGCAGCGTCGCGACGTCAGGAACCACCTCGTTGAGCAGCCCGAGCGCCAGCGCCTCCGGCGCTTCCACCAGGCGCGCCTTGAAGATCAGGTCCTTGGTGCGGGCCGGTCCGATCAGCGAAACCAGGCGCGAGATGTTCGACATCGACAGGCAGTTGCCGAGCGTGCGCGCGATCGGAAAGCCGATCCGCGTCGCTTCGGTGCCGATGCGGATATCGCAGCAGGCGGCAATGCCGGCGCCGCCCCCGGTACAGGCACCGGCGATCGCCGCGATGACGGGCACCCGGCACTGCTCCAGCGTGCCGAGCACGCGATCGATCCGCGCCTCGTAGTCGAGCGCGTCCTGCGCCGTCTTGAAGGCGCGGAATTGCGAGATGTCGGTGCCCGACGCAAACGCCTTGTCGCCGGCGCCGGTGAGGATCAGCGCCTTCACCGAATGATCGGCGTTGATGCTCTCGCAAATCGAGGCCATCTGCTCGTACATCGCAAAGGTCAGCGCGTTGCGCGCCTGCGGACGGTTGAAGGTCAGGCGCGCGATGCCGTCCTCGACGGAATAGATCAGGTCTTCATTGGCGGTGGCCGGAGCGTTCATCGCGTTTTTCCTTACTTGACGAGTCTGAAAACCTCAGGCGACCGCCGCCTCGCGCATCGGCACCGCCTCGCGTCCGGTGAGGACCTCCATCGCCGCGAGTACGCCGCCCTTGCGATGCGGCACCTTGGCGAGATCGAGCCCCATCTCGACACCCGAGAGCGTGCCCATGAGCATGAGGTCGTTGAAGTGCCCGATATGGCCGATGCGGAACACTCTGCCCTTGATCTTGTTGAGGCCGGTACCGAGCGCCATGTCGAAATTCTCCAGCACCACTTTGCGGAAATGGTCGGCGTCATGGCCCTCAGGCATCACCACGCCGGTGAGCGCCGGCGAATGCGCCTGCGGATCCTGACACTGGGTGTCCAGCCCCCACACCTTCATGGCGGCGCGCGTCGCCGCGCTGTGCCGCTTGTGCCGCGCAAAGACGTTCTCGAGCCCCTCTTCTTCGAGCATGCGGATCGCCTCGCGCAGGCCCATCAGGAGATTGATCGCCGGCGTATAGGGGAAGGTGCCGGCCTTGTTGAACGCGATCATGTCCTGCCACTCCCAATAGGAGCGCATGCCGGGATTGGCCTTGGCCGCGGCGAGCGCCTTTTCCGAGACGGCATTGAAGCCCAGCCCCGGCGGCAGCATCAGCCCCTTCTGCGAGCCCGCGACGGAGACGTCGATGCCCCAGGCGTCGTGCTCATAGTCGAGGGAGCCGAGACCGGAAATCGTGTCCACCATCAAGAGCGCCGGGTGTTTTGCGCGGTCCATGGCCTTGCGCACCTCGAGCGGCGCCGTGACGCAGCCGGTCGACGTCTCGTTGTGCACGACCATGACGGCCTTGATCTTATGGGCCTTGTCGGCCGCGAGCTGCCGCTCGATCTCCGCGATGTCCGCGCCATGGCGCCAGTCGCCCGGAATGAAATCGACATCCAGCTTGAACTTGTCGGCGATGCCGCGCCACAGCACGGCGAACTGGCCGGTCTCGCACATCAGGACCTTGTCGCCCGGCGAAAGCGTATTGACGATCGCCGCCTCCCAGGCCCCCGTGCCGGAGGATGGATAGATGACCACCGGCTGCTTGGTACGGAACATCCGCTGCATGCCGGCCAGCACCGCAAAACCGAGTTCGGCGAATTCGGGACCGCGATGGTCCAGGCCCGGCATGTCCATCGCCCGCAGCACGCGGTCGGGAATGTTGGTAGGTCCTGGAATCTGGAGAAAATGCCTTCCAGTGTGCACGGTCATAGGCGTCCTTCCCGGTCTTGGCTCGAAGTCTTGGCGCGGTTCGCTTGGCAGGTTCAAGAAGTGGGGGTCGAATAACACTATTCGGCCGGCTTGTCCCCTCCCGGACGCACACCGTCAATGCATAAGAAGCAGGATACCGGTTCGCCCCCCTCTGTTCATTCCGCCGGAGACCATTCCGGCTGTTGCAGTGCATGCACATCGAGAACCGATTGGTCCGGATCGAGCCAAAAGCCCCATACGACAGCGCCGATGACGAGCAGAACAGCCGCGACGATGAACGGCGCTTGCCAATTGCCGTATTGCACAAGAAAACCGAATACGAGCGGAGAAAGTGCCCCGCCGAAATTTCCGGCCATGTTCATCATGCCTGAAACCGTCCCCGAATATTTGCCGCCCGTATCCATGGGCACGGCCCAGGAAGGACCGATCGTGCATTCCAGGAAGAACATGGATGCGGTCAGGCAATAGACGGCGGTGTAGGCGTTGCTGGTCAACGCAGCAGGCACGATGAAGATGCAGCACCCCAGCAAGCCCACGATCGCGACCGAGCGGCGCGCGATCTTGGCACTGCCCGTCTTCTTCAAGAGCCAGTCCGTAGCCACGCCACCGGCGGTATCACCCAGGACACCGGCAAATAACGGCAGCGATGCCAACAGGCCGACCTTGAGCAGCGTGAAGTGCCGGAATTCGACGAGATACGACGGCAGCCAGCTGAGGAATATCCAGAGGCAGTAGACGTAGGTGAAATAGGCGCACATGATCGCCCACATGTTCGGCGACCGCAGCAACGTGCCCCAGGGCACGGACGCAGCCTTGCGCTCGATGACCGCATGCTTGATCGCGCCCTCGCCGTCCACGCCGCGAATGTGCCTGAGCTCCGCCCTGTTCACGAGGGGGTGCTCTTCCGGCAAATTGCGGTAAGAAACATACCACCAGATCGACCAGATCAGACCGGCCGCGCCGCAGATATAGAAAGCCGATCGCCATCCCAAATTGGTCATGATCAGGACGACGAGCGGAGGCGCAATGGCGGCCCCCAGTCGACTGGCACTATGCGTCAGCCCCTGGACCAAACCACGCTCCTCGCGCGGATACCAAAGCTGCATCGAGCGCGTGGCCCCCGGAAAGGCGCCGGCCTCTCCAATTCCGACCAAGACCCGCACCGCGATGAACGAAACCGCGCCGGTTGCTGCTGCGGTGGCTGCC
>CAYVVB010000028.1:0-5593 GCA_964454955.1 uncultured Bradyrhizobium sp. | reverse complement strand
TCCGAGATCCTGTCGCGGATCATCGGCTTGAGGATGCGTTCCTTGTGGGTGGCATAGCCCCAGGCAAAGCGTCCCTTGACGCAGGAATGGCCGCGATTGGCCTTGCCGTCCTTGTAGGGCACCATGCGCACCACTTCCTCGCCGCGCATCTCGGCCTTGAAGGCGCAGCCCACGCCGCAATAGGCGCAGGTGGTGACCACCGAATGCTCGGGCTGGCCGATCTCGATGACGGATTTTTCCGTGAGCGTCGCGGTCGGACAGGCTTGCACGCAGGCGCCGCAGGAGACGCATTCGGAGCCGAGGAAGCTCTCGCTCATCCCGGGCGAGACGCGGCTGTCGAAGCCGCGGCCGGCGATCGTCAGCGCAAAGGTGCCTTGCACCTCCTCGCACGCGCGGACGCAGCGCGAGCAGACGATGCATTTGGATGGATCATAGGTGAAATAGGGGTTGGATTCGTCCTTCGGCATCCAGGCCGTGTTGGTGTGGCCCTGAAGTTCCGGAAAGACATGGTTCTCGCCCTGGTAGCCGTAGCGCACCTCGCGCAGGCCCACCGCGCCCGCCATGTCCTGCAGCTCGCAATCGCCGTTGGCCGCGCAGGTGAGGCAATCCAGCGGATGGTCGGAGATGTAGAGCTCCATCACGCCCTTGCGCAGCTTCTTCAGCCGCTCGGTCTGGGTGTGGACCACGAGACCCGGCGCCACGGGCGTCGTGCAGGAGGCCGGCGTGCCGGCGCGGCCTTCGATCTCGACCAGGCAGAGGCGACAGGAGCCGAACGCGTCGACCATGTCGGTGGCGCAGAGTTTCGGAATCTGCGTGCCGGCCTCCATGGCTGCGCGCATGATCGAGGTGCCTTCGGGCACCGCGACGCTCTGGCCGTCGATGGTGAGCGTCACCATGGCTTCGGACTTCGAACGCGGAGTGCCGAAGTCGGTTTCCTGAATGAGCGACATGGCGATCGTCCTATTCCGCAGCCTGGAGCCGCGGCTGCTGGGGGCCGAAATCTTCACGGAAATGCTTCAGCGCGCTCATCACGGGGTAGGGGGTGAAGCCGCCGAGCGCGCAGAGCGAGCCGAGTTTCATGGTGCTGCAGAGGTCCTCGACCAGCGCGATGTTGTCTGCGACGCGTTCGCCGCGCCGGATCTTCTCGATGGTCTCGGCGCCGCGCGTCGAGCCGATCCGGCAGGGCGTGCATTTACCGCAGGATTCGATGGCGCAAAATTCCATGGCGAAGCGCGCCTGCCTCGTCATGTCGACGGTGTCGTCGAACACCACGATGCCGCCATGGCCGATCAGGCCGTCGCGGGCGGCAAAGGCCTCGTAATCGAACGGCGTGTCGAATAGGCTGCGCGGGAAATAGGCGCCGAGCGGCCCGCCAACCTGCACCGCGCGCACCGGGCGGCCGGTGAAGGTACCGCCGCCGACCTCGTCCACGAGTTCGCCGAGCGTGATGCCAAAGGCGGTTTCGAACAGGCCGCCATGGCGGATGTTGCCGGCAAGCTGGATCGGCATCGTGCCGCGCGAGCGACCCATGCCGAAATCGGCATAAGCCTTGGGTCCCTGGTCGAGGATGAACGGGATTGCCGCGAAGGACAATAGGTTGTTGACCACCGTGGGTTGGCCGAACAGGCCTTTATGCGCGGGCAGGGGCGGCTTGGCGCGCACGATGCCACGCCGGCCCTCCAGGCTTTCGAGCAGCGAGGTCTCTTCGCCGCAGACATAGGCGCCGGCGCCGACGCGCACCTCGAGATCGAAGCCATGCCTCGAGCCCGCGATGCGTTCGCCAAGCAGACCCGCGCCCCGGGCGAGTGCGATCGCCTCGTTCATGGCAGCAATCGCGTGCGGATATTCGGAGCGGCTGTAGATATAGCCCTTGGTCGCGCCGACTGCGATCGCCGCGATCGTCATGCCTTCGATCAGCACGAAGGGATCGCCCTCCATCAGCATGCGGTCGGCGAAGGTGCCGCTGTCGCCTTCGTCGGCGTTGCAGACGACGTATTTGCGGTTTCCCCTGGCCTCTGCCACGGTCTTCCACTTGATGCCGGTCGGAAAGCCCGCGCCGCCGCGGCCGCGCAGGCCCGACGCGGTGACCTCGGCGATGATGGCATCGGGGGTGAGCGTCAGCGCCCGCTCCAGACCCTTATAGCCGCCATGTGCGCGGTAATCGTCGAGCGAGCGCGGATCGATCACGCCGCAGCGTGCGAAGGTGAGGCGGGTCTGCCGCTTCAGCCAGGGGATCTCCTCCGCAAGTCCCAGCCGCAGCGGATGGTCGCCGCCGCTCACCATGGCCTCCAGCACGGAAGCGGCATCGGCCGCCGTCACCGGGCCGAAGGCGACGCGTCCAGCCGATGTCGAGACCTCGACCATCGGCTCCAGCCAGTACAGGCCGCGCGAGCCGGTTCGAATGATATCGACGGCGTGCCCGCGTGTGGCCGCGGCCTGCTCCAGTGCCTGTACCACCTCGTCGGCGCCGACGGCGACTGCTGCAGCATCGCGCGGCACGAAGATGCGGACTGTCATCGCTGCGCCTCCGCGATCAGTGCATCGAGCCGGGCCTGGTCGAGCCGCCCGACGAGACGTCCGTCCAGCATGGCCGACGGCGCGGTCGCGCAGAGGCCAAGGCAATAGACCGGCTCCAGCGTGACGAGCCGGTCTGCCGTCGTCTCGCCGCAGGGGATTCCGAGCCTGGTTTCCGCGTGGGAGGCCAGTGTCTCGCCGCCGGCGGCCTGGCAGGCTTCCGCGCGGCACAGTTTCAGCACATGCCGGCCTGGGGGTTCTTTCCGGAAATCATGATAGAAGGTGAAGACGCCATGGACTTCGGCGCGCGATAGATTGAGCGCGGCCGCAACCATGGGAATGGCCGGTTCGGGCACATGGCCGAACGCCTCCTGCAGGGCGTGCAGGATGACGAGCGTCGCGCCTTCGCGTTGGCTGTGCTCGGCGATGATCTCGGCGCCGCGCGCTTCGTCCCATGGTTCGTAACTCGCTGCCATTCGGTCTCTCGATCAAGGTTTGTCAGGCTCTTTGTTCGTCTGGTCCGAATCCTTGCGGATATCAATAAAGCTGTCCCGTGCTGCGATTGCGCAAGCCGATTAATTCGAAAGAAAAATCATGCAATAGGGGAAGCCGATGGAGAAAACGCGGCCATATGCAGGCCACTGCACCGGGATTGGGCGTGTTTGTCCGATACGGGCCATGTTATTGGTTGCCAATGGTTTGAACGAGTTACAGAGGCCGTTTTCGTGATCGACAAGCTTGAACTCTTGCTGGCACTGGCCCAGGAGCGGCATTTTGGCCGCGCCGCCGAGGCCTGCGGCGTGACCCAGCCCACCATGTCGACGAGCATCAAGCAGCTCGAGGAGATTCTCGGCGTGATGCTCGTGCAGCGCGGCTCGCGCTTTCAGGGTTTCACTCCCGAGGGCGAGCGCGTGCTGGACTGGGCGCGGCGTATCGTCGGCGATGCCCGCGCCATGCGACAGGAAATCAATGCCCTGAAGGACAAGCTTTCCGGCGAGATCAGGATTGCCGCCATTCCGACCGTGCTCGGCATGGTGGCCTCCTTGACCACGCCATTTCGCGCGCGCCATCCCGACGTGCGCTTCCGCATCCAGTCCTGCACCTCGGCGGAAGTTCTCGGCCTCCTGGAAAATCTCGAAGTCGACGCAGGCTTGACCTATATCGAGAACGAGCCGATCGGAAAGGTGCGGACCATTCCGCTCTATAACGAGAGCTATCGGCTCTTGACCGCGCCCGACGCAATGTTCGGCGACCGTGATCAGGTCACCTGGAAGGAAGTCGGGCAAGTGCCGCTCTGCCTGCTCACCCCGGACATGCAGAACCGCCGCATCATCGACCGCGCCCTGCGTTCGGTCGGCGCCGAAGCGACGCCGACGCTGACTTCGAACTCGCTGCTCGTCCTCTTCACTCACGTGAAGACCGGGCGCTGGGCGAGCGTCATGCCGGCGAAGCTTGCCGAGACGCTGGGCCTTGCGGACGCCGTCCGCAGCATTCCGATCGTCGATCCAATCGTCACCTACAGCATCGGCATGGTGCTGCCGCAGCGTGACCCGATGACGCCGCTGATCGCTGCGCTGGTGAACGTGGCGCGCGAAGTCGCGCCCAGACTGCAGGCGTCCTAGGGCTGCCCTTGGCGACAACCGTCCTCTTGGCCCACGTGGAGACCGCGCGCTGGACGGGCGCTTGATGACGGGGCCGGGCTTACCTACATCCCGCGGGGAGTCATCGTGCCCTGTGTCTCGAAGGGGCAGGTGGTGCGCGTCCGACGGAAATTCTCTCGTCCTGGGAGATTTGCCGTCTCTTTGATCCAGGCCGGCACCAGTCGTCGCCGGCCCTTCTCGGTCGAAGCGCTAAGACACTGGCGTTGAACATCGAAAGGGAAAGCCTTGCGCCCCCACATCATTTGCCACATGGGTACGTCAATCGACGGCCGCTTGCACCCGAGCCGCTTCACCTCACCTGCCTCCGGCATCTCCGGAGATGTCCTGCGGGGGCATTACGAGCGCATTCATGACCAGTTCGGCGCCGACGGATGGATCGTAGGCCGCAAGACGATGAGCGAGATGGCAAAGGGGGCCGAACGACGCGTGAAAGATGCGGCCGCGCTGCCGCGAAAGGCCCATATCGGCACACGCGCGGGACGCAGGCTGGCGATTGGCATTGATCCGTCGGGCCGCGTTCATTACGGCAAGGACAATATCGGCGGGGATCATGTTGTCGCCGTTCTGGGCGAGCAGGTGTCTGATGCCTATCTGGCGGAATTGCGGGAAGATGGCGTGTCTTATCTGTTCGCCGGGCCCAAGGGTGATGATCTGCCCCGCGCGATGGACGAGGTTGCTTCGCTGTTCGAGGTGAAAACGCTTCTCCTCGAAGGCGGCGGAACGATCAACGGCGCGTTTCTGAAACATAAGCTCATCGATGAGTTCAGCACTCTGATTCATCCGGCGGTCGATGGCGCGGCCGGCGGGCAAAGCATCGTCGATTATCACGGGCCTGAGGGAGACCGCCCTGGAGCCGGCCAATCGCTGCGCCTCACGCACTGCGAAACCCTCGAAGGAGGCATGGTCTGGCTGCGGCACGCGGTGGAACGTGCGCCGTCCTGACCAAGCGCTGCGAAACCTGTCGCCGCAATTCCGAGGCGCATGAGTTTTCGCGGAGCGTGTCGTCGGGCGTGTCGTCGCGTGCCCCCTTGGTCCAATCCATCCTGCTCGACGAAATCCGCGGGTTGATTCGCCCGTCGTGCCAATGTGTCGCATGCCGTCGGGTTGCGCCGTCGGGCAAATCAGCAGCATCGTCCCGCGCATCCTGTCCCGGCACGAGGGGCGTATCGCGATCGTCACGACACGCGGGACAGAATGCGGTGGACGCGACGATGCTGACTGACGAGCGGCACATCGCGGACGGCGAAGTCGTGTGGTTCTGGCACACCCATGCAGGTGCCAAGTTGGCGACGATGCTTAGGCGCATTGCGCTGGCGACGGTGGCAAACGCTGGTTCACCGGGAAGAGCGCGAAGTAAGCCGTAAACCACTGCGCAGGGAAGGCCGGAGTGTATCCGCCTGTACCTGTGGTCAACGCGC
>CAYVVB010000027.1:0-2498 GCA_964454955.1 uncultured Bradyrhizobium sp. | reverse complement strand
GCATTTTGTCGGGCGAGAAGCCGATGCCCGGCACGACATTGGCCGGCGAGAAGGCGGCTTGCTCAACCTCGGCAAAGTAATTGTCAGGCCAGCGATTGAGCTCCATCACGCCGACCTCGATCAGCGGATAGTCAGCCTTCGGCCAGACCTTGGTGAGATCGAACGGATTGTGCTTGTGCGTCCTGGCCTGATCGTCGGTCATAACCTGAATGAACATCTTCCAGCGCGGGAAATCGCCGCGTTCGATGGCATTGAGCAGGTCGCGACCATGCGTCTCGCGATCGTTGGCCACGAGCGCGGCCGCTTCCTGGTCGGTGAGGTTCTGGATGCCTTGCTGCGTGCGAAAGTGGAATTTGACCCAGACGCGTTCATTGGCGGCATTGATCATCGAGAAGGTGTGGCTGCCGAAGCCGTGCATGTGCCGGAAGCTCTTCGGGATGCCGCGGTCGGACATGACGATCGTGACCTGATGCAGCGCCTCGGGCAGCAGCGACCAGAAATCCCAGTTGTTGTCGGCCGAGCGCAGGCCGGTGCGTGGGTCGCGCTTGATCGCGTGGTTGAGATCGGGGAAGCGCAACGGATCGCGAAAGAAGAAGACCGGCGTGTTGTTGCCGACGACATCCCAGTTCCCCTCCTCGGTGTAGAACTTGAGAGCGAAACCGCGGATGTCGCGCTCCGCGTCGGCCGCACCGCGCTCGCCGGCGACCGTCGAGAAGCGCGCGAACATCGGTGTCGCCTTGCCGACCTGCGCGAAAATCTTTGCCTTGGTGTAGCGGCTGATATCGTGGGTGACGGTGAAGGCGCCGTAGGCGCCCCATCCTTTCGCATGCATGCGCCGCTCGGGGATCACCTCGCGGTCGAAATGCGCCATCTTCTCGATGAGCCAGATGTCCTGCAGCAACGCCGGGCCGCGCGGCCCCGCGGTCATAATGTTGAGATTGTCCGCCACCGGGGCGCCGGTTGCGTGGGTCATGGCTGGACGGGAATCGCTCATGGTCTACTTCCTATTTTTACGGTGGGATGGAGCGGCATTCGGTCTCGTGTCGATGGTCAGCGTCCTGCTGGCTAGGCAACCCGGGGCGCGGCGATCGAGAACCGCGAGCCTCGATAGGGCGCAGAGCTCACGTCGATGCGATGTCCGAGAAGATCAGCAGCCTTGCGAACGATGAAGAGGCCGATGCCGAGGCCATCGCTCCGTTCCGGATCGAGGCGAGTAAGCGCTTCGAACAAGCTTGGCATTCTTGCGTCGACGATACCGACCCCGGTATCGAGCACATCGATCCGCACCGTCGTCCCGAAACGGCGGCAACCGATAAGTATGCGACCACCGGGATTGGTGTATTTGACCGCGTTGCTCACCAGGTTGCGGAGAATGACGCCGAGGAGCAGCGGATCACTGAGAACGGATAGTCTTGTTCCGACCACGCGTATGCTGATGTCCTTTCGAGAGGCGATTTCTCTGTTCTCATGGCAAGCTTGCCGTAGTAGGCGGTCGGCGCTAACGGCCCTGAGCTCAATCTTTCCAGCCCGGTTATGAAGAAGAAGAGCGCCCAGCAGTTCCTTGAGCTGATGGTCCATCCGCTCAATCGCGGTTTGACTTGATTCGAGCAGCTTGAGTTCTGATTTGGTGCGAATGCCTCTACCCAGCGCGTCGTGAGCGTGCTGCATCATCTGGAGCGGCTGTCGGAGGTCGTGAGCCGCAATGGCCAGGAGCATCGCTGCGAAGTCAGAGCCTCGTTGCGGGTTCTCCGGTTCGGGGATGCTCCAAATGACTGTAGGCTGCGCCTTGGCGGAGGTGCTGAGGGCTCTGTGACGCACCGGAAGGCCAAATTGTCCACTCATGCTGCTCATCATTCTCTCCCATCGACCGCGGAAGATCGGGCAACCATAGGGTCTGCGTGTTAGAGGCCGAGATCCGAGAGTCCCGGCTGATCGTCGGGTCTACGACCGAGCGGCCAACGAAACTTGCGCTCGGGCTCTGCAATCGGACGTTCGTTGATGCTGGCGATACGCCGGCGCATCAGCCCGTCGGTGTCGAATTCCCAGTTCTCGTTGCCGTAAGCACGGAACCAGGTGCCGCTGTCATCGTGGAATTCATAGGCGAAGCGCACAGCGATCCGGTTACCGGTGAAGGCCCACAGCTCCTTGATCAGCCGGTAATCGAGTTCGCGCGTCCATTTGCGCTTGAGAAAAGCCTCGATCTCGGCACGACCGTTGATGAACTCGGCACGGTTGCGCCACCGGCTGTCGGGCGTATAGGCGAGCGCAACCTTGGCCGGGTCGCGGCTGTTCCAAGCATCTTCCGCGAGACGGACTTTTTCAATCGCACTCGCCTCGGTGAAGGGCGGCAGCGGAGGGCGCATGGACCGTTTCTCCAGAGCGAATGACCGGATCGACTTGTATCTATTTCGCAATGGAGCCCGCTCGCGGACAACAAACACGATCCTGCGGATCAGGACAGCTACACGTTGTTTCCTGACAGGAGACCGCCGAAGCGA
>CAYVVB010000026.1:0-16132 GCA_964454955.1 uncultured Bradyrhizobium sp. | reverse complement strand
CTCGTCCTCAAGGAAGACGAGGCGATCACGCTTCCCTGGATCAACCGCGCGCTGGTGATGGCACTGCAGATGGTCGTGGCGCGCAACTTCGACATCCGCAAGAACCTGCTCAAATTCGACAACGTGCAGAACGACCAGCGCAAGGTCATCTTCGACCAGCGCGTCGATCTGATGAAGGACGAGAGCGTCGCCGAAACCGTGGCGGACATGCGCCACGCCTTCGTCGAGGACCTCGTGGCCAAGCACGTGCCCGAACATGCCTATGCCGAGCAGTGGGACGTCGCGGGGCTCAAGGAAGAGCTGAAGCGCGTCCTGGACCTCGACCTGCCGGTCGACGAATGGGCCAAGGAAGAGGGCATCGCCGACGAGGAGCTCCTGTCGCGCATTGAGAACCGCGCCGACGAGCACATGGCCGCCAAGGTCGCGCAATGGGGTCCCGACGTGATGCGCTACGTCGAGAAGACGATCCTGTTGCAGACGCTGGATCATCTCTGGCGCGAGCATTTGATCATGCTCGACCATCTGCGCCAGGTGATCGGCCTGCGCGGTTACGGCCAGCGCGATCCCTTGCAGGAGTACAAGTCGGAAGCCTTCAGCCTGTTCGAAGCAATGATCGCGCATTTGCGCGAAGCGGTCACCGCGCAGTTGATGCGGGTGGAAATCGTGCCGCCCGAGCAGCAGGCGCCGATGCTGCCGGCGATGGAAGCACATCATGCCGATCCCTCGACCGGCGAGGATGAGCTGGCGTTTGCCAGCGCTTCCCTGGTGCCTTCCGCTTCAGCCGACCGCGATCCGAAGAACCCCGCCAGCTGGGGCAAGGTCGGCCGCAACGAGGATTGCCCCTGCGGTTCGGGGAAGAAGTACAAGCACTGTCACGGCAAGTATGTGTGAGATGACGGCGCGGCGTTGATCGCGTCGTCACGCACGTCAAAGATCAGTCTGCTGCCGCCATTCAAACACAGACCACCTCGTGGCGCATCACGAACGGGGCGAGCAGTGTGTGGACCTCGTTTGCGATCGCCTCGCGCTGGCTCTCGGGGACTTGTGCGAGCGTCACGGTCGCGATGCTGCCGTGGCTGCCGTGCGGACCTACCTCGACCCTGCAGTCGACGCCTCTTTCCCGGAGCGGAGAAAGCACTCCCGTGAATACGCGCCTGGCGGCATCCCAGCGAAGCTGAGGCTTGAAAACCTTGCCGACGCCGGTGAGCGGCATCGGATCGATCGCGATGATCTGCACGGGAATAGCGGCGCGCTCGGGCGTGCGGTCGCGCACGAACGCCTCGAGCTCGCCCGGCGCAACGGCGGTACCCGGCTTCAGTTGCACATAGCCCACCGGCAGCTCGCCGGCATAGGCGTCGGGCTGGCCGACGACTGCGGCAAACCCGACGGCGGGATGCTGGAACATGATCTCCTCGACCGGGGCAGGATCGATGTTGTGGCCACCGCGGATTACGAGGTCCTTGGCACGGCCGGTGATCCAGAGAAAGCCGTCCTTGTCGAGACGACCGAGATCGCCCGAGTTGACCCAACGGCCGTCGACGAACGCGCCCCTGTTGTGCGCTTCGTTGAGATAGCCGCTGAAGACTCCAGGGCCGGCCATGATCACGACGCCGATCTCGTCGGGCGCGCAGTCCCGCTCGAATTGACCGTTGGCGTCGAGCTTGACGATGCGAACGCGGCTGTAGGGCAGGGGAAGACCGACAGAGCCGAGACGGACGGGACGATCCGGATAGGCCATGGCGTGCACGCTGGCGGTCTCGGTCATGCCGTAGACCTCGTAGATCGGCAGCTTGAGCCTGTCCTGGATCGCTTTGCCCACGGCCACGGGGATCGCCGATCCGCCGCCCGCGGCATAGCGCACGCTCGAGAGGTCGGCGTTGCCCGTCGGGATCGCGAGCGTTGCGGCGAGAACGGTCGGGACGCTGCCTATGCCTTCGGGTCTGAAGCGTTCGACCAGGCTCCAGACGTTCTTGACGGCTGCCGGATTGCGCCAGCCGGCGGGTGACAGCACGACAAGACACCCGCCCGCGGTCAAGGTGGCCAGGGCCTGCGTCAGCGCGCCTCCGACGTGGAAGAGCGGCATGCCGAACAGCAGGTTGCCGCCCGCTTTCGCTTTCAACAGCAGGTTGCAGCCCCAGGCCTGATAGACCTGATTGGCATGGGTGTGGCGAACGAGCTTCGGTGTGCCGGTGGTGCCTCCGGTGTGGAAATAGGCCGCAGTCTGGTCGCCGGAAATCGTCCTGCCGCTGAGGAGGCGATCGGCCGGCTGTGCCTTGATGAGATCGCCGAACGAATAGACCCCGTTCGCCGGATCGCTGGGACCGTGGACCTGCACGATTGCCTTGAGGTGTTTCAGATGGCCGCGCACCCGCTCGACCTTCCGCCAGATGTCGGTCCCCGGCAACGGTCCGAGCGCGACGAGGATGGTCGTGCGTGCAGCTTGCAGAATTTCCGCAATCTGATGCGGCTCCAGCAGCGGGTTGATGGGATTGGCGATTCCGGCGGCTTCCGCGCCGAACAGCGTGATGAACGCTTCAGACAGGAGCGGAAGCAGAAAGCTCACGACATCATCCGGGCCCGCGCCGAGCGCGTGGAACATGTTGGCCGCCTGCGTGACCCGCGCGACGAAATCGCGATGGGTCACGACCATTGCCGTATCGGCCGGGTCGGCATTGGGCAGGAACTGGATCGCCGGCGCATCGGGATTGCCGGCCGCGCCCAGTTTGATCGCCTCAAATGTGCTCTCGGCGGCGATGCGGTCCGGATAAGGCACTTGTTCGAAGGCGTGGACCTCGGCGTCAGAGGCCAAACGCGGATAGTCCTTGCCGATGATCCGATCGAGCAAATGGATGCCCGCCATCGCGATAATCCCTCCCTGTGAATCGTTTCCTCACGGCCCTCGGCCGGACCTTCTGCGGGTCCAGGCGCGAATGGGTAGAATTATCGATTATTGGCGGGACGTCCATTCCCCGGGGAATGTCCTGCGAGGCACAGCTCAGCGCGGCCTTGCCCGAGCAGGGCGGGTCGTTGATGCCCTCATGCGGCTGCACCGGAGCCTGAAAAGCATCCGTCGGACACGTCTTATTGTCTTCAAGCGCTCGCGCTTTGTGACACAATTGCTACGTTAAAGTGTCAGTTCGATTACGTGCGGAGCGCGACCCATGGATCTGCTGCGGCGGGCGCGATCAAATCCCCTGGCCTGGTGGTGGGGGTTGCTGACCCTGGTCAGCAGCGCAAATGTCACAATCTGGTTCCTGCTGTACCGCGAGTTACAGCCTGGCGCCCTAGGCGGCAGCTCGGGCGTCGAGCTCATGCTCCTGCTCTGTGCGGCCTATGTCTTTGGCTGTGCGTTCAGGTCGTTCCTTCCGCGCGCAGACGTGCAGCGGATCTGCCTGTTCGATACCTGGCTGTCGAGCGTTCTGGTCGGCCGGTCAGTGGCGACGGTGGCCGAGATCTGCTTTGCGGTGCAATGGGTGATCATCCTGCGGCAACTGGGCGGGATGGCGGGAGCCGACACCACCCTGAACGTCGCGCAGGTCGTCCTGCCGTTGATCCTCATCGCGGAGTGCTTCTCGTGGTATGCGGTGCTGACCACCAGCTATCTGGGCAATGCCATCGAAAATTCGCTCTGGGCCGTTGCCTTCCTTCTGGTTGCGGTCGGCCTCGGCCGCCTGCTGCCTGAGTTCAATGGTCCGGTTCGTGTGGCCCTGATGATCGCGATCACTGGCATCGCCGGCTATCTGGCCTTTCTCGCGGTGATCGACGTGCCGATGTATCTCAGCCGGTGGCAGGTTGGGCTTGCCAATGGCAGCAAGCTTCTGGGTCCCATCGCGGGTCTTTACGACGTCAGCACGCGCTGGGTGGTGACGCGCGACTTTGCGCACTGGAAGGACGAGATTGCCTGGATGTCGCTCTATTTCAGTGCGGCGGTCTGGGCGAGCCTCGCGCTTTGCGTCGTCTGCTCGCTCGAGCCTCATCTGCCGCGCTATCGCGCCGAAGCGGTGAGCGTGACCTTGTCCTCGCCGCAGCCGCAGTCCTGGTTCGACGACATCAAGTGATCAACCGCCGGCGATGCCGGGCTACTTTGTCGCCGAAAAACGGCTCTCGAAAGAGTTGGCCGAAAGGATCGGCTGGGCACCGCCGACCAGCGAATCCCTGGGCGGCTGTACAGACGGATCAGACGTCGTCTGGCTCTCGGCAACCGCGGGTTTTGGGGCTGCATGGCTCGCCTGCTTCGGCTCGGTGGGTCTTGCGGCAGCCTTCGTCTCGCTGTGCCTGACCTCAGCGACTTTCGATTTTGCGGGCGCGGGCGAAGGCGGCGGCATCGCCGCGGTCGTATCTGCGGTCGCGTGGCTCAGGCCCATCTTGTGGGCGATGCTGGAGAAGAAGCCGTCCGATTGCGAGGCCGACGCCACGCGCGGGGCCGCGGCCGGCGCCGAGATGGATGCGGCAGGCGCTGCGGCTACGGCCACCGGCTCATCCGCTGCCGGCGCGTGCGGCGGGTTCACGGTCGGGGGAATCGTGCCCGGCGCGCGCGAGGTTGCAAGCAGTGACAGGCTCTGGCCTTCGCCGCCCTCCGACAGGCCGGTGTTCCCGCCAGGCACATGCGAGGCAAAGATCTCGTTCATGCCGCCGTCGATGCCGGTGTTGAGCTTGGCGACCGGGGTCCCCTTCGACACCAGCTTGGCGAACTCCACCTCGTCCTGCTGCTGCTTCTCGCGAACGGGCGAGGCGATCTCCTCCGGCACCACGTAAGCCGGGCATTTCGCGGCCGCATCGAACACAGGATCGCGCGTCGCATTCGGAGCGCGGGCAGCGTCGAAGACGTAGTGCTTTTCGCAGAAATCGACCTTCGGCTCCTGACGCGTCACCTCGAAATGATCATAGCCTTCCTTGATCATCTTCCAGAACGCCATGTTCGGGTTGTTGCGGTGCTTGGCCATGTTCAATGGCGTCATCCGGAACGGATAGGCCTGGAACTGGAACGCCTTCTGGCCGCCGAAGAAGGATTCGCGCCCGAGCGCGTAAATCTCGGCGATCTGCTCGTCGGTCATGGCGTAGCAGCCGCGCGAGGAACAGTCGCCATGCACCATCAGTTGCGAGCCGGTGTGCCCGAGCGCACGGTCATAGGCGTTGGGATAGCCGGTGTTGAACGAGAGATAATAGGCCGACTGCGGGTTCATCTGTGCCGGCGTGATCGAATAGAAGCCTTCCGGCGCCTGGCGGTCGCCCTCGCGCACCTTCGGCCCCAAATCTCCGGACCAGCGGCAGATCGGATAGGTTTTCAGGAGTGCGAATTTGCCGGAACGGTCCTGCTTCCAGACCTCGAGCTCGGCCTCCTGCTTGAACAGCCGGATCAGGATCGGCGATTGCAGATCCATGTCCTTTTCCGTCATGGCCGCGAGCAGTTTTGGTGGAACCGGCTGATTGGCCTTGGCGTTCGCCGCAAGCGAGACCTGGTCAGCGTCGCAGCCGGCGAGCGACGCGCCAACGGCTGCGAGCGCAGCCGATGTGAAGAGCGCGCGGACCAGCGAGCGATTGATCAAGGCAGAAGCTCCACACCCACCGGGCGATCCCGCAACCCCATTGCAGCGCGATACCCTGAAGCCGTTGATTAAAATACTACTCTTTGACCCCCCGGCCCGCAACCTGGACGGACCGGCGGGGCAGGGCCGATAACCCCATGGTCAATCGAGGGTTAAATACCGCCTCTTCGGCCTAATTGCGGCTGAAACCGGCTGTTTTCGCCGATAAAAGCGGCAAAATGGGCCGATTCCCGGGATTGGCCGCGGTCAGGCGAGTTTCCGCCCGATCTCCAGGAACTTCTGCCGCCGCTGCTTGCGGACGGCTTCGGCATCGAGGTTGCGCAGCTCGTCGAAGGCCGCCGCGATGGCTTCGCCGGTAGCGGCGATCATGGCGGCTGGGTCGCGATGGGCGCCGCCGACCGGTTCCTTGAGAATCGTGTCGATCACCCCGAATCGAAGCATGTCCTGGGCGGTGATCTTCATGCTGTTGGCCGCTTCCTGGGCCTTGCTGCCGTCGCGCCACAGGATCGAGGAGGCCGCCTCCGGCGAAATCACACTGTAGATCGCGTGCTCCAGCATCAGCACGCGGTTGGCGGTCGTGATTGCAATCGCGCCGCCCGACATGCCTTCGCCGGTGACGATTGCGACGTTGGGCACGCCAAGCGACAGGCAGGCATCGGTGGATCGCGCGATCGCCTCGGCCTGCCCTCGCTCTTCCGCGCCGATGCCCGGATAGGCGCCGGCGGAATCCACGATCGACAGCACGGGAATGCCGAAACGATCGGCCATTTCCATCAGCCGCACCGCTTTGCGGTAGCCTTCGGGGCGCGCCATGCCGAAGTTATGCTTGATGCGCGAGTCGGTGGAGTTGCCCTTCTCCTGGCCCATCACGCAAATGCTTTCGCCGCGGAAGCGGCCGAACCCGCCCATCAACGCCTCGTCCTCGCCGAACTTGCGATCGCCGGCGAGCGGCGTGAAATCGGTGATCAGGGCGTTAACGAAGTCGGTGAAGTGCGGGCGCTGCGGATGCCGGGCCACCAGCGTCTTTTGCCAGGGCGTCAGGCTGCCATAGAGCTCGGCAAGCGCCTGCGCCGCCTTTTCCTCGATGCGCGTCACCTCTTCGCTGATATCGGCGCCCGAGGCCGCGAGGGCGCGCAATTCGTCGACCTTGGAGTCGAGTTCGGCGACGGGCTTTTCGAAATCGAGATAGGAGCGCATTTGGTCCGGCATCACATCGGCATCACATCAATATAGATCACGCCCTGTTCGGCGGCGAAGCCGATTCGGCTCGTGTCAGGAAAGCGCGCCTTTTCAACGAGTTAGTGCGTCACCCGGCCGGCGAGGCTGCCCATTTCGGATGACGCGCGCAAAAAACGCTGCGGGCGGCAAGCTCTTTCATGTGATCGGCCGCGGAAGTCAAGCGCGGGAAGATTTTACTTCTCTGCAAGCGGGTGCAGGTCGCGCACCAGGCTCTTGAGCCGCTCTTCCACCACGTGGGTATAGATTTGCGTCGTCGAGATGTCGGTATGGCCAAGCAGCGTCTGCACGATGCGTAAATCGGCGCCGTTGTGGAGCAGGTGGCTGGCGAACGCGTGGCGCAGCACGTGCGGGGAAACCTGCCGTGCGGCAAGCCCCGATGCCACGGCAAGCTCCTTGAGGTCGCGCGCAAAATGCTGTCGCGTGAGGTGGCCGCTCTCGCCGAAGGACGGAAACAGCCATTTCGAGGCGGCGGCGTTTTTCCTCTTCTCGAGCCTTTGCGACCCCATCGTGGCGAGGTAGTCGGCCATCGCCTGCCGGGACGCGTCGTTGAGCGGCACCAGCCGCTCCTTGCTCCCCTTGCCGCGCACCACGATCATGCGGGCATCGCGGGTCGCCGCCGAGCGTGGCAGCGCCACCAGCTCGGACACCCGCAGCCCGGTGGCGTAGAGCACTTCCAGGAGGCAGTAGAGCCGCATGGCCCGCAGCCGCCGCAGCGGTGATGCGTCGGCCGCCTGGGTCAGTTCCCTTGCCCGTGTCAGCATGCGGTCGACGTCCTTGATCGACAGCACCTTGGGCAGGCTGCGCCCGCGCTTCGGCCCGGACAGGATCGCTGCCGGATCGTCACTTCGAATCCGCTCGCTCAACAGGAAGCGGAACAAATGGCGAAGCGCGGAAAGCCTGCGCGCGACACTCGATGACTTGAAGCCGCGGGTATCGAGATCGGCGAGATAGCTCCGCAAATTGTCGGTCGTGGCGGTGACGAAGGTTTGGCCGGCGCCGGAAAGGAAATCGGAAAGGTCAGCAAGATCGTGGCGATAGGCCTGCAGGGTGTTGTCGCCGGCGCCCTGTTCCGCCGCCAGCATGTCGAGGAACAGGCCTATCAGCTTCACATCGGAGGGCTTGGTGCGCATCCACCGGACCTTGACCTGCTATTTCTTCAGAAATTTGTCCGGCGGAATGGTGACTGTAATCTCCCGCGGCTTTGGGTTAACGAAATTCGCCAATGCGTAAATCGCGCCATAGCCGACGGCGGCAATGATGGCGACGACCGTCAGGAAGCGGAACAGGGTGGGCATCTTGGAGCCTTAGACAGGCGCATTAACCATTGAAATCATCCAACATGTTCGCACCCGAGTTGCAAGACACTCTGGCAACTCCGCACAGCGGGGTAGTATAGGTGGCCGGGAACGCGGCCCCTGGCCTGCGATCTGCCGAGCCCAAAATGCCAGAGATGACCTCTTCACCGACCCAAAGCCCGACGCCGGAGGCCGAGATCGTCGCCGCCCTCGGCGCGCGACCGATCGTGCTGGTCGGCATGATGGGGGCGGGCAAATCCACCGTCGGCCGGCGGCTGGCGGCGCGGCTGCGGCTGCCCTTTATCGACGCCGATACCGAGATCGAGGCGGCGCACCGCATGTCGATCCCGGAGATTTTCGAAGCCTATGGCGAGCCGTATTTCAGGGACGGCGAGGCGAGGGTGATCGCGCGTCTGCTCGAGACCGGGCCTGCCGTCCTGGCGACCGGCGGCGGCTCGTTCATGCGAGAGGAGACCCGCCGCCGCGTCGGCGACAAGGCGGTTTCGATCTGGCTCAAAGCGGATGCCGATGTGATCATGCGCAGAGTCAGGCGCCGCGCCGATCGCCCTTTATTGCGGACCGCGGACCCCGATGCCACCGTGGGGCGGCTCCTCAGCGAACGCGAGCCGGTCTACCAATATGCCGACCTGACGATCGCCTCCCGCGATGTGCCGCACGAGAGGATCGTCGATGAATGCATCGAGGCCCTCCACGCCCATCTTTGCGGCGATGCGGCCGCCGCCGGGGCCTCGTCCGACGTCGTGGGTGTAGCCCGATGACTGCACCGCTGAAGCATTCGGATCCGGTCATCGTCGATGTCGCGCTCGGCGATCGCAGCTATGACATCGTCATCGGCCGCGACGTGCTGGGCTCGCTCGGCCATCGCGTGGTGGCGTTACGGCCCGGCGCGCGTACCGCGATCGTCACCGATCGCCACGTCGCCAAACATTGGCTGGAAAAGGCCGAAGCTGCACTGAATGAGGCCGGCATCGCGACCTCGCCCATCATCGTCGAGGGGGGCGAAGGCTCGAAAAGCTACGCCACCCTGGAAGACGTCAGCGAAGCACTGATCTCGGCCAGGATCGAGCGCAACGATCTGGTGGTCGCGCTGGGCGGCGGCGTGGTCGGCGACCTCGCCGGCTTTGCCGCCGCGATTCTGCGCCGCGGCGTCGACTTCGTGCAGGTGCCGACCACATTGCTTGCCCAGGTCGACTCCTCCGTCGGCGGCAAGACCGGAATCAACTCGCCGCACGGCAAGAACCTGATCGGCGCCTTTCACCAGCCGATGCTGGTGATCGCGGACACCGCAGTGCTCGATACGCTGCCGGCACGGCAGTTTCGCGCAGGCTATGCGGAGGTGGCCAAATACGGCGTATTGGGCGACGCGGCTTTCTTCAATTGGCTGGAAGCCAATCACGCCGACATCTTCAAGGGGGGCGCGGCGCGCGAGCACGCGATTGCGACCTCGTGCCGCGCCAAGGCAGCGATCGTCGGGCGAGACGAGCGCGAAACCGGCGACCGCGCGCTGCTCAATCTGGGCCATACTTTCGGCCATGCGCTCGAGGCGGCGACCGGCTTTTCCGACCGGTTGTTCCACGGCGAGGGCGTCGCGGTCGGCACGGTGCTTGCGGCGGAGTTTTCCGCCTCTCTCGGCATGATGCCGGCGTCCGATGCGACGCGGATCGAACGTCATCTTGCCGAAGCGGGCCTTCCTACCCATCTGCAGGATATCGCCGGGTTTGCCCAGGAGGGGCTTGCGGACGCCGATGCGCTGATGGCCCTGATGGCGCAGGACAAGAAGGTCAGGCGCGGCAAGTTGACCTTCATCCTGCTCGAGGCGATCGGCCGCGCCGTGATTGCCAAGGATGTCGAGCCTGCTCTGGTGCGCGATTTCCTTGCGGCAAAACTTGCGGGCAACACATAGCAACCGCCATGGATTGGCTGACTTCGGATTGGCTGACTTTCCTGATCGTGATCGCGCTGTTGGCCGTGTCCGCGTTTTTCGCGGCCAGCGAGACTGCGCTCACCGGCGCCTCGCGCAGCAGCATGCTGCGGCTTGCCAAGCAGGGTAATCGCGACGCCGCCGTTGTCGCCGACCTCGTCGGCAATCGCGACCGGCTGATCGGCGCACTCCTGCTCGGCAACAACATCGCCAATATCGGCGCGTCGGCGCTCGCCACCGGCATCCTCACGGCCTGGTTCGGCGATGTGGGCGTGCTTTACGCCACCGCCGTGATGACGGCCGTGGTGGTGATCTTCGCCGAAGTGCTGCCGAAGACGATCGCCATCAATGCGCCGGACCGTTTCGCGCTTCGGGTCGCGCGGCCGATGCGCTTTACGGTCCGTGCGCTGGGACCTCTGCTGGTGGTGGTGGAGGTCGTGGTCCGCGTTCTGATGCGCCTGTTCGGCGTGAAAATCGGCGCCAACCAGCCGCTGCTGTCGCCGACCGAGCGCCTGCGCGGTGCGGTCGATCTGCTTCACAGCGAAGGCAAGGTCGAGAAGATGGACCGCGACATGTTCGGCGGTCTTCTGGACCTGCGCGAACTTCAGGTCTCCGACGTGATGGTTCACCGTACCGAGATGGTGACCATCAATGCCGACCTGCCGCCGGAGGAACTGGTTCGCGAGGTGCTCGCCTCCGAATACACCCGGATTCCGCTGTGGCGCGACAAGCCGGAAAATATCATCGGCGTGCTGCATGCCAAGGATCTCTTGCGCGCGATTCGCGCGTCCGATGGCGATACCTCGCACATCGACGTGTCGACGATCGCGCTGCCGCCCTGGTTCGTGCCGGAAATGCGCCCCGTGTCGGAGCAGCTCAAGGCCTTCCGCCGCCGCAAGACCCACTTTGCCCTGGTGGTCGACGAATATGGCGAGGTCGAAGGCATCGTCACATTGGAAGACATCCTCGAAGAGATTGTCGGCGACATCGCCGACGAGCAGGATGTGGTGGTGGCTGGCGTACGTGCCCAGCCCGATGGCTCGGTGGTCGTCGACGGCTCGGTGCCGATTCGCGATCTCAACCGCGCGATGGACTGGAATCTCCCCGACGAAGAGGCAACCACCGTGGCGGGGCTGGTCATTCACGAGGCGCGCTCGATCCCGGAGCGCGGCCAGAGTTTTACCTTCCACGGCTTCCGCTTCCGCGTGCTCCGGCGCGAGCGCAACCGAATCACCGCGCTCAGGATCGTTCCGGTGCCGCGCGAGACCGAGGTCGAGGAGAAAAAGCCGAAGCGGGCCGGCACCTCGTTCTAGTTTTCGACCGTCTGCACGATCCAGTCAGACAGGCTGGAAAAGATCACGCTCGATCAAGGAGCTAAAGCTCGCTCCCGTTCGAACCGATCCCGTCGCGCTTCATCGGCCCTCACCCGGCGCCTTTGCATGGATGGCGAGCGCGTGCACCGAGCCTTCGAGTTCCGCGGCGAGTGCCGCATTAATCATCCGGTGGCGTTCGACCCGGCTCTTCCCTTTGAAGGCATCTGATACGATATAAACCCTGAAATGGGTCTCCCCGCCCGGATGGTGGCCTGCATGACCTTCGTGCAAGTGTGATTCGTCCAGCACCTCGATGCTTTCGGGCAGGAAAGCTTCGCGCAACTTGTTCGTGATAATGTCCAGGGTTGCCATACTACGGCAATAAATCCGCCAGTTGGTTTCGTCAATCGCATCGCGAGTTTAAGGATTCGCAATGTCAAGACTTGAAGCTTTTCGCATTGCGTAGTCAAAGTCCGTCATGCCGATCGATACATCGAAATTCTTCGACTCCATTCGCATCAAGCCTCGAAAGGAGAATGCGAAGCCACAGGCGCGGGCGCGCGAAACGGCTGTGCCGTGCGAATGGCCCGACTGCAAGAACAAGGGCACGCACCGGGCGCCCAAGGGGCGCGACAATGTGCGGGAGTATTGGCACTTCTGCCTCGACCACGTTCGCGAGTACAACCAGTCCTACAATTTCTTCTCCGGCATGAATGCGGAGGCGGTCGCGCGCTACCAGAAGGATGCGCTGACGGGCCATCGCCCGACCTGGCGGATGGGCGCCAACACCAGCGCGCGGAAAGGCGCCGGCGGTGCGGACGACTTCGATGGCGCCGCCGATCCCTTCAGCGTGTTCAGCGAGCTCAACGGCCGCGGCGGTTTCCGGCCGCGCCCGGAGGCCGACCCCAAGCGTGAGACGCGCAAGGTATTCAACGCCGAGCGCAAGGCACTGCAGGTGATGGGATTGGAGGCCGACGCGACGCTGGAAGTCGTCAAGGCGAAATACAAGGCGCTGGTGAAGCAGCACCATCCCGATGCCAATGGCGGCGATCGCTCCACCGAAGATCGCCTGATCGAGATCATCAAGGCCTACAACTACCTGAAGACGGTGGTGCGCGAGAGCTGACCCGCGCCGGCGTCCCGTGCCGGCCCGCGGCTGTCTCAGTTTCGGCCCGCCGCCCGCTGCGGTGCTGACCTGATGCCACCGCCGTTTTCACGCCGGCGAAGAGCCCAGGTCACGAGCGCCACGATGCAGGCGCCGACGATCACCGCGATGATCCAATAGTGCTTGAGGCTGACGTGATGCGGGATGCCGCCATAGCGGTGCAGCGCCGATATCGCAACGACGCCCGGCAACACATGCGCCGGCGCCCATAACAGGACCGCGGGAATATTGGCGGCATAAAACCGCGCCGGCGGCATGCTGAGTGCGCCGGAGGTGATCGGTACGAAGGCGCGGACCGGCGGCACGAAGCGGGCGAAAAAGACCGCCCAGGTGCCCCAGCGGTTGAAGAAGGCCTCGCTTTGGGCGATCACGCGCGGATATCTGTTCAGCGGCCAGGTGCTCAGGATTCCGTGTTGGGCGCGGTGGCCGAACCAGAAAGCGGAGCCGTCGCCGAGCAGCGCGCCCGTAACCGCCGCCGCCAGCACCCATTGCAGCCTGAGTTCTCCGCCCGGTACCAGCGCGCTCAGCGCGAGGATGATGGTCGAGCCGGGAATGACGGAGCCGACCACCGGAACGGCCTCGAGCAGCGCGGCCAGAAACAGTGTCAGATAGGCGAGCCACGCGTTTGACGCGACGAACGCAATCAGTGGATCGATGTAGGAAGCCAACAAATTATCGTATCGGCCGCGACGGCCGCCCTCTTCGACGAAAGACTTAACACAAGTCATGTTGGGGGCAGAAAGTGCCACCAAAAGCGGGGACCACCGGCCGCACGTCGTGCGAGATGAAAAGAGACGTTCGATTCGCAGGGCAGCCCTCGCAAAACCGCGTCCCATGCATATCTTAATGAAAAGACAACGGAACTTTGATTGGGCCGCGGGCTTCTGCGAACCGCCGCCGTCTGCTAGGGTTGTTCCAAGCCTCAACCGCAGCCAAACTTGCTAATCTGGTTTCGGGAATGCCCGAGACCTCGGAGGATTAATGACGACCGCCGCCATGACCAGGATTGAAGAGCCCGCCGGAATGCCCGACATGAAGGTGTCGGTCAGGCAGGTTTTTGGCATCGATAGCGACCTTGAGGTGCCCGCCTATTCGGAAGTCGACCCGCATGTTCCTGAAGTCGACGCCGACTACCGCTTTGATCGCGCGACCACGCTGGCCATTCTTGCCGGCTTTGCCAAGAACCGCCGCGTCATGGTCACCGGCTATCACGGCACCGGCAAATCGACCCATATCGAGCAGGTCGCGGCCCGCCTCAACTGGCCCTGCGTGCGCGTCAACCTCGACAGCCATATCAGCCGCATCGACCTCGTCGGCAAGGACGCCATCGTCATCAAGGACGGCAAGCAGGTGACCGAATTCCGCGACGGCATCCTGCCTTGGGCGCTGCAGCACAATATCGCATTGGTGTTCGACGAATATGATGCCGGCCGTCCCGACGTGATGTTCGTGATACAGCGTGTGCTGGAGGTTTCGGGCCGGCTGACCCTGCTCGACCAGAACAAGGTAATCAAGCCGCATCCGGCATTCCGCCTGTTCGCGACCGCCAACACGGTCGGTCTCGGCGACACGTCGGGCCTTTATCACGGCACGCAGCAGATCAACCAGGGCCAGATGGACCGCTGGTCGATCGTCACCACGCTCAACTACCTCGCCCATGACGAGGAGGTCGAGATCGTGCTGGCCAAGGCGCATCACTATCGTACGGCCGAAGGGCGCGACATCGTCAACAAGATGGTGCGGCTTGCCGACCTGACCCGCAACGCCTTTGCCAACGGCGATCTGTCGACGGTGATGAGCCCGCGCACGGTGATCACCTGGGCGGAGAACGCGGATATTTTCGGGGATATCGGCTTTGCCTTCCGTGTCACCTTCCTCAACAAGTGCGACGAGCTGGAGCGGCCGCTGGTGGCCGAGTTCTATCAGCGTTGCTTCAATGCGGAGCTTGCGGAATCCGCGGTCAACGTGGCGCTCTCCTGACCGCTTTTGCGGGAGCGACGAGCGGGATAACGATGACGACGTCCAACACCAAATTCCGCACCGGATCAAAGGAAGCGCCGACCGAGCCGTTCAAGCGCGCGGTCACCGCTTGTTTGCGCGCGATTGCGAAGACGCCGGAGCTGGAGGTGACGTTTGCCTCCGAGCGGCCCGGGCTCGCGCCGGGCAAAGCGCGCCTGCCCGAGCCCGCGCGCAAGATGACACGGCGGGATGCCGCCATCGTGCGCGGCCACGCCGATTCGATCGCACTCAAGCTCGCCTGCCATGATCCTAAGATGCACCGCAAGCTGATGCCGGGCAATCCGCAGGCGCGCGGCGTGTTCGAGGCGGTGGAGCAGGCACGGGTGGAGGCGATCGGCGCGCGGCGGATGTCCGGCGTTGCCAAGAACCTCACCGCGATGCTCGACGATCACTTCCATCGCGGCAAGTTCGACGAGATCACCGATCGGGCGGATGCGCCGCTGTCGGATGCGTTGGCCATGATGGTGCGCGAGCGCCTGACGGGGCTTCCACCGCCCGCGGCGGCAAAGAAAATGGTCGATCTCTGGCGTCCGATCCTGGAGGACAAGATCGGCACGCGGCTCGACAAGCTCAGCCGTTTCACCGAGGATCAGGCCCGTTTCGGCGACCTCGTGCACGACCTGTTGTCTGCACTCGATCTCGGCGACGAACGCAATGCCGAAGCCGACGAGGACGAGAACCAGGACGACAACCGCGACGGCGAGAGCGATCAGTCCGGCGCCGAGGGCTCGCCCGACAGCGACGCCGCCCAGGAAATGACTGCGGATCAGGCGCAGGCATCGACCGAGGAAATGGCGGAAAGCGCGATGGAGAGCGCGCAGGCGTCCACCAGCGACACCTTTGACGACAGTGAACTCGGCGACGACGAGACGCCCGGCGAAGCTACCCGGCCGAATTCCCGCGGCAGCAATGAGCCGCGCGGGCCGGAATATCATGCGTTTGCGCCGAAGTTCGACGAGGTCGTCGCGGCCGAGGATCTCTGCGACCATGACGAGTTGGAGCGCCTGCGCTCCTACCTCGACAAGCAGCTTGCACACCTGCAGGGCATTGTCGCGCGGCTAGCCAACCGCCTGCAGCGGCGGCTGATGGCGCAGCAGAACCGCGCCTGGGAGTTCGATCTCGAGGAAGGCATCCTGGACCCGGCGCGGCTGTCGCGCGTCGTGGTCGATCCCTATCACCCGCTGTCCTTCATGCACGAGAAGGAAGCGACCTTCCGCGATACCGTGGTGACGCTGCTGCTCGACAATTCCGGTTCGATGCGCGGCCGCCCCATCACCGTCGCCGCCACCTGCGCCGACATCCTGGCGCGCACGCTGGAGCGCTGCGGCGTCAAGGTGGAGATATTGGGCTTCACCACCCGTGCCTGGAAGGGCGGGCAGTCCCGCGAAGCGTGGCTTGCCGCCGGCAAGCCGCCCAATCCTGGACGGCTGAACGATCTGCGCCACATCATCTATAAGGCCGCGGACGCGCCTTGGCGGCGCGCGCGCAAGAATCTCGGCCTGATGATGCGCGAAGGCCTGCTGAAGGAGAACATCGACGGCGAGGCGCTGGACTGGGCGCACAAGCGCCTGCTTGCCCGGCCCGAGCAGCGCAAGATACTGATGATGATTTCC
>CAYVVB010000025.1:0-1823 GCA_964454955.1 uncultured Bradyrhizobium sp. | reverse complement strand
GGCGCCGCCGACCAGGGCTTTCGCAGTCCAGTTTCCGGTGGGGGCGTCGGCGGGCGTGTCCAGTACGAAGGAATAGAAGTTGTCCACCGGCTGCGCGTTGGTGGCGGTTTTCACCAGCTGTCCCTTCGGATCGAACAACTGCATCGATACCGGGTGCCCTTCCGGAATGCGTCCTGCTTTGTCTTCCAGAATGAAGGTGAGATAGATGTTGTCTCCGGGACGCCACACCCCGCGCTCGCCGTAGATGAAGCCTTTGATGCCGCCGCTCACCGTTTCGCCGCCGGTATCGAAGTGGCTGGTGGGCAGCGCCGTGGCGCGGTTGAGTTTGAGGTAACCGACCTGTCCACTGGCGCGTGCGATCAGATAGAAAGGCGTGCCGTTGGGCTCGATGGAGGCGAAGCCCTGGCTGTCCGTGGTGCCGGTACCGATTGCAAGATTCTGGAAATTACGCACTTCGATCTGCACACCGGACATCGGCTTGGCATCGCTCAAGCTGGTAGCGACGACGCGAAGTGCGCCGCTGCTGCCGCGTTTGGCCAGCAGTCCGATGTTCGACGCCATGAAATTGCGCGACGCGCTGACGTTTGGGTCCCACCGGTAATAAGCATCCTTGCAAGGGTTCTGGCGGTCTTTCCAATCCGCCCGTTGTTCCGGCTCGTAATATTCCTCGATGCCATCCCAGCCGCTGGCATCCTTGAGCTCCAAATCCTCATTGCTGCGGAACGGCTCCTCTTTCGCGGGTGGAATCGCCGCGTCTTCGGCCGGGCAGGTGTAAATGGAGTTGCCGCGGTTGATCGACAGCGTCAACCGGAACAACGAACCCGGATGCGCACGCAGCAATTCGCCGGCATCCAGCGAATAGCGTGTCCACGCGTCCGCTTTCGGGTCCGGCAGATGAATGGCTTTGCGCCACAGATAGCGTCCGACGCGATGCAGTTCGTTTTCACCGCCGAGCTTGTTGTTCTGCAGGAACTGGCCGATGTCGGAATCGAAGATCTGAAACGCGGTGACCTGCACCGAATGCACGTTCATCCCTTCGAAGGGAATCGACAGCGTCTCGTTATCCGGCAGCACCACGCCCTGGCCGACGAAGCGCACCTGCGGTTTTTCATTGGCGAAAGTGACTTTGGTTTCGTACGCCTCGCCGAGGCGATCGCCATTGTTGTCGCGCAAGGCCCATCGATACTGACCGTCACCTCGCCGATGATAGGATCGCCCGGATAAATCACCAGGACGTTTTTTTCCACGCTCGTCGTCAGCTTTGCCTTGCCGAGTTGTACCAGTCCCTTCAAGTTCTGGTTGACGTCCAGCTTCTCCGAGAACGAAACGCGCACGCTCTGGCGTCCATCGCTCGCCACCTCCGCGCCCAGCGCCGTGAACGTGCCGCGCGCCGGCACCTCCACGTCGCGCGAACCCGCATTATCCAAACCGAGCGGCTTGCCGTCCCACACCACATGCACGACCGCCGTCTGCGCCTGCTTGCGAATGCCTTTGGCGGTGAAGTAGTGGGTGCGGTTGTCGTTGTAATGTGCCCATTCGAGTGTCAGCGGCGTGCCAATGAACTGCACCGCCACCATCTTTTCCGCGATCGCCGGCTCTTCGCCATCGGCGGTTTCCAGCGTGCCGTGCAGCAGCAGCGCGCCATCCTCGTTCTGGGCGGCTTCGAGCTGGCCGACTTTCAATTCAAAGTCGGGCTTCAGGGCACGGAAATCGAATTCATAGGGCGCCAGCTTGTCCGGAAACCCCGCGAGATGGCTGGCGTCGATGCGACCGCGATACGATTGCCCCGGCACCAACGGCTGCGCAGGCACCAACTCGATATC
>CAYVVB010000024.1:0-1570 GCA_964454955.1 uncultured Bradyrhizobium sp. | reverse complement strand
GAACTGCAGGCGTGTCGTCAGCAGCCAATGGCATACCGCAGCGCCGGCACGCTGGCCGGCCTCGTCCATGCCGATGCTTTTCAGGTGGGCAACGGCAAGTCCGAAGCGAGTCTTGAAGCTGGGATCGTCGCCATAGTCGGAGAGGCCGGTTTCTGCCTGTGCTGCGGCGAGCAGCGCTTCGGCGTCGAGGATCTCTCCCGTCACGTGATGTCTCCCGCAAGGCGTAGTAATTCGTCTTCCGCCTCGCGCACCTTTTGTGCTGACGCAGCGGAGTACTTGAGCCCGGCCATGCCGCCGTAGTCGAGAATTTTCGGAATACGCAGGCCCGCGTCGACGTAATCTTTAACGATGCAGGCGACTTGCTTCGGCGTGCCGTGCGGCGTCACCGCGAGGATGGCCTCGGGTTGCGTTTTCTTCAGCATCTCCAGAATGAACTGGCGGTTCATGACGCCGGGATTGATGTCCTGGTAGCCGCGCCAGTTCTCGCCGAGAGGATGCTGGAAGCCGTGTGTTTTCAGCACATCCGCCGGAATCTGCATGATCAGCGCCTTCACCAGCGGCGCATCGAGAATTTTCGCGAGCTCGGCGTCGTCGCCGATCAGGCAGGTCTGAATGTAGGCGGGCACGATCGCGAAAGGATCGCGGCCGGCGCGCTCGGCGGAATCGCGCAGGACTTTGAGTTTGTTTGCGTAGTCGTCCGGTGTCCATGCGCCCGCCGGCCACCAGCCGTCGGCGTAGCGGCCCGCGATCTCCAGCATGCGCGGACCGCTGGCACCGATCCAGATGCTCGGAAATCGCCCTTGAAACGGTTCCGTGTCGAGCCGTGCGTGGTGCAGTTTGTAGAACTGTCCTTCGAAGTCCACTGCGCCTTCGCTTTCCCACAGCAGGCGAATGACCTTCAGTGCCTCCTCGAAGCGTCCCACAGGCTTGGAGAAGTCGAAGCCGTAAGGCACGGTGTTCTCGGTTTCGCCGCTGCCCAGACCGAGAATGAAGCGTCCCTTCGCCAGATGATCGATGGTCAGCGCGCTCTGCGCGAGCATCACCGGATGGCGCCGTACGGTGTCGACGACACTGGTCGCGAGCGGGACGTTTTTAGTCAATACCGCCGCGGCTGCCACTACGGCGAGGGCGTCGAGATGGCGATGCGGCGACGGAGATACAGTGGCGAGGTCGGTGAATTCCGGCGTCCAGATGGCATCCGGCCAGAAGCTCACCATGTGATCGGGAAACCAGATCGAGTGATAGCGACCGCCGTCCAGGTTCCCGAGTGCGGACAGGTCGAGCGGAAGCGTCGTGCGAAAGAATGCCGCCGGTTGAACTTTCATTAAATGCCTTCTTCAGCAAGCGCTCCTTGTAAATTCAAAGCCTCGCTTCTGATCCGTTAGCATGCCCGATAGGGCAAGTTCACGCTTTCAAATACCGATCGAGCTCCTGATGCATATTCAGGATCATCTTCTCCTGCTCGACGGCGAGCCAGATCTGTTTGCAGCCGCGCGAGTGCAGGCCCTTTTGCATGCGCGGAATATTGCCCAGGTCCTGGCGCGGGATCAGCAGCACCTGCTCGGGGTCT
>CAYVVB010000023.1:0-3358 GCA_964454955.1 uncultured Bradyrhizobium sp. | reverse complement strand
TCATGCATTCGTCGCCCGCACATTGGTTGCCCGCTTCCCTTGCTCCATCCGACGGAGATCTCGAAATCTGCGTCCTGGATTATGATGGGATTGTTCACGCGCTGGCATTCCCCTTTCACAAGGAGGGAACGCAATGGGTCGATGCCTCAGGTCAAAAGCATGCCGACATGCAGCCGACCCATTGGCGCAAATGGAGTGAACGCAACTAGCAAAGGCCTTGCCGCATGATGCGGTCGGCGAGGGTATCTCGGCGCCGATGCCGATCGATCGCAGCCGGCGGGCATCATCCTGGACTACATCGGATTTCCGCCGCAGAAGCCGGAACCCTATTCCTCTCTCGGAGTTTGAGTTCCTCAGTAGGTAGTCCGGGTGTCAGGTTCAGGACCGGGGCTGCGGTTTCCGGGGGCTCTTACTTTAATCACTTTGCGTTGCCTTGCCTCGGGATCTGTAGGCGATCGGCCAAAGTCTGTTTCAGCTGGTTCGGTGCATGGCGCCGGACGGCAGCACGCATCGTGTTGCGATCTCGTCAGTGGCTACGATCCTGGAGCTGCCAATGCACGACAGACCGGCCATCGCGTCCTCAAGTCTCGGCCACCATCAGCTTCTCGTGGCTTTACGCGCATTCCGAAAGGGTGACTTCTCAGCCCGACTGCCCGTCGGATCAACCGAGATCGACGCGGAGATCGCCGAAGCTTTCAACGATATCGCCTCTTTCGGCGAAAGGATCACGGGAGAATTCGTCCAGCTCGCACGGGCGGTCGGTAAATCAGGCGAAACCGGACATCGTGCGGATGTGCCGACGGCCGATGGCGCGTGGGCCGCGAGCATCGACGCGGCGAACGGGCTGGTCGACGACCTGCTGCCTCCCACGGCGGAAATGGTGCGGGTGATCGAAGCCGTCGCAAGAGGCGATCTGTCGCAACGGATGACGATCGGCGGCGACGGCCGAGACCCCCGCGGCGAGTTCCTGCATATCGGCGGAATCGTCAATACGATGGTGGATCAGCTCTCCTCGTTCGCGTCCGAGGTGACGCGCGTGGCGCGGGAAGTGGGAACCGAAGGCAAGCTCGGCGGCCAGGCCGACGTCAAGGGTGTCGCCGGCACCTGGAAGGACCTCACCAACAATCTCAATCTCATGGCTGCGAACCTGACGGCGCAGGTCCGCGACATCGCCGCGGTGACGACGGCCGTCGCCAATGGCGACCTCTCCAGGAAGATTACCGTCCCCGTGAGCGGTGAAATCCTGCACCTGAAGAACACGATCAATACGATGGTCGATCAGCTCAACTCGTTCGCATCCGAGGTGACGCGCGTCGCCCATGAGGTGGGGATCGAGGGCAAGCTGGGCGGCCAGGCGCAGGTCAAGGGCGTGGCAGGGGTGTGGATGGACCTGACGGGGAACGTCAACCTGATGGCCGACAATCTCACCCGGCAGGTGCGCAATATCGCGCAAGTCACGACGGCCGTGGCGAACGGCGATCTTTCGAAAAAGATCACGGTCGACGCACGGGGCGAAATCCTCGATCTCAAGAACACCGTCAACACGATGGTGGATCAGCTCAACTCGTTTGCCTCGGAAGTCACGCGCGTGGCGCGCGAGGTCGGCACCGAAGGCAAGCTCGGAGGCCAGGCGCATGTCGTCGGCGTCGGCGGTACCTGGAAGGATCTGACCCACAACGTCAACATGATGGCCTCGAACCTGACGAGCGAAGTCCGCGGCATCGCGGAGGTCGTGACGGCGATCGCCCAGGGGGACCTGAACCGCAAGCTGATCGTCGAGGCCAAAGGCGAGATTGCCGCATTGGTGGATACGATCAACAGGATGATCGGGACGCTCGCGACTTTCGCCGACCAGGTCACCAAGGTGGCGCGGGAAGTGGGCATTGAAGGAAAGCTTGGCGGCCAGGCGCGGGTCCCCGGCGCCGCCGGCCTGTGGCGCGAGCTAACCGACAACGTCAATCAGCTTGCGGCGAACCTGACGACCCAGGTCCGCGCGATCGCCGACGTGTCGGACGCCGTCAGCAAGGGCGATCTCACGCGATCGATCACCGTGGAGGCATCGGGCGAGGTTGCCGCCCTCAAGGACCACATCAATCAGATGATCCGCAACCTCGTGCAGGCCAAGAAGATGGAGGCTGTCGGTCAACTCACGGGCGGCATCGCGCACGACTTCAACAACCTGCTGACCGTGGTGCTCGGCAACATCGATCTCCTGATGCGCGGAACGCACGACAACGAGCGGCTGCAACGGCAGTTCTCGGCGATCCGCCATGCGGCCGAGCGCGGCCAGTCCCTGACGAAGCAGCTCCTGGCATTTTCGCGGCGACAACACCTCGAACCGCAAACGCTCGACGTGAATACGCTGGTCCGTCAGTTCGAGCCGCTGATCCGAAGGGCCGTCGGTGAGAGTGTCCGGCTGGAGCTGACGCCGTCCGACCGGTCGCTCATTTGCGAGATCGACCCATCCGAGCTCGAGGCGGCGTTGCTGAACCTCGCGGTCAATGCGCGTGACGCGATGGCGAAAGGCGGAACGCTCACCATCGCCCTTGCCTATATCGAGCGGGACCATGGTCTCGTATCGGAGTACGGCGCCCCGTCGGCCGGTCCATGGATCGAAATCTCGGTGGAAGATACTGGAAGCGGAATGCCGAAGGAGGTTCTCGACCGCGTCTTCGAGCCCTTCTTCACCACCAAGGAAATCGGCAAGGGAAGCGGCCTGGGACTATCCCGCGTTTACGGGTTCGTTCGGCAATCCGGCGGTTTCGTTACGGTCGCGAGCAATATCGACGCCGGGACGCGCTTCTCCATCTACCTGCCGCCTTCGGCCAAGCCGATCGACGAGGCACGATCGCGCCGGGAGTGGCGCGGCGTAGCGCCGGGTACGACCGGCAAGGTTCTGCTGGTCGAGGACGACGCGACAGTGCTGGCTCTCGTCATCGAGATGTTCAACGATCTGGGCTTCCGGGTGATTACCGCATCCGATGCGCACGGCGCGCTCGAAATCATCCGTCGCGGCGAGCCGATCGACCTGATCTTCACCGACATCGTCATGCCCGGCGGCAAGACCGGTGTGGAGCTGGCAGTGGAAGCGCGTGACCTGCTGCCCGATGTCAAGATCCTGCTGACCTCCGGTTACCCTGGCGAGGCGCTGGCCCACAAGATCGCCGAGTGGCCGGTGATCAGGAAACCGTTCCGTCAATCCGAGCTTTCGGCTCATCTGCAGGATCTGCTCGGGGGCTGACGAGGCGAGCCGGAACGCGCACCGCCGTCATTGCGAGCGTCAGCGAAGCAATCGAGATTTCTTCACGGATGCAGTCTGGATTGCCTCGTCGCGTTGCTCCTCGCAAAGACGAGCGTG
>CAYVVB010000022.1:0-19512 GCA_964454955.1 uncultured Bradyrhizobium sp. | reverse complement strand
ATGGACCGGCTGCGCAGGGCGATCGGGCATTTCAAGCGCGGCGGACACTCCTATGAGGCGGAATTCCGCATCGTCCGGCCCGACGGCGAAGAGCGCTGGTGCGCCGCCACGGTAGCGGCAACGGTCGACAAGAGCGGCCGGGTCGTCCGGTTTAGCGGCGTCACCATCGACATCACCGAACGCAAGCGGGCGGAGCAACGCCAAACCCGCCTGGCGCGTGAAGTCGACCACCGCGCCAAGAATGCGCTGGCGCTCGCCCAATCCATCGTGCGGCTGACGCGCGCGGGCAACCTGAAGGACTATATCCATGCGGTGGAAGGACGGATCAGTGCGCTGGCGCGCGTGCATACCATCCTCTCGCTGTCGAGCTGGCAGAGCGCGGAGATCGGGCGCCTGGTCGATGAAGAGATCTCGCCCTATTCACCCCGCGAGCAGGTCGAGCGCGACGGCCCCGAACTTCAACTCGAGCCCGTGACCGCGCAGACTTTGGCGCTGGTCGTCCACGAACTGATCACCAATTCCGCGAAATACGGCGCGCTGTCGGCGCATTCCGGCCGGCTCAGGATCCAGTGGGAAGTGCAAGGCGGGCTTCTGCGGTTCGTGTGGGAGGAGCACGACGGGCCCCAGGTCGAAAGACCGACTTCGCGCGGCTTTGGCACACGCAGCGTCATCGCCAGCATCGAATCACAGCTCGGCGGACGGGCCGAATTCGACTGGCGCGCGGAAGGCCTCGTCTGCCGTTTATCGGTCCCGCTGGAAAAGAATGCAACGGCGCGCCAAGTCAGCCTCTCCCCGGATTTCGAGGTGCGCGTCCGCACCGGCCCCTCTCCATGAGAGCGAGCTTCAATTGCCGCGGGAGCATGGTCCGCAAGAGTGTGCCGCGGCTCCCGAAAGGATCACGCTCCATCGCGCTTAGTGGCTGATCATCCAGGGGCGTGCGGTCGGAAAGCTTTTTGCGCCGGTCCTGGACTTCTTCATCAGGCGCGAAGGCTTGGTCGAACAGCATGAACAGCCGGGGGCATGTGAGGCCTTGTATTCGCCAAGCGTTTTCGGCGCGTGGGCGCTGCGTTCGTTGACTGCATGCGCCTTGCGCTTTTCGGCGGGCATGCACAAGAACTTCGGCGCCGTCAGGATCACGCGCGGCGAGGACGCCTCGCAGCGCGGACAATCCTGCGGCGAGTCACATTCGGCCATCGGGCGCATGTCGGTGAACGGCCCGCAGTCGTCACAGAGATATTCGTAGACCGGCATCTTTCTTTCCTGCACGAGTTGATTTGCCAAGGCCTCCCGCGGCGGATGCGGGGCGGCAGAACCGCCGCCGTCCCGCATCCCGTCGCGCAGGGAAGGTTACTTGTCCGGCGAAATCGGCATCTGGATATCACCCTTGATGTGCTTCACCGGCCCGGCCGCCGACGGCATGATGTCGAAATCGAAGATTTCGGTCGGCAGATAAAGCGTCGCGCAGGCGTTGGGCACGTCGACCACGCCGGAGATATGCCCCTGGCACGGCGCCGTGCCCAGGATCGAATAGGCCTGCGCGCCGGAATAGCCGAACTTCTTCAGATACTCGATCGCGTTGAGGCATGCCTGCCGATAGGCGATATGCACGTCGAGGTAATGCTGCTTGCCGACCTCATCGACCGAGATGCCCTCGAAGATCAGATAGTCCTTGTAGTTCGGCGTGATCGGCGATGGCTTGAAGATCGGATTCTTGATGCCGTATTTGGCAACGCCATCCTTGATGATGTCGACCTTCAGATGCAGCCAGCCCGCCATTTCGATGGCGCCGCAGAAGGTAATCTCGCCGTCGCCCTGGCTGAAGTGCAGGTCGCCCATCGACAGTCCGGCGCCGGGCACATAGACCGGGAAATAGATCTTGGAACCACGCGACAGATCCTTGATGTCGCAATTGCCGCCATGCTCGCGCGGTGGCACGGTGCGGGCGCCTTCGGCGGCGACTTTCGCTTTGGCATCGCCTTTCATGCGGCCCATATGCGCGGTCGGTCCGAACGGCGGATTGGCGAGGCCCGGCACACGGGTCGGATTCGTCGCGATCAGTTCGGCTTCACGCGCGTTCCATTGTGCCAGGAGCTTGTGATCCGGCAGGCAGCCGATCAGGCCGGGATGGATCAGGCCCGCCCAGCTCACGCCGGGAACGTGGCGCGACGAAGTGTAGAGACCCTTGATGTCCCAGATCGACTTCTGCGCCAGCGGAAAGTGATCGGTCAGGAAGCCGCCGCCGTTCTGCTTGGAGAAGAAGCCGTTGAACCCCCACAGGCTCTCCTTCATCGGACCGACGTCGAGCAGGTCGACCACCAGCAGGTCGCCGGGCTCGGCGCCCTTGACCCCGATCGGGCCGGACAGGAAGTGCACGATCGAAAGATCGATGTCGCGCACGTCGTCGGCGGAATCGTTGTTCTTGATGAATCCGCCGGTCCAGTCATAGGTCTCGATGATGAAATCGTCGCCCGGATTGACCCAGGCGACGATTGGCACATCCGGATGCCAGCGATTGTGAATCATGTCGTTTTCGTAGGCCGACTTGGTAAGATCGACCTTGATCAGTGTCTCTGGCATTTGGAACTCCCCTTTTGGCAGGCCAATTGTGACTAGACGGATAGATATTTGGATATCTGAGCGGCATCGACGGCGTCGCGCGCATCGTCGCGCACGATCTCGCCGTTCTCGATGACCAGCACGCGATCGGCGATGTCGAGCGCAAAGCTCAGCACCTGTTCGGAGACGACGATCGACAAGCCGCGTTCGTCGCGGATGCGTTTCAAGGTGCGTGCCATGTCCTTGATAATCGAGGGCTGGATGCCTTCGGTCGGCTCATCCAGAAGCAGCACCTTCGGCTTGGTGGCGAGTGCACGGGCGATCGCAAGCTGCTGCTGCTGGCCACCGGAGAGATTGCCGCCGCGACGCCCCTTCATTTCGAGCAGCACCGGGAACAGCTCGTAGATGTCCCCGGGCACTTCGGATTCGCCGGAGACCACCAGGCCGGTTTCGATGTTCTCCTTCACCGTCATGGTGGAGAAGATCATGCGGCCCTGCGGCACATAGGCAAGCCCCTTGGCTACGCGCTCATAACTCTTGAGCGGCGTGATTTCGGCGCCGTCAATGCTGACCGAGCCGCGCCGCGCCGGCAGAATGCCCATCAGGGACTTCATCAGCGTGGTCTTGCCCATGCCGTTGCGACCCATGATCGCGACGATCTCGTTGGCCGCGACGGAGACGTTGAGGCCGTGCAGCACCTCGCTCTGGCCGTAGGCGACATGCAGATCGGAAATAGCCAGCATTTCTGTCTCCTAATGCCCCAGATAGACTTCGATGACCTTGGGATCGTTCTTGACCTTCTCCATGGTGCCTTCGGAGAGGATCTGTCCCTGGTGCAGCACCGTGACCTTGTGGGCGATGTCCTCGACGAATTTCATGTCGTGTTCGATCACCAGCACCGACCGGTTCTTGATGATGCGATTGAGCAGCTCGGCGGTCTTGGCGCGTTCGGAGACGCTCATGCCCGCAACAGGTTCATCGAGCATCAACAGGTCCGGGTCCTGGATCAGCAGCATGCCGATCTCGAGCCACTGCTTCTGGCCGTGGCTGAGCTCGTCGGCATACACATTCAGGCGGTCCTTCAGGAAGATCATCTCGGCGACTTCCTCGATCCGCTCCTTCACCGCGGCATCGCGCTGGAAAGTCAGCGAGCCGAACACGGTGCGGCCGCGCGGATAGGAAATTTCCAGGTTCTCGAGCACGGTGAGGTCCTCGAAGATCGATGGCGTCTGGAACTTGCGCCCCACGCCGGTCTTGACGATCTCGTTTTCCCTCATCTTGGTCAGCTCCCGGCCGCGGAACTGGATCGAGCCCGACGTCGCCTTGGTCTTGCCGCAGATCAGGTCGAGCACCGTGGTCTTGCCGGCGCCGTTCGGGCCGATGATGACGCGGATTTCATTCTCCTCGACGTAGAAGGAGAGATCATTGACCGCCTTGAAGCCGTCGAAGGAGACGGTGAGCCCGGACACGGCGAGCAGAAAATCCTTGGGCTGATGGCCGATGAGCATGGTTTCCTCCTCACTCTGCAGCCGCGCCGTCAGCGACCGAGGCGCTGCGCCAACCGGCCTTCGATCCGCGCGCGGCGAAGAGGCGGTCGATGCGCGGCTGGATGTGATCGGACCAGATCCCGGCGAGCCCGTTGGGGAAGGCGAGCACGACGGCGATGAACAGCGCGCCGAGGCCGAACAGCCAAAGCTGCGGGAAGGATTCGGACAGGCTCGTCTTGGCGAAGTTCACCAGGATCGTTCCGTAGATCGCACCGATGATTGACGTACGCCCGCCGACGGCTGTGTAGATCACCATTTCGATCGAAGGCACGATTCCCACGAAGGACGGCGACATGAAGCCGACCTGGAGCGTGAACATCGCCCCGCCGATCGCGGCGAGAATCGCCGCTGCGCAGAAGGCGAAGATCTTGAAATTGGCGACGCTGTAGCCGGAGAAGCGGACACGATCCTCCTGCTCGCGCATGGCCACCAGGATGCGCCCGAGCTTTGTCAGGCGGATGAATTGCGCGGCGACGATCGCCGCAAACAGGAAGGCAACCTCGACGAAATACAGGATGAATTTGGCGTGGTCGGTGCGGATGTCCCAACCCAGCAGGGTGCGCAGATCGGTGATGCCGTTGACACCGCCGGTGTAGCCCTGCTGCCCGATGATGAGGATGCTGAGGATGGCGGCGATCGCCTGCGTGATGATCGCGAAATAGACGCCGCCGACCCGACGCTTGAACATCGCCGCGCCGATGATGAAGGCGAAGATGCCGGGGACCAGCACAATGGCAAGAACCGTGAACGGCATGCTGTGAAAAGGCTTCCAGAAGAGCGGCAGCGCCGTGATCTGATTCCAGTCCATGAAGTCGGGAATACCGGGGGTCGACTGGATTTTGGTGTTCGCGACGCTGGACGCCTCGAGCTTGAGGAACATCGCCATGCAGTAGCCGCCGAGGCCGAAGAATACGCCCTGCCCGAGGCTCAGGATGCCGCCATAGCCCCAGCATATGACCAGCCCGATCGCGACAAAGGCATAGGTCAGATATTTCGCAACCAGGTTGAGGCGGAATACATCCAGCGTCAGCGGCAGGATGACGATCAGCAGCAGCGCCAGCGAGATGAAGCCGATAAGTTCCGAGCGATTGAAAAAGCGCGAGTTGATAATCATGACCGGGCCTTGTTGTTTTACTTGCGGACCTTCAGCGCAAAGAGTCCCTGCGGCCTCACCATCAGGATGGCCACGATCGCAAGGAGGGTAATGACCTTGGCCATCGACCCCGACAGGAAGAATTCCAGAGTCGAATCCGTCTGCGAGATGGTGAAAGCGGAGGCGATGGTTCCGAGCAGCGAGGCCGCGCCGCCGAACACCACGACAAGGAAGGTATCGACGATGTAGAGCTGGCCGGCGGTCGGCCCGGTCGAGCCGATCATGGTGAAGGCGCTGCCGGCGACGCCGGCGATCCCGCAGCCAAGGCCGAAGGTCAGGCAATCGACCCTCTCGGTATTGATGCCGACCGCACCCGCCATCACGCGGTTCTGCACCACAGCACGGACCTGCTTGCCCCAGCTCGACCAGAACAGCACGTAGGAAACCGCGATCGTGATCAGGATCGTCAGGCCCATCACGAACATGCCATTGATCGGAATCTGGATGGAGTCGGTCGCCTGCCAGGACCCCATCATCCATTCCGGCAGTTCGACACCGACCTCGCGGGCCCCGAACACCGAGCGATAGGCCTGCTGCAGGATCAGGCTCAGGCCCCAGGTGGCCAGCAGCGTATCGAGCGGCCGCTTGTAGAGATGCCGTATCAGCGCCCATTCGACCAGCATGCCGAGTGCGCCCGAGGCGACGAACGCCAGCGTCATCGCGATAAAGAAGTAGCCGGGAAACAGCGACGGCGCGTATTGCTGGAATCCATTCGACGTCATCCAGGTGACGTAGGCCCCCAGGATCATGAACTCGCCATGGGCCATGTTGATGACGCCCATCTGGCCGAAGATGATGGCCAGCCCCAGAGCCATCAGCACGTAGACCGAAAACAGGATCAGTCCGGCAAAGCCCTGCATTGCAAAGATGGCGCCGAGATCGCCGAGCGAATAGTCACCGAACATGATCCGTCCTTTCTTGCCGAGTCTTCTCACTGCCAGGCCTTCGCGGTACGCGAACGGCGCCGCGGAGTCGGCGTGGACCGCAAGATCCACGCCGTTCGCATCGGGAGGGGTCGAGCGCGCCTGGCGCTCAGCCTCTCATTGGTAACCGGCCGGGAACGGGTTCGGCTCGACCAGATCGGCCGTCTCGTAGATCACGTCGTACTGGCCATCGGCGCGCGCCCGTCCGACGCGTGTCTTCGACCAGAGGTGATGGTTTTCGTGGATGCGGACATAGCCTTCCGGCGCGCCTTTGAACTCGACGCCGGGCGAAGCTGCGGCGATCTTGTCGATGTCGAAGCTCTGCGCCTTCTCAACCGTCAACTTCCACAGATTGGGTCCGAGATAGGCCGCCTGCGTCACGTCGCCGATCACGGTCTTCTCACCCCACATCTTCTTGAAGGCGGGCACGAAGACCTTGTTGTTGGGATTGTCGAGCGACTGGAAGTATTTCATGCAGGCAAACGCGCCCGCGATGTTCTCGCCGCCGATGCCGTCGATCTCGTCTTCCGTGACCGAAATCGTGAGCAGCGTCTGCTTCGAAAGATCGATACCGGCCGCCTTCAGCTGCTTGTAGAAGGCGACGTTGGAGCCGCCGACGATGATGGCGTAGATCACGTCGGGCTTGACCAGCTTGATCTTGTTGATGACGGAGTTGAACTGGGTGTGGCCGAGCGGGAAGTATTCCTCGCCGACCACCTTGCAGCCCTTCAGATGGTTCTCGATGTGCTTGCGGGCGATCTTGTTCGACGTGCGCGGCCAGATGTAGTCGGAGCCGAGCAGATAAAAGCTTTTCGCGCCCTTGGTCTTGTTGACCCAGTCCAGGCCAGCGATGATCTGCTGTGTCGCCTCCTGGCCGGTGTAGATGACGTTCTTGGACTGTTCGAGGCCCTCGTAGAAGGTCGGGTAATAGAGCATGCCGTTGTACTGCTCGAACACTGGCAGCACCGCCTTGCGCGAGGCGGAGGTCCAGCAGCCGAACACGGCGGCACATTTGTCGTTCACCAGTAGCTTTTTCGCCTTCTCGGCGAATGTCGGCCAGTCGCTGGCGCCGTCTTCCTGGATGAACTTGATCTTGCGCCCGAGCACGCCGCCCGCGGAGTTGATCTGGTCGATTGCGAGCTTTTCAGCTTCCACCGAGCCGGTCTCCGAAATCGCCATGGTGCCGGTCACGGAGTGAAGGATACCGACGGTGACTTCGCTATCCGTTACCGCGAGGCCCGTGGTATTGACCGCGGAAGTCGGAGGAACATCCGCTAGCGCCGTCCGCGGCAGCAGTGAAAGGGCCGGCAGCGCGACTGCTCCCTTCAGCAGTTTGCGCCGAAACGGCGATTTCAGGCCCCGTTTGTATTCGTCTGACATGAGCACCCCATCTGTTTTCGAGGACACGCTTTTTGGTCAGACGAGGATGGCTTGAAATTGTGCAGCTCACTGATACGCAAGATCGCGTATATTGCACCGCAAAATCGCGACGTAGGCTCTTGGTATGGGTCTTGCGAGGGGTTTTGAAAGCTTCATTGCGGGTCGGGAGTTTCAAGACGTGGCAGGGCGGCAGCGGATAGACCGCGTCAGGCGTCAGTACAATCAATGGGTTGCCAACCAGACGCTGGAGGACTACGCGCTGCGCTTCACGGCAAAGAGCGCGCGGCGCTGGTCTGCCGCAAGAGTGGCCAACACTGCCATCGGGGCGATCTCGTTTCTGGCGCTCGAAGCGATAGGCGGAACGATCACCCTCAATTACGGGGTCACCAACGCCGCAGCCGCCATTCTGGTGGTCAGCGTCATCATCTTCTTCTCCGGCCTGCCGATCGCCTACCATGCCGCCAAATGCGGCATCGACATCGATCTGCTTACGCGGGGTGCGGGCTTCGGCTATATCGGCTCGACCATCACTTCACTGATCTACGCATCCTTCACTTTCATCTTCTTCGCGATCGAGGCGGTGATCCTGGCTTCCGCGCTGGAGATGTGCTTCGGCATTCCTCGCCCGATCGGCTATCTGGTCAGCTCGGTCGTGATCATCCCGCTGGTGACCCACGGCATCACCCTGATCAGCCGCTTTCAGTTGTGGTCGCAGCCGCTATGGGTCGTACTGCACATCATCCCCTTTGCTGCGATCGCCTACACGAACCCCCGCTCCTTCGCGCAATGGACGACTTTCGCCGGCGAGCACGGCAATCCCGACGGCCGGTTCGACCTGCTCTTGTTCGGCACGGCGGCCTCGGTGGTGTTTTCGCTGGTGGCGCAGATCGGCGAGCAGGTCGACTTCCTGCGCTTCCTGCCGCGCGACCGTCGCACCCGCAGGCGAAGCTGGTGGATCGCACTGCTGTGCGCGGGCCCGGGATGGATCGTACTCGGCGCGCTCAAACTGCTTGCCGGCTCGTTTCTCGCGTTCTTCGCCCTCAGCCATGGCGTATCGGCCGAACACGCCGCCGAGCCCGCGCATATGTATCTCGAGGCGTTCCGCTACGTGCTGTCCCAGCCTGATCTGGCGCTCGCGCTCACCGGGACTTTCGTCATCCTCTCCCAGCTCAAGATCAACGTCACCAACGCCTATGCCGGTTCGATCGCCTGGTCGAACTTCTTTTCGCGATTGACGCACAGCCATCCCGGTCGCGTGGTCTGGCTCGTCTTCAACGTGATGGTGGCGCTGCTTCTGATGGAGATCGGCGTCTACAAGGCCCTCGAACAGACGCTCGCGCTCTATTCCAACGTGGCGATTGCCTGGGTCGGCGCGCTGGTCTCCGACCTCGTCGTCAACAAGCCGCTCGGCCTGCGGCCGCAGCACATGGAGTTCAAACGAGCCCACCTCTACGACATCAATCCGGTCGGGGTGGGCTCCATGACGATTGCGACCATCGTTTCGATCACCGCATTCTACGGCGTGTTCGGCCCGACGGCGAAGGCGCTCTCCGCATTCGTGGCACTGACGGTTGCCTTCGTCTGCGCGCCCGTGATCGCCTATCTGACCGACGGCAAGTTCTATATCGCGCGCAAGCCGAAGAAGAGCTGGCAGAATATCGAGGCAATTCAGTGCTGCATTTGCGAGCACCATTTCGAGCCGGAGGACACGACCTCCTGCCCCGCTTATGCCGGTCCGATCTGCTCGCTGTGCTGTTCGCTGGATGCGCGCTGCCACGACCTTTGCAAGCCGCATGCGCGTGCGCAGGCACAGCTCGCCGAGGCGCTCGGAAAATTGCTGCCGGAGCATATCTTCGCGCGCCTCAATTCGCAGCTCGGCCACTATCTCGGCGTGTTCGTGGTGTCGGCAGGACTGATCGCCCTTACGCTCGGACTGATCTATCTGCAGACAACGGCGGGTGTGCCGGCCGATAGACCGCTCGTCTCGGAGGTGCTGTGGAAGGCATTCTTTGCGCTGACCCTCATCATCGGCGTGGTAGCCTGGCTGTTTGTGCTGGCGCAACAGAGCCGCCGCGCGGCGGAAGCCGAAACGCGGCGGCAGACCACCCTGCTCATCCAGGAGATCGAAGCGCACAAGCGCACCGATGCCGAGCTGCAGCGCGCCAAGGAAGTGGCGGAATCGGCCAATCTCGCGAAAAGCCGCTATGTCGTGGGCCTCAGTCACGAGCTGCGCTCGCCGTTGAACGCGATCAGCGGCTATGCGCAGCTGCTGGAGCAGGACCGGGGCCTGCAGGCGCGGCCGCGCGAGCAGGTGCGCGTGGTCCGTCGCAGCGCCGACCATTTGTCGGGACTGATCGACGGCATCCTCGACATTTCCAAGATCGAGGCCGGCCGGCTTTATCTGTCCCGCGACGAAGTGCGGTTGAGCGAATTCCTCGACCAGCTGGTCGGCATGTTTCGCCTGCAGGCGCACGCCAAGGGCATCGATTTCCTGTTCAGGCGGCCGGCGGTGCTGCCGCTTGCGGTCTATTCCGATGAGAAGCGGCTGCGCCAGATCCTCATCAATCTGCTGTCGAACGCGATCAAGTTCACGCAGTCCGGCAGCGTGCAGTTTGTGGTGCATTACCGCGATCCCGTCGCCGAGTTCGAGGTGATCGACACGGGCCCGGGCATCCAGGCGTCCGACCTCGAGCGCATTTTCGCCCCCTTCGAGCGCGGCGAATTGGGCGTGTCGCAGCCACAGACCGGAACCGGCCTCGGGCTCACGATCAGCCGGCTGCTTGCGGGCGTGATGGGTGGTGACATCAAGGTGACCAGCACGGTGGGCGTCGGCAGCAATTTTCGCGTCAAGATCCTGCTGTCCGAGGTCACCAACCCCCGACGCAATGCGCCGGTGAAGGCGCCCATTTCCGGCTATCAGGGACCGCGCAAGACCATCCTGATCACCGACGATGATCCTGTGCACCGCGACCTCTTGCGCGAAGTGCTGACCCCGCTCGGCTTTATCCTGCTCAGCGCCCCGGACGGGCCGGGCTGCCTCGCGCTCGCCCAGCATTGCCGGCCCGACCTGTTTCTGCTGGACATATCGATGTCGGGCATGGACGGCTGGAAAGTCGCGGAGGCGCTGCGTGCGAGCGGCCACCATCAGGCCCGCATCCTCATGGTGTCCGCGAGCGCGCTGGAGGCGCATGGCCTGCCCCTGGCTCAGCCCTTCCATGATGGCTATCTGATGAAGCCGATCGATATTCCGCGGCTGCTGGAGACGATCCGCCAGCTCCTGAAGCTCGACTGGACCTACGCCACCGATCAGATCGTCGTGCCGCGCTGGAAGCCGGACACCGGCTTGCGGCCGCCGCCCAAGCATGTCGAAGAGCTGATCGGACTCGGGCAGATCGGCTACATCAAGGGTATCCAGGTCAAACTGGATGAGATAGGCAGCGAATACCCCGAACATGCCGAGTTCGTTTCGCAAATGCGCTCGCTGGTCGATCGCTTCGACCTCGACCAGTACATGGCAACCCTGAAGACGCTGCACTCGTATGATCACTGAGTCCAAAAAGCGCGACGTCGCCCTCGTCATTGACGACTCGCCGGAAACGCTGCGCCTGCTCACCGATGCGCTCGACAATGCCGGAATGACCGTCATGGTCGCGCTCGACGGCGCCGCCGCCATGCGGATCGTCGATCAGATCACGCCCGACATCATCCTGCTCGATGCGGTGATGCCCGGCATGGATGGATTCGAGACCTGCCGGAAGCTCAAACGCGAGGGCGCGTTGAGCAATGTGCCTGTCATCTTCATGACCGGGCTGGCCGAGACCGAGCACATCGTGCGTGGGCTCGAGGCCGGCGGCGTCGATTACGTCACCAAGCCGATCGTGATCGAGGAAATGCTGGCGCGAATCCGCGTGCATCTCGCGAATGCGCGATTGACGCAGAGCGCGCGCGCGGCACTCGACGTATCCGGCCGCTACCTGCTCGCCGTCGACCGCCAGGGCACGATCATGTGGGCGACGCCGCAGGCGCAGAAGCTGCTCTCCGACAGTCTCGGCCCTGCCAGCGATGAAGAACTTGTACTCCCGGCGCCGCTGCAGCAATGGCTGGAGGTGGCGCAAAGGAAGAGCGGATCGAAGGCGACAGCCATGTTTCCCGACCACCCTGAGCTTCAGCTCTATTACGTGGGCAACGCCGGTCCCAACGAGTTCCTGCTGCGACTTGCCAAGGATACGAGCGCCGGCCTGCCGGCTGAATTTTCCACCGAGCTCGGATTGACGACGCGCGAAGGCGAGGTGCTGTCCTGGCTTTCCAAGGGCAAGACCAATCGCGACATCGCGCAAATCCTGGGGTTGAGCCCGCGCACGGTCGACAAGCACCTGGAGCAGATCTACGCGAAACTTGGCGTCGAGAACCGCACCGCCGCCGCCGCGATCGCCGCGAATGCGACGCGGCGGAACTCGTGACGGCCAGACGCGGCAACATCAACCGTACACGAAAGCCTTGTCATCCAGGTCGATTGCCGGAATCTGGTCCTTCTCGGTCCAGTAATCCTGGCTGTGCTGCCATTCCGGCTTGTCACCGCGCCTGGGCAACAGGTGCATGTTGCGCATCATGTAGCCCGGGTTGAAATTTTCCGGATCGATCCAGGACAACAGCGGCATGTTGTGGTCCTCGGGACGCAGCGCCACCTCGACCTTCCTGGCGTCTTTCTCCTTCATGTGCCTGAGCAGCCGGCACACGAAATCGGCGACCAGGTCGGTGCGCAGGGTCCAGCTCGCGCGGAAATAGCCGAACACCCAGGCCATGTTCGGAATCCCGGTGAACATCATGCCGCGATAGGTGACGGTATCGGAAAAATCCAGGTGTTTGCCGTCGATCTCAAAATCGATGTCACCGAGCACGTTGAGATTGAAGCCGGTCGCAGTGACGATGATGTCGGCCTCGAGCGTCTTGCCAGATTTCAGCAGGATGCCGTCCTTGGTGAAGCGCTCGATCTCGTCGGTGACCACCGAGGCCTTGCCGCTCTTGATCCCGAGAAAGAGGTCGGCGTCGGGCACGAAGGCGATGCGCTGCCGCCACGGCCGATAGCGCGGCGTGAAATGCTTTTCGATATCGTAGTCCGGGCCAAGCACGGCGGTGATCTGGCTGATCAGCTCCTTCTTGACCTGCTCCGGCTCGGCGATGCAGCGGCGCGTGAAGGCATCCTGCTCGAACAGGATCTTGCGGCGCACGATCTCGTGGATCCATTCCTCCTTGACCTGGAGCTGCCGGAGCTGTTCGGCGAGTTCGATCGCGTTGCGCCCGAGCCGGAAATAGGTCGGCGAACGCTGCAGCATGGTGACATGGGCACATTTGGGGGCGATCGCCGGCAGCAGGGTCGCTGCGGTCGCACCGGAGCCGATCACAACGACCGTCTTGCCGGTCAGCTCCAGATCGTCCGGCCAGCGCTGCGGATGAACGATGCGACCGGCAAAATCCGCCATGCCCGGCCAGTCGGGCGTGTAGCCTTCGGAATGACGATAATAGCCCTGGCACATCCAGAGGAAATTCGCGGTGAAGATTGCCCGCTCGCCGCTATCGGCCTTCTCCGCCTCGATGGTCCAGAGTTTTGTTTCGCTCGACCAGCTCGCCGTCAAAATCCGGTGCCCGTAGCGGATATGTCTTGCGAGATCGTTCTCCTCGATCACCTCGCCCATATAGGAGAGGATTTCCTCGGCCGTCGCAATCGGCGGGCCGACCCAGGGCTTGAAGCGATAGCCGAAGGTGTGGAGGTCGCTGTCGGATCGGATGCCCGGATATTTGTGGGTGGTCCAGGTACCACCGAAGCTTTCCTGCGCCTCGAGGATCACGAAGCTCGTGCCGGGTAGCTGGGTGGTCAAATGATATGCGCTGCCGATGCCGGAGATGCCGGCGCCGACGATCAGCACGTCGAAATGTTCGACAGCCGTGGGCGCCGAATTGGCGATGGAGCGTGCGGTTTGAACATTCATTGTTCCGGTCCCTGGGCTCGGCCTCTTGTCGGGCCTGATCCTCCGCATGGTCGGCCGGAGGCCACACCTTACAAAATGACATAGATCAACCGCTCAGGAAATCACAGCGTAAAACCCCATTGCCGCGCCGTCCGCAAAATCCAATCCAGATACAGCGTGAGTGGCGTGACGCCGCTCAATCCGCCGCAGCCCGCGCTTCCGTTCGGCCCCGTCGACCAGCTGATGACGCCAACGATCGTCGAGCCGCCCAGTTGATCCTCGAACACGGGTCCGCCGGAATCGCCGGTGCAGGCTCCCAATCCCTCGCGCGCACCGCCTGTCGCCGGATCGACCAGCCGAATCTGCAAAGCGCCCGGTTTTCCCGTCGCAACGAGGCTCGCGCTGCGGATGATTCCACCGCTCTTGCCATCGCCGCGCACCGTCACGCCGATGCCGGCGATGCCGAACCTGGCGCTTGGCGAAATCGGCAGCAATGGTGCGCCGAGCAGAGCGGGGGTTTTTCCTTTTGCCGGAATTTCGAGCTGCAGCAGGGCCACGTCGGCGGTCGCGCGGTGTGCCAGCATCGCCTGCATCTGAAAACCGGGGTGAATGGCGAGCCGTTTCACGTCCTTCAGTTGCGGCTTGCGTTCCGCATCATACTCCACGATCTTGTATTCCGCCCCCGGCTGCACGCAATGCGCGACCGTGAGCACCAGCGTCGGCGCGATCAGGCTGCCCGAGCAGAAATTGCCGCGAGAGCCGACAATCGTGACGACCGCATTTCCGACGCCTTCCTTCGACGGCGCCGCACCGCCGACGATGGCATGGGCGGGCGACGTCAGCAGCACGAAAGCTGCCGCAAGTGGTGCAAGACTTTTCATGTATCTCACCCATAATCGGTCGATGCGCCGGCGCCAAGCGTGGCTACACTGGCCTCCTGCATGAGCGCGTGTTGTCGCGTTTGAAACGGCGTTTGAAAGCGGCAGAGGATCTGATGGTCGAGGCGGTGATCTGGGATTTCGGCGGAGTGCTCACCACCTCGCCCTTCGAGGCGTTCGCACGGTTCGAGCGCGAGCGCGGGCTGCCCCTGGACATCATCCGGCGCACCAATGCCGCCAATCACCTGGAAAATGCATGGGCCAAATTCGAGCGCGCTGAAGTCGACATCGAGGCGTTCGATGCGCTATTCGCCGCGGAATCGGCAGCGCTGGGCGCGGAAGTCCGCGGGCGTGACGTTCTGCCGCTGCTCGTCGGCGATCTGCGGCCCGAGATGGTCGAAGCCTTGAAGCGCGTCAACGCCACGTTCAAGACCGGCTGCATCACCAACAATCTGCCGGCGAACGCGATCGGTAGCGCCGGCGGCCGAGGACTGTACATCGCGGAGGTGATGGCACTGTTCGATCACGTGATCGAATCCGCCAAGATCGGCCTGCGCAAACCTGATCCGCGTATCTACCAGATGATGGTCGAGGCGCTGGAGGTCGATCCGAAAGACTGCGTCTATCTCGACGATCTCGGGGTCAATCTGAAACCCGCACGCGACATGGGCATGACGACGATCAAGGTGGCAAGCGCCGCGCAGGCGATCGCCGAACTCGAGGCGGCGACGGGGCTGAAGCTGGGGTAGACCCCGCGCACGAGAGTTTTCCCGTCATCCTGAGGAGCCGCGCATCGCGCGGCGTCTCGAAGGACGACGGAACCGCCGCTACTCCGCCGCGCGCGCCATCCGCTCCGGAAACGCCGCTGACAGCGCGGCGCGGTCCGCCTTCAGCACGCCGCGCTCGGTGATCAGGCCTGTCACCAGGCGCGCGGGCGTCACGTCGAACGCGTAATTGGCGACCGGCGAGCCGTCCGGCACGATCCGCACCGTCTCGATCCGCCCGTCGGCAGTGCGCCCGGTCATGGTCGCGACCTCCTCGCCGCTGCGCTGCTCGATCGGCACCTGCCGGCCATCGCTGATATTGAAATCGATGGTCGGCGACGGCAGCGCGACGTAAAACGGCACGCCATTGTCGAAGGCTGCCAGCGCCTTCAGATAGGTTCCGATCTTGTTGCAGACGTCCCCATTGGCAGCGACACGGTCGGTGCCGACGATGACGAGATCCACCATCCCATGCTGCATCAGGTGGCCGCCGGTGTTGTCGGCAATGACGGTGTGCGGCACGCCGTGGTGGCCGAGCTCCCAGGCGGTAAGCGAAGCGCCCTGATTGCGAGGGCGCGTCTCATCGACCCAGACATGGATTTTCCGCCCGCGATCATGCGCGAGATAAATCGGCGCGGTTGCCGTGCCCCAATCGACGGTCGCAAGCCAGCCGGCATTACAATGAGTCAGCACATTGACCGGCTCGCCCGGCTTCTTCCTGGATGCGATCGCATCGATCAGCGGAAGCCCGTTTTGCGCAATGCCCAGGTTGATCGAGACATCTTCTTCAGCGATCTCGTCAGCACGGGCATAAGCCGCATCCGCGCGCGCCGATGGATCATGCGGCCGCAACGCCGCACACATTTCGTCGAGCGCCCATTTCAGATTGATCGCGGTCGGCCTGGTGGCGACCAGGGTCTGATAGGCGCGGTCGATCGCGGCATTGGACGCGTCTTCCCGCATGGCCAGCGCCATGCCGAAAGCGGCGGTGGCGCCGATCAGCGGCGCGCCCCGCACCAGCATCGAGCGGATCGCTTCCGCCGCCTCGGCGCAGTTCGTCAGCCGCGCCACCCCGAATTCATGCGGCAGCCGCCGCTGATCGATCGCATCGACCGACCAGCCGTCCGCATCGAGCCAGATGCTGCGATAATACCTGCCGTCAACCTTCATGGCACGCCAATCTCTGTTGCGGGTTCAAGCCCGAGCACCCGCCCCGCCACGGCGTCGAGCTTCTTCAAGAGCTCGGGATCACGTGCTTCCGGCGCGGTGATCAGCGCGGTGTCGAGCCCGCGGTCGGAGCCGATCGGGCACGGCTCGTGCTCCGCTGGAAAACCCCTGGCAAGCCGCGCCACCAGCGCCTTTGCCTTGTCGGCGTTCGAGTTCAACACCCGGATGATGTCCTGCACGGTGACGGCATCGTGGTCCGGATGCCAGCAATCGAAGTCTGTCACCATGGCGACGGTAGCGTAACAGATTTCCGCCTCGCGGGCGAGCTTGGCCTCGGGCATGTTGGTCATGCCGATCACGGAATAGCCGAGACCCTTGTAAGTCATGCTCTCGGCGTAGGTCGAGAACTGGGGACCTTCCATGCAGACATAGGTGCCGCCGCGCGCAATTGCGATGCCCTCGGCTTCGGCGGCGGAGGCCAGGTGAATGCGCAGCCGCGGCGATACCGGATGCGCCATCGATACATGCGCCACGCAGCCCCTGCCGAAGAACGAGCTCTCCCGCTTGTAGGTGCGGTCGACGAACTGATCGACCAGCACAAAGGTTCCCGGCGGCAATTCCTCCTTGAAAGAGCCGCAGGCCGATAACGAGATCAGATCGGTGACGCCCGCTCGCTTGAGCACGTCTATATTGGCGCGGTAGTTGATGTCGGAGGGCGACAGCCGGTGCCCCTTGTCATGCCGCGGCAGGAACACGATCGGCAGCCCGGCAATGGTGCCTCGGCGTACGGCGGATGACGGCTCGCCCCACGGGCTCCTGATCGCCTCGTCGCGAGCATCTTCCAGACCCGGCAGGTCGTAAATGCCCGAACCGCCGATAATGCCAAGCACTGCTTTTGTCATGATCTCTCCGCTAGCCGTCGTCGAGCTACTCTAGCGGAGATTTTCAACCGGGGCGACGATTTGCATCCCGTCATTCCGGGGCGCTCGCGTGAGCAAGCAAACCCGGAATCTGGAGGTTGTGGATCGAGATTCTCAGGTGCGCAATTGCGCACCACAGTTCGATGCTTCGCATCGCCCCGGAATGACGAAGAATTACGCCGCCTTCGGCTGCAGCTGGCTCATGATCATCCGCTGCAACGTCTCGATCGACTGGAAATTCTCCGGCGTGATGTCCGCCTGCGGAATGGTGAAATCGAATTGCGCTTCCACCGACAGCATCAGATTGACCATGTCCATCGAGGTCAACCCGGCATCGACGAGCTTTGCGTGGGGGGCGACTTCGGCGGGCAGCGAGTTCTGTTCGAGAATCGCTTTCACCAGGGCGACGATCCGGCTACGAACGTCGGCTTCAAAGCTTTGCATTCCTAATCCTTACCTGCCTGAAAATTCATGCGCAGCCCTGCGACTGGGCGCGGTGCAGCCATAGCGACGATTTCTCAACAAACAGACCGCGCCATTCTGATCAAAGGGAGCTTCTGCATTTAAGGCTAATGCGACTTCACCAATTTCTTCGCGGTCGAAGCATGAACGGTTAACCGTCGATCCCGAAATGCAGTCATTTACCCTGAATCGCATCGACGCATTTGAATTAAATTCATAGCCTCCGGTCTCAATCGCGCACCGCGAATGCTCGCCGGGCAGCTCGGCACGAATTTCAGAAATTGTTAGACCAGAGGTCAGTCATGAACTTCCAGGAAGCCACCTTCGACAGGCCTGCTGCGGATCAGCGCGACGAACGCTTGCTGATCGATCGCGGCTCGCTATTCCGGCAGCGTACGGCGGCCGTTGCCGCGGCGGCGGAGGCGGAGGCGGAGGCGGTCGATCAGACAGCGCGCTTTCCCGAAGCCGCGATGGATGCAGCACGCGAGCAGAAGCTGCTGGGCATGATGATCCCCGTCGAGTTCGGCGGCTTCGGTGCCTCAATCCACGACGTGACCGAGGTCTGCTATGCGCTGGGGCGCGCCTGCGCGTCGGCTGCGATGATCTTCGCCATGCACCAGACCAAGGTCGCCTGCCTGGTCAGGCACGGCACCGGCAGCCGCTTCCATGAAGACTTGATGCGGCGGGTCGCAGCCGAACAATTGCTGCTGGCATCCTCGACCACCGAGGGCCAGAACGGCGGCAACATCCGCAGCAGCGCCGCCGCCGTCGAGCGGAACGCGACCGAGATCACGCTTGTCCGTGACGCCACTGTTATTTCCTACGGCGCCGAGGCCGACGGCATCGTCACCATCGCGCGCCGCGCCAACGACGCAACCTCCTCCGACCAGGTGCTGCTCGCCCTGACCAAGGACCACTACACGCTCAAGCACACGCAGGGTTGGGAGACGCTTGGCATGCGCGGCACCTGCAGCGCCGGCTTCGAGCTGAAGATCAAGGGCCCCGCCGAGATGGTTTTCCCGGAGGCTTACGAGAAGATTCATACCCAGACCATGATGCCGGTCGCGCATCTCACCTGGTCCTCGGCCTGGGCCGGCATCGCGGCGGCAGCGGTGGAGCGTGCGCAGCGTTTCATCCGGAAGGCCGCACGGGGCGCGGGTGGCCAGATGCCGCCGGCTGCAGCCCACTACACGGCCGCGAAGATGTCGCTTGCCAGGCTGCGTGCCATGATCGCAACCAATCTCGACGACTACGCCGCTCGTGAATATGACGAGCGCGCGCTCGCCTCGCTCGACTTCCAGTCTGCGATCAACCTCCTGAAGGTGCAGGCCTCGGAGCTGGCGGTCGAGACCGTGATGCACGCGATGCGCGCCTGCGGGCTCGCCGGCTATCGCAATGACGGCGAGTTCTCCGTCGGCCGCCATCTGCGCGACGCGCTGTCCGCGCCGATCATGATCAACAATGACCGCATCCTCGCCAATACCGCGACCGCCAGCCTGATGAGCGGCGTGCCCGCCGCGCTGCGCGACTGAAACCGTTTCGGCTAACCCAGAAAGTCCAGACATGAACGCACCCGCCCACACCGATTCGCCCGAGTTCGCGCCGCAAGCGGCCGATCCGCTGGATCACCTCGCCGATGTCCTGTTCCACCGGATGGGCACCGACGGCGTCTATGCCCGTACCGCCCTCTATGAGGATGTGGTCGAACGGCTCGCCGCCCTGATCACGCGGCACCGCGAGCGAAACACCGAGGTGATGCGCTTTCCTCCCGTGATGAACCGCGCCCAGCTCGAAAA
>CAYVVB010000021.1:0-7234 GCA_964454955.1 uncultured Bradyrhizobium sp. | reverse complement strand
CAGGCAGGGGCTGCGTGGTCAGCGCTTCTTCCGGCGTGTTTTTCAGAAGGTTCGCTCGGGCCAGGAAGGCCAGGCTGGCGAGAGCCACCACGAGGCCGCTGGACAGGGCAATCCTCCGTATCGGAATCCCTTTCGATCGAGTGCGGGTCATCGGGTTCATAGCTTTGGGTCCACTATAGTTTCCCCAGCTGAAACGACAGCCGGGCTTGCGCAATTTTGTATTCGTAACGTGCCCTGATGGCGGAGATATCGGCATCAATCGCGTTTAATTGGGCCGCGTTCAGTTCGACGATCGAACTCAGCCCCAGATGGTAGCGGGATTCGGCCAGTTCAAGGGCGCTATCGGCCGTGGCACGCAGTTTCTCGGAAACATCGAGGCTTTTATATCCGGCGGTTGCGTTGAGCCACGCAACGCGCACGTCGCGGGCAATGCCGATCTCTGCGCCGTTCAGTACATCCTGGGCCTGATGGGCTTTGAACACGGCTTCGCGGTATTGAGCGTTCAAGCGGCCGCCTTCGAACACCGGAATGTTCAAGTTGACGCCGCCGGCAGCGTAGTTTTCGCCAATGCGATCGTCGCCATACGGTGTCGTGCCGGCGGCGCCCACGGCGCTTAACACCGGATACGAGAGGGCACGTTCGGCCTTGGCATTTTTCTCCGCGGCCAATACCTGATCGTGCAGACTCTTCAGTTCCGGACGATCCGACAATGCTTCCTGAACCAGCGGATCGGCATCGGCGGCAGGCGCTTGCACGGCTGCGTCGTCGTCGGCCAGGCTGGAAAACTGCGCCTTCTGCAAACCGATGGTATCGGCGAGCTGCGCGATGGATGCGTCGACGGCGTTCTGCGCTTCGAGAACCAGCAGCTTCGCCTGTTCCAAGTTCACGCCGGAGAAATTCACATCAAGCTCCGACCGCAGCTTGTTCTTCTGCAAAAGCGAAATCTGGTCGAACAATGCTTTTCGATCGTCCAGCGTTTTGCGTGTGACCTGCAATGTCGACTGCGCTTCGAGCGCGCGATAATAGTCTTCGGTGACTTGCAGAAGCACTCGCTGGCGCCGGTCCTCCAGGCTGTTTTGCGCGGCGCTGAGCGAGGCTTGGGCGCCCTCCACGAGATTGCCGGTCCGGCCGAAATCGGTGAGCAACTGGCTTACCGTGACGCCGGCGGCGGCACGGTCGAGCACCGTGGACGCGTTGAGCGGGCCTGCGGTCACACGCGGTTGAAGCGTCGAGGCGGCGATGGCGTCGTTGCGGGTTCCGTAAGACTTTGCTCCCGCGGCGGTGATGTTGGTGGATATCGCGGGCAGGTAATTGGCCCGGGCTTCGGTCACGACGGATTGTGCGACTCCTACGTTCTCGGATTCGGCACGCAGCACCGGGCTGTTCTCCAATGCAAGCCGCTTGGCGTCGTCCAGGGTCAGCGTGGTTCCGTCTGCCTGCGCTGCATGAGTCGGAATGCAGCAGATCGTGATGGCCGCAGCAAGCGCGCGGTTCAATATCGTTACAGTGCTCTTCCCGATTCTCATGCCGGCACCTTGTTCCGATAAGCCATGAAATAGGCGAGCGGTACGACGAATATCGTGGTGGCGACGGAAACGGTGAGACCGCCGACGATCGCCCGGGCCAGCGGCGCATACGCTTCGCTGCCTTCCCCCAGCTTCAGTGCCATTGGAATCAGGCCGATGATCGTCGCCAGCGAGGTCATCAGAATCGGCCGCAAACGCGCCTGGCAGGCCTCGATTACGGCTTCTTTCAAGGGCATGCCGTCGCGGATCAGCCGCCGCGTGAATTCCACGATCAGAATGCTGTTCGATACCACGATCCCCACCATCATGACGACGCCCATCAGCGACATGACGTTCAAGGTGGTGCCGGTGATGAACAGCGTCACCACGACGCCGGTAAGGCCCGTCGGTATCGCCAGCAGAATCAGCAGTGGATCCTTGAAGGATGCGAACTGGGCGACAAGGACCAGATACACGAGCAGGGTGGATAGAATCAAGCCGACGGCGAAGCTGTTGAATGACGCATTCATACTCTGCACCGATCCGCGCAAATGTATGCGTACGCCTTCGGGAAGTTTGGTGTGCGCGACGATGTCCTTGACCGCGCTTTCGATGCGCGACAAATCCTCCTTCGATGTGGCGACATAGACATCGACCACTTTCCGCAGCTGGTAATGATCGATCTCGGTCGGCGCCAGAATCGGCGTCAGACTTGCCACGTCGTCCAGCGTGGTGTCGTAGCGCCCATCTTTGGAGCGCAGCGGAATCTGCTTGAGATCGATCTGATTCCTGACTTGATTCTCGTTGTATTGCACCGTCAGGAGATAGGCATTGCCGCTTTTGGGGTCGATCCAGTAGCCGGGAGCGATCATCGCGTTGGAGTTGAGGGCGGTGATCACATTGGAAACGACCTCCTTCTCGGACAGCCCCAGTTCCGCCGCTTTTACGCGATCAATGTTAATTTGCAGTGACGGAGCGTCGATATCTTGCGGTACGAGTGTGTCCGCGACACCGGACAGGGCGTGGATCTTGTCGGAGAGCTCCATCGCCACGTCGTGCACTTGCTCGAGCTTGCTGCCGGTGACTTGCACGTCGATCGGCGTCGGCAGACCGAGATTCAAGACGGCATCGACAAGACCGCCCGATTGAAAATAGCTCTGTACTTGCGGCAATTCCCTGTGCAATTCCTTGCGCACGCGGTCCATGTAGTCATAGCTGGAAACTTCGTGTCCCTGCTTCAAGCCGACCTGGACGAACGCAGTGTGGGACGCGGAGTTCGGTGTATAAAGCGAAGAGAATCCGGGTGTGGCGCCGATGTTGGACAGAATCATGTCCAAGTCCTGCGGCTGTACCACCTTGCGCACGATATCCTCGATCTGCGCCACGAGCTTTTCGGTGCGCAGCGCTTCGGTGCCCGTAGGAGCTTTGACGTTGATCAGGAACTGACCGGGATCGGTGCGCGGGAAGTAGGAAAATCCCATCGCCGGAAACAGCCCCAGCAGCAGAATCGCCACACCCAGAATCAGCGTGAGTGCCCGCGCCGGCCTTGCCATCGCCAGCAGGAGGCTGTCGTGGTAGCGCTTGAGGAATTTGTGGAAGCCGGTGTTGAACCAGATATTGAAGCGGGGCATCCAGCTCGCCGGCCCGTGTGCCGGCTGTGGCGCATGATCCACGTGTAATTCGTCCATGGCCTCGGCGAATACATCCTCATGGTCCGCAATATCGCCGGCCTGATCGTGATGAAGCACGTCCTTCGATTTGATCAGCTTGGCACAGAACAGCGGTACCACTGTCATGGCCACTACGTAGGACGCGAACAGCGAAATCACCACCGCCAGTGCCATTGCCGAAAACAGGAATTTGCTGACGCCAAACAGCAACGTAACAGGGAAGAAGACGATGGCGGTCGTGAGCGTGGAGGCAAGTACCGGCAGCGCCACCTCCTTGCCCCCCACTTCCGCCGCCTCGACGGGCTCCTTGCCCAGCTCCATGTGGCGGAAAATGTTTTCCAGCACCACGACGGAGTTGTCGATGAGGCGGGAAAATGCCAGTGCCAGTCCGCCGAGCACCATCGTATTGACGGTGCTGTCGCCCAGGGACAGCACAAAGAAAGTGGCCAGGGCCGACAGTGGAATGGACAGGAAGACCGCGAGCGTGGCTTTGAAATTGCCGAGGAAGATGAGAATCATGAGGCCGGTCAGCAGCATACCGATGGCGCCCTCGTGAATCAGATTCTTGATCGCCGACTTGACGAATACCGACTGGTCAAAGACGACCTTCGTCACCAATTGCTTTGGAATGTCGACCAGATTCGCCACGGCATGGCGAATGCCATCGACGACAGCGATGGTATTGGCGTCGCCACCCTGCTTGAGGACGGGCACATAGACCGAGCGCTGGCCGTCGATACGCACGAGGCTGGTCTGGATGGCCGACGCGTCTTTGGCTTGTCCGACGTCGCCGATCAACACCGGGCCGCCATCGACCGATTTCAAGGGAATCTTGTTCAGATCTCCCATGCTATCGACCTGGCTGTTCGTATACAGCGAGTAGTCATAGGGCCCGATGACGACATCGCCGGCAGGCAGGATCAGGTTCGAGTCATTGACCGCCCGCACAACGTCCATGACGCTGAGCTGGCGGGCCTGCAGCTTGAGCGGATCGACATAGACCATGATCTGGCGATATTTGCCGCCAAAAGGCATGGGTACCGATGCGCCGGGAACATTGGCGACCTGATTGCGCACGTCGTACTGGCCCAGATCGCGCAGTTTGGCTTCGGTGAGTCCGTCGCCCTTCAGCGTGATCAGGCAAACCGGCATGCTGGACGCATCGAACTTGAGGATGACCGGCGGCAAGGTTCCCGGCGGAAGACGGCGCAGGTCCGCCATCGCCAGATTCGATACGGTTGCGAGTGCTTCGCTGGACGAGGTTCCGGGCTGAAAAAAGATTTTGATCAGACTTACGCCGGGGAGCGAACGGGACTCGATATGGTCGATGCCCGAACCCAGTGTGAAAAAACGCTCGAACGGCCCTGTGATCTTGTTTTCCACCTCTTCCGGCGGCATGCCGTTATAGAAAGTGGCGACAACGACGATGGGGATTTTGACCTCGGGAAAGAGATCGACCGGCATTCTCGCCAAGCTCGTAAGCCCGATCACCGCTGTGATCAGGCAGCAAACCACAATGAAGTATGGGTAGGTGATCGAGAACTTGGACATGAGCCGTCAGCGGTATTGGGAGAAATGCTGGATGCGGCGAGGCCGTTCAGTCCTCGCTCGCTGCCGGAGGCCATTTCGGCCGCAGAGCGGCGAATAGAGAGCAACGGGCCCGGCTGCGGGTGTCCGCGGACTGAGGTCCGCAGATCCGGACCTGGGCGCACCCCGGAAGCTATTGTTCGGCACACTGCACCATAACTACCTGCAATTAAGATAAAATAGGACGTTGCTGGTCCATCAGACTCCTGACCAAATCCCTGGAGGGCGCGGATGTTAACAGATGTCGACCAGGAGAGTTCTCACGGATTTCCCACGGAAGAGTGGTTGCGCGTAACCTTATGATTTCCGAAGTTAATAATGCGGCCGTCGACGACATTCCGCCCGCCTTGTGGTTATTCGGAAATGCGCAATTCGACGAGTTGAAGTGGGAGCTTCGTGTCGATGGAGCCTTGGCCGAGCTGGAACCGCGACCGCTGGATATTCTGATGTATCTCCTGCGCCACGCCGGCGAGACCGTAACCCGCGAAGAACTGCTTCATGCCGTGAGGGGGCATCCCCATCTCAGCGAGAATGCGTTGAGTAATGCGATTGCCAAGCTGCGCAAGGCGCTTGGCGATGAGGGACAGAAAGTAATCGTGACGGTGCACCGGGTCGGTTATCGTCTGGCTGCCGCCGTCAGGCGTCAGGAATTTCCGCGCGCGAAGCCGCTGCCCTCGACATTCGCCGCGGGCGACGATGTTCCCCGCCGACCATCGTGGAAACTCTTACAGCCGCTGGCACCGGCGGCCGAGAGCGAGGTGTGGCTGGGACAGCACGTTATCAGCGGCGAGCGGCGCGTCTTTAAATTCAGCCGCGATGGGCGCCGTTTATCGTCCATCAAGCGCGAAGCCACCCTTTCCAGGCTGATCGAGACCTCGTTGGAAAGCAGGACGGACATCGTGCGTGTCCTCGACTGGAGTTTCGAGGAACCGCCCTTTTTCATTGAGTGCGAATACGGAGGCATCAGCCTACCGCAATGGGCCGAAGAGCAGGGAGGGCTTGCCAATGTATCCCTGTCTACGCGTCTCGATTTGATGATTCAGATGGCGGAAGCCGTCGCCGCCGCACACTCGGTCGGCGTTCTGCACAAGGATCTCAAGCCCGCCAATGTCCTGGTCGACAAAAATCAAGGCGGTGGGTGGACGATTCGATTGACGGATTTCGGCAGCGGCGGATTCGCCGACCCCACGCGACTGGCACAACTCGATGCGCTGCGGATGGGTTTCACCCAGGGTCACGGTACCGAAGAAGCGCTGGTCTCGGGTACGCCGATATACCTTCCGCCTGAATTGCTGCAGGGTCACTCGCCAACCGTGCAGTCGGATATTTATGCGCTCGGAGTCATCCTTTATCAGCTCGTCGTCGGCGAATTGCGGCGGCCAATGGCGCCGAAGTGGGAAAACGAAATCAGCGATGAGTTACTGCGCCAGGATATTACCGATGCAGCGAGCGGTGACCCGGTGCATCGGCTTTCGTCCGCCAAGGACTTGGCCGAGCGTCTGCGCAATCTGGCCGCACGGCATGAGCAGCGACGCGATGGAATTGCGAAGGAGAATCAGCAAAGGGCTGTCCAGGCGGCGCTCCAGCGTACGCGCGCGCGGCGTCCATGGCTGATCGCACTCGGCATGAGCATGTCATTCGGGCTGATGCTGAGCCTGTGGTTCTTCCATCTATCCGTAAAGGCGCGCGACGAAGCACTGCGGCAATTCGATATCGCTCAGGCCGTCGACGATTTTCTCAACAACGACTTGATCGCGGCCGCCAATCCCAATGCGGGGGGCGCCAGCCGTATTACGGTGCTCGAGGCAGTCGGGAAGGCCGCAGGCAAGATCGACTCGCGTTTCTCACAGTCTCCACAAGTCGCTATCGTTCTGCATCAAACGGTCGGAGAGGCCTATCGCGCATTGGGTGAGTACATGCTGGCGGAGTCCGAGCTGCGGCACGCCAAGGATATTGCCGATGCGGCGTTTGGCGTCACTTCGGATACGGCCGTCAGCAACGATTTGCTTCTTGCACAAACGCTCGCATACGAGAACCAGTATGAGAGCGCTCAGTCCCTGCTCGATAAGGCCGAAACCCAGGCGGCACGGCATCGATTTTCGGATCCCATGATCGACGTGCGGCTCTGGGATGTGCGTGCGATGCTTGACCGGCACAAGACCAACTTCTTCGCCGCCGCTCAGGACTCTGCGCATACCTTGCAGGCGCTGCAAAGTCTCAAAGCCCGCCATCCGAAGATTTTCGAAGCCAACTCGCAGTCCGTTTTTCTCGCTCAACTGCATGCCGCTCAGGATTACCAGGATGCGGGGCGGTGGCGCGAAGCCGAGGAAATCGAGCGCTCTCTGATCCATGATGTCGCGGCGAAGCGCGGCACGGCAGATCCACTGGCTATTCGCGTCCGCCGCCAGTTGGTCGATAACCTCGTGCAGGAGGGGCGTCTCGACGAATCGGGCACCTTACTGCCGGCGCTGA
>CAYVVB010000020.1:0-2436 GCA_964454955.1 uncultured Bradyrhizobium sp. | reverse complement strand
AGCACGTCCTGCCCGTCGAACAGAGACCACATCTCGCCGACGGTCTCGTCGCCAACGCGGGTGACGACGCCGCCGACCGCTTCAAGGACCGTGTCGGTGGCGCGGCGCTTCTCCCACCAGTCATCCTGGCTGTAGGGCAGCTTGTTGCCGACGGCGTTCCGCTCGCTGCCTTCGAGGCTGGTCAGGAGCGGCTGCGTCCCGGGCTCGTGCTGCATGTCGTAGATGCGCCCGCGGATGTCGACGATGGGCCTGAACATCGGATGCGCGGTGACGTCCCGCACACGCTCACCGTTGATGTGAATCTCGCGGCCATCACGGATGGACTGGCGGTATTCGTCACCGGTGCGGATCATGGGCTGGATTCCGGCTCAAAGGGATCGGCGCTCTGGTTGGAATAATCCGGAGCGTGCGTGCTTCAGCAAAATATTCCTTTCCTGCTTTCTGCTTCGGAATTCCTGAAATGCTTACGCGGCAAGGCTGTCGATGACCCCCTCCATCATGCTGTCGCAGCGGGCGAGCTGGTCAAGGCTGACAAATTCGTCCGGCCTGTGGCCCTGGTCCATGGAGCCTGGCCCGCAGACGAGGACCGGCACGCCCAGCGCATCGTGGAAGAGCCCGCCCTCGGTGCCGAAATCGACCTTGATCAGCGAATTGTCCCCGACAATGCCGGTGAGCCAGCGGACGGCAGCACTGTTGGCCGGCGTGGCAAGGCCCGGATAACCCCAGACGACTTCGATGCGGATGTCGGCCTCCGGCGCGTGCCGGCGCGCCACTGCCGTGAGCTCGGCAGCATCGGTCGCGATGTCCTTGACCATGGCATCGGGATCATCGCGGGCGATGCTGCGTATCTCGAAATCCAGGGTGCAGTGGTCGGGCACTATGTTGAGCGCGACGCCACCGGCGATCCTGCCAACATGGATGGTCGTGTAGGGCACTTCGAAGCCCGATTCAGTGTCGTTACTCGCGGCAATGGCCTGCTGGCGTTTGCGCAGATGACCGACCATGTCGGTGGCAAGGTGGATAGCGTTGAGGCCCTTCGGCGCGAGCGCCGAATGCGCGGCGCGGCCGCAGCAGACGGCGTGCAGGGCGCGCTTGCTCTTGTGGCCGGTCGCGACCTTCATCGACGTCGGCTCGCCAACGATCGCGAGCTCGGGGCGGATGCCCCGCTCGACGAGCTGTGCGATCATCGGCCGGACGCCGATGCAGCCGACCTCCTCGTCATAGGAGAGAGCGAGGTGGAGAGGGCGAGCAAGTTTCCTCCCTGCGACGAGATCGCCGGCGTGCAGCGCGCAAGCAATGAAGCCTTTCATGTCGGCGGTACCGCGGCCGAAGAGGCGGTCGCCGCGGCGGACAACACGGAAGGGATCGCTGGTCCAGGCCTGGCCTTCGACGGGGACGACGTCGGTATGGCCTGATAGCAGGATGCCGCCGCCGGTGTCTGGCCCGATCGTCGCGAAAAGATTGGCCTTGGTGCTGGCCGCATCCGGAATGCGCATGGCGCGCCAGCCGCGCTCGGTCAGCCAAGCCTCCGCGAAATCGATGAAGTCGAGGTTGGAGACGGAGCTGACGGTGGGAAACGCCACCAGACGCTCAAGCAATGCGGCGCTGTCCATTCTCCCCAGCTCGCGTGTTGAACTCGCCTTTGTTCTGTAACATCATTCGCAAGCAATCTTCAGGCCGCGGTTCGAGAAAAGGGGGCGTCTTCGAACATATGCGCCACCTCGCTGACGGCCGTCTCAGCCACGAGCGGCCATGACCTACCGCGCACTTTACGCCTATGCCTGGGACATCGCCGAGCAGCCGCTCGCCGATTTCATTGGTGCGGTGAAGGACTGTGCACTGAACACGGTCACGCTTGCCGGCGCCTATCACGCGGGCAAGTTTCTCAGGCCGCATGGGCGGAGCGGCAAGGTCTATTTTCCCGAGGACGGGACGGTCTATTTCCGGACGGACGCGAAGCGCTACGGCAGGATCAAGCCTGTCGCCAATTCGCTGGTCGCGGAGCGTGATGTCTTCCGCGAGTTGAGCGAGGCGGGCGGCGTCGCCATCAACGCATGGATGGTGCTCCTCCATAATACGCGGCTGGGGCAGACTTATCCCGAGGCGACGGTCGCAAACGCCTTTGGCGACCGGTATGTCTACAGCCTTTGCCCGTCAGCGCCCGAGGCGCGGGAATATGCCCTGGCGCTGTGCAGGGACGTGACGGAGAGCTACCCTGTCATCGGCGTATCGCTCGAGACGCCGGGCTTCATGCCCTACATGCACGGCTTCCACCACGAATTCGGGCTGATCAAGTCGAACCGCTGGCTCGACAATCATCTCGGCCTCTGCTTCTGCGAGCATTGCGTCCGCGGCGCCAAGGCGGCGGGGATCGATGCCGCGGGTCTGCGACAGCAGGTGCGGGCGGATGTGGAATCTTATCTCGCGAGCGACTTC
>CAYVVB010000019.1:0-17703 GCA_964454955.1 uncultured Bradyrhizobium sp. | reverse complement strand
CGCCTCCGGCATCATCGTCAACGAGCATCTCCTGACCTCCGATCCCGGCATCTCGGCGATCGGAGACTGCGCGCTGTTCGAAAGTCCGCGCTTCGGCGGCTCGCTGCGGCTGGAGTCCGTACAGAATGCCACCGATCATGCGCGCTGCGTGGCGGCGCGACTGACGGGCGACGACAAGCCTTATGATGGCCAGCCCTGGTTTTGGAGCGACCAGGGTGACGACAAGCTGCAGATCGCGGGTCTCACCACCGGCTATGATCGCGTCGTGCTGCGCGGCGAGCCGTCACAAGGGGCGTTCTCGGCGTTCTGCTACAAGGGAGACAAGCTTCTTGGCATCGAGTCGATCAACCGCGCAGGCGACCACATGTTCGGCCGGCGGCTGCTCGGCATGGATCGCTCGATCGCACCGGACCAGGCGGCCGATCAAAATTTCGATCTGAAGAAGGCGCTGGCGCAGGCGGTCTAGTCGCCTGGACCGATAACGCTGCTCACTTCTCCATCGTCCGGCATCGACGGCGCCGCGCCCATCCGCTGTACGCAGATCGAGGCGGCTGCGTTCGCATAAACCAGGGCATCGTAGAGCGTGGCCTCGCTCGCGAGTTGCGCGGCCAGCGCACCGACGAAGCAATCGCCGGCGCCGGTGGTATCGATCGCCTTCACCTCGCGGCCGGGGATAACGTGGTGCTCCTCTCCCGCGATGACCACCGCGCCGCGGCTGCCGAGCGTCACGCAGATGACCCGTGCGAGGCCTGCGCGCAGCGTCCCGGCCACCTCGACGATATGCGCAATCTCGTCATCCTCGCGCAGTCTGGTCTGCGCAAGAAAACCCAGTTCGGTCTCGTTCAGCACGAGGATATCGACGAGATCAAGCAGCTCTTGATCGCAAACGCGGGCCGGTGCCGGATTGAGGATCGTGAGCGCGCCCGCGGCGCGGGCGTTCCGGAAGAAGGCCCTGATTGCCGGTAGTGGAATTTCGAACTGGCTGATCGCGACATCGCCCTCGGCGAGTGGCGCCCGCGCAATGTCCTCGGGGCTGATCATGCCATTGGCGCCGGGGATGACGACAATGGTGTTGTCGGCGTTGGCGAGCGTGATGATCGCCGTCCCCGTGTGGGCTGCCTCGGTCTCGGCAACGAGACTCACATCAACGTTCTGGGCCTGCAGGAAGGCCTTCAGCTCTGCGCCGAAGGCGTCCTTGCCGACGCAGCCGATCAGCGACGTCGCCGCGCCGAGCCTGGCGGCGGCGACCGCCTGGTTGGCGCCCTTGCCGCCGGGAAAATACAGGATCGCCTGTCCGGCGACGGTCTCGCCGACCTGGGGATGGCGCTCCGCCGTCGCCACCACATCCATGTTGATGCTGCCGGCGACGAAGACGCGCCCCATCTGCTGATGTCCTGGCCCCTAGACTCTGACCTCGAACTCCTGCCTGACCTTTTCGATATCCGCAAGCGTCGGCAGACCAGCCTCGTTGCCGAGGCACTGGATCTTGTAGGTCGCGGCCGCGCGCGCGAAATCGAAATGTTCGTGCCAGCTTTTGCTGGAATTGGCGAGATAGGAATAGATATAGGCGCCGTGGAAGACGTCGCCGGCGCCGTTGGTGTCGATCACGCGATCGCGCGGGATCGGCAATGCGGGCAACACGTGCACCGCGCCGGCCTCGTCATACCAGAGCAAGCCCTTCTCACCCATGGTGACCCCGCCGATCCGGCAACCTCTGCCTTTCAGATAGGTGAGCATCTTGTCCGGCGTCAGGTCCATCTGCTCGCACAGGCGTTCGGCAACGATCGCGACATCGATGTACTGCAGCAGCTCATGGGTGTTGGTGCGCAGCCCGCCGCCGTCGAGCGAGGTCAGGATGCCGTCCTCGCGGCACAACTTGGCGTAATGGATGGCGGCATCGGGTTGGTGGCCGTCGACATGCAGTGCGCGGCAGCCGCCGAGATTGAGCAGGGGAAAGGGGTGGATGTGCTTGTCGTCGCGGCAGCGCACGATCGCGCGCTTGCCGTCCTTCGGCATGATGAAAGACAGCGATGACGAGTTGACCTTGCGCGGGTGGACGGAAATTCCGTACTTCGCGCTCATGTCCTGGAACATGCGCCCGAGCCAGTCATTAGCGACGGTGGCGATGAGGTCCGGCACGATGCCGAGCTTGGCGCAGCAGAACGCGGCGGTGACCGCGTTGCCTCCGAACGAGACCGCGTAGGCGTCGGCCACGTGTTTCTCATCGCCGGTCGGCACGTGGTCGGTAATGAAGGTGACGTCGATGTAGGTTTGTCCGATGAAGAGGGCCTGCATAAGATTCCGTCCTGATGGGTGTTCCCGGCCGGCGACCCAGATTAGCACCGGTTATGTAGGTGAAACGCCGAAATTATTCGCAAAAGCCGCTCAAGTCGCTTGAGCTCAGGACCAACCCTAGGCATCGTGGGTATGCCGGGTCGTTTCCCAACGGCTGCGGCCGGTCCGGGTTCCGGGCTTGCGGGGGGTGGGCTGATGACACGCGGATTTTCCCGTGATCACTGGGCTTGATCACATTGTGGTCCTGCTCGAGGACGTCAAGGCGGGGACCATAGCTTACGAGAGGCTGCTGGGCCGGGCGCCCTCGTGGCAGAACTGCGGCGACGGCGCCGAGCGCGTGCTGTTCACGCTCGACAATATGAGCCTGGAATTGATGGCTCCCTACGGCTTCAGCGTCGCTGCCGACCGCATCCGCGACGTGATCAAGGCCTCGGGCGAAGGGCTCGCCAGCATCTGCTTCCGCACCCGCGACATTGCCGCCATGCACCGGAGGCTCGAACGCACCGCGTTGAAGCCTGAACCGGTCGCCGAGGTCGAAAGCCGCGACTCCATGTCGGGCGCCATGCTGCACTGGAAGCGTACCCGCACGGCGACCGATCTGACCGGGGGCGTGCGGATGTTCTTCCTTGAACTTGACGGCGAACGCCCCCGCTCGGCCGCGACCACGGATACGCCGGTTCTCGGGCTCGACCATGTCGTGATCTCGACCGAGGATTCCGAGCGAGCGGCGGCGCTCTATGGCGCGCGCCTTGGGCTCGACCTGGCGCTCGACCGCACGCACCCGGACTGGGGACAGTTGATGTTCTTCCGCTGCGGCGATCTCATCGTCGAGCTGGTGCGCCGGCCGGGTGCAAGCGGCGGCGATCAGTCGCACGACAAATTACGGGGGTTGAGCTGGCGCGTCGCCGACATCGATTCCACGCGCGCGCGGCTGCTGGCGTCGGGGATCGACGTCTCGGACGTGCGCGCCGGCCGCAAGCCGGGGACGCGGGTCATGAGCGCGCGCAGCGCCACCTGCGGTGTTCACACGCTGTTTCTGGAGCGAACGCCGCGCGAGCCGTAGCGCGTCTATTCCACCACGCACGGCACGCTCAGGAATCCACGGAAGCGCACGCGGCCGCCGCGGATCGGCTGGCCGGCGAACGCATAGTTCGGAAAGCGGGCCAGGAAGCGCGAGATGGCGATCGCACCTTCGAGCCGGGCCAGCGCCATGCCGGCGCATTGATGCGCGCCGGTGCCGAAGGCGAGATGGCGGTTCTGCACGCGCGTGATGTCGAAGGTCTCGGGGTCTTCGAATTGCTTGGGATCGCGGTTGGCCGCGCCGATGCATAACGTTACCGAGGTGCCCGCTTCAAGCGTCACGCCGCCAAGCTCGACGCGCTCGGTGGTCATGCGGTTGCCGAGCTGGTTCGAACTTTCGTAGCGAAGCATTTCCTCGACCGCCGTCTTGATCAGGTCGGGGCTCTGGATAAGCCGCCGCCTTTGTGCAGGGTGCTCCAACAGCGCCACCAGGCCGTTGCCGATCAGGTTTGTGGTGGTCTCATGCCCGGCATTGAGCAGGAAAATGCAATTGTGCAGGAGTTCCTTCTCGCTCAGCCGTTCGCCATTGGGCTCGCCCTGAATCAGGCGCGTCAGCACATCGCGTTCGGGGTTGCCGGGCTTCGCGCGCCGGCGCGCGACGAGCGTTTCGAGGTAGAGCAGGAAGTCCGCGATTGCCTTGTTGCCTCGCGCAAGAGCGTCCGCGCTGATGACGGGTTCGAGCGCGCCGAGGACCGCCAGCGACCAGTCGCGCAAGGGTTCGCGCTCCTCATGGGGTACGTCGAGCAGATTGCCGATCACCTCGACGGGGATGGCGGAGGCGAAATCGCCGATCAGCTCAAAGCTTCCTTTCGCCGCAATGGCGTCGAGGAGCCGGTCGACCAGCGCGATCAGGGCCGGTTCCATTTCAGCGATCGCCCGCGGCGACAGCGCTCCCATGATCAGCCGTCGCACCATGGTGTGCGCGGGCGGATCGTTGAAGACGAGGCTTGTGGTGTGATGCTCGTAGAGCAGGGAGGAGCCGTATTTCGGCGCAAACTCCTTCTTCTTGTCCGAAGAGAACACCTTGGTGTTCTTGTAGGCGGCGACGAGATCGTCGTAGCGCGTCAGGAAATAGGAGCCGTTGGGCAGCCGCTTGACGGGCTCGTTCTCCCGCAGTGCACGATAGGTCGGATAGGGGTCGATGTAAAATTCCGGCGTCAGCTTCTCGAGATCGAAGCTCGCCGCAAGGTCTCGCGCGTTTCCGTTCATCCCGTCACACTCTTTATCGGCAGAGCCATCTATTGCAGAGCTATATGCCGTTTTTGCGCTTTGATAGGAAGCGCGGCGAAGGCTACAGTCCTCTACCTTCCACCTTCGCCGCTCCTGGTAGCCGACCGGACATGAAAATGCACGCCCGCGCCGATACATCCGCCGAGATCACCCCTTCCTGGCCGGACGACATCTTTGCGATATTGCAGCGCTTCGATGTTCGCCAGGTGCCCTACGTACCCGATGCAGGGCATTCCCGGCTGATCCAGCGCGTGCTCGCCTCGCAGACCATGCGCGGCATCCCCCTGACCACCGAAGAAGAGGGCATCGCGCTGTTGGCAGGAGCCTGGGCAGGCGGCCAGCGCGGTGCGCTCTTGATGCAGTCGAGCGGGGTCGGCAACTGCATCAACATGCTCTCGTTGACCCAGATCTTCCGCTTTCCGTTCCTGATGCTCGTGACCATGCGCGGCGAGTGGGGCGAGTTCAATCCCTGGCAGGTGCCAATGGGAGCGAGCACGCAAGGCGTCCTGGAACTCTCCGGCGTCAAGGTGCTGCGCGCTTCGAATCCGGCGGAAGTGCGCGAGGTGGTCGAGGCCGCCGCAAGCCAGGCCTACAACGCTCTCACGCCGACGGCCGTGTTGTTGTCGCAGCGCCTGATCGGCGCCAAGGTTTTCACCAAATGAGCAAAGCAAATCTCCTGGACCGGCGCGAAGTCGTCAAAAAGTTGCTGACGAACCGCAAGGAGGCGATCGCGATCGGCGGATTGGGCGCTCCGACGAACGACATCACGGCCGCCGGCGATCACGCTCGCAACTTCTATCTGTGGGGCGGCATGGGCGGTGCTGCGATGATCGGTCTTGGCCTGGCGCTGGCGCAACCGAAGCTGCCCGTGCTGGTCATCACAGGCGATGGCGAGATGCTGATGGGAATTGGGAGCCTTGCAACCATCGGCGTGCAGAAGCCGGCTAACCTCTCCATCCTCGTGCTCGACAACGAATGCTACGGCGAGACCGGCGGGCAGACGAGCCACACGGCCTCCGCCGCCGATCTGGTCGGTGTGGCCAAGTCGTGCGGGATACCGGACAGCCGTGCCATTTCGACCATGGCGGAAGTGGAGGCCTTCGCGACGTCGATGCAGGACGTTTCTGCCGGACCGCGCTTTGCCAGCGTGAAGATCGATAGCGCCAGTCTGGAGCGTGTGCTGCCGAATCGGGACGGTATGTTCATACTGACCCGGCTTCGCGGCGCGCTGGGGTTCTCGCCGATCTGAGAGCTTCGTTTCCCGCCGTATCATTTTGATACGCTGCGTTGCGGCGCAGCACAAAACTTGACTTCTTGCGTTGGTGAGTGCTTACTCACAAGATGAGCAGTTTGCGCATGACCAGCGACCTGCGGCGCCAACTGATTCTGGGTGCTGCGAAGCGTTGCTTTGCCCGTCACGGCTTTGCCGGCACGACGACCAAGAGCGTCGCGGCGGCGGCAGCCATTTCGGAAGCGTTGCTGTTCAAGCACTTCCCCTCCAAATCCGCGCTCTACGCGGAGATCCTGACCGATGAATGCGAGGCCGATCCGGCGCTTGCCCATCTGCTCGGGCAGGAGCCATCGACCGCGGCGCTGGTCGAGATGGTCCGGAAAATGGCCCAGCACTTCCTGCAGATCACGGACGGGCCGGACAGGGAAGAGGCGCAGCGGCTGCGCCTGATGGTGACAAGCCAGCTTGACGACGGCGAATTCGCCAGGCTGGTCTATGCCAAGGTTGAAAAGCTCATTGGAACCATGTTTGTCGCTTCGCTGGAGCGCGCCATTGCCGCCGGCGATGCGCTGCGAATCGGGACCGAGCCGCTGAACCTGTTCTGGTTCGCCCATCACACCATGCTGTCGGCGGCGCTGATGCGGCTTCCCGCCACACCATGCCTCGCCTACGGCAATGCCAATGATCTCGAGCGCCAGCTTTGCGAGTTTGTCTTGAGGGGAATCGGACTTAACCAGGCCGCAATTGCCAACCATTTGGATCGCCAATTGGCGCCGGCGCCGGCCCAGTCGGCGCTTGCAGAAAGTGCATGACATGAATATCGCGACCGAACCCAAGCTCTCGGGCAAGCCGATTGACGAGAAGCCGCGCCCCCGGCCGGTGCGGACGGTCCGCTGGTTCATCATCATCGGACTGGTCCTGGCGCTGTTGGTCGGCGGTCTGGTCGGCTTCAACGCCTTCCGCGCCCACATGATCGCGCAGTTCTTCGCCAACAACAAGCCGCCGCCGATCACCGTCTCGGTGGCCGAGGCGAAATCGGAAGTGGTGCCGAACCTGCTCACCGCGGTCGGCGATCTGGCCGCCGTGCATCAGGTCAACGTCACCTCCGACGTCAGCGGCCGCGTCACCGACATTCTGTTCACGCCGGGTGCGCATGTGACGGCGAGCACGCCACTGGTGCAGTTGTTCGATGGGCCCGACCAGGGCGACCTCGCCAACTTCAAGGCGCAGGCGACGGTGGCGCAATTGTCGCTCGACCGCGCCAAGCAGCTCGCGGCGCGCCAGTTCGGTCCGCAGGCGACCGTCGACCAGGCCCAGGCGGCGTATGACCAGGCGATGGCCGGTATCGCCAAGACCGAAGCCATCATCTCGCAGAAGCTGGTGCGCGCTCCGTTCGAGGGCGAGCTCGGCGTTCGCCATGTCGAAGTCGGGCAATATTTGACCGCAGGTACGGCGATCGTCTCGCTGACGGATTTGTCCGAACTCTATGCCAACTTCACGGTGCCGGAGAAGGATAGCGGACAGCTCAAGGTCGGCCAGATCGTTCGCCTCGGCGTGGACGCCTATCCGGACCGTACCTTCGAGGGCAAGATCACGACCATCGAGCCGCAGGTCTCGACCGACACCCGCAACATCCGCGTACAGGCGACGATCGCCAATCCGGATCGTATCCTCAAGCCCGGCATGTTCGTCACCACCACCGTGGTGCTGCCCGAGAAGCCGCCGGTGGTCACAGTTCCTGAGACCGCCGTCGACTACACGCTGTACGGCGACTCCGTCTACCTCATCACCGAGAAGAAAGCTGATGACGGTAAGACCAGCCTGTCCGCAGTGCGGACCTTCGTGCAGGCCGGCAACCGGGTCAACGGCCGTGCCGAAATCCTGAAAGGCCTGAAGGCGGGCGATCGGGTCGTCGCGGTCGGCCAGCTCAAGCTGCAGTCGGGCGCGGCGGTTGCGATCTCGGCCGATCCGCCGCCGCCGATTCCGGCGCAGCCGCCGCGTTACTAGGCATGATCCGGAAAAGTGTGTAGCGGTTTTCCGAAAAGATCATGTCAACCAAAAACCTAAAGCGCGATGGCCAATTCCATCGCGCTTTAGAGCCGCGCGACAGACACGCGCACGAGCAGCATGACCCGCATCATTGCGGGTCGTGCCCGAATTTTAGAGAACGAGAACCCTCGCGATGGCCCTAACCGATATCTTCATCAAGCGCCCGGTATTGTCGGTCGTGGTCAGCCTGCTGATCCTGCTGATCGGCCTTCGCGCGGCCGCGGTGCTGCCGATCCGGCAGTATCCGAAGCTGTCGAATACGGTCGTCAACATCACGACGTCCTATCCCGGCGCATCGGCGGACCTGATTCAGGGCTTCATCACGACCCCGATCGAGCAGGCGGTCGCCTCCGCCGAGGGCGTCGACTACATCACCTCGTCCTCGGTGCTCGGCACCTCGACGATCCAGGTCTACATCAAGCTCAATTTCGATCCGAACCAGGCGCTGACCGAGGTGCTGGCGAAGGTGAACTCGTTCAAATACCCGATTCCCAAGGAGTCGTACGACCCGATCGTCACCAAGACCACCGGCCAGACAACGGCCGTGATGTATATCGGCTTCTCCAGCGAAGCGATGACGGGCAGCGCGATCTCCGATTATCTCACGCGCGTCGTGCAGCCGGTGCTGTCCACGGTCGACGGCGTGGCTTCCGCCGACATCCTGGGCGGCCAGACCTTTGCGATGCGGCTGTGGCTCGATCCGGTGCGCATGGCCGGGCGCGGCGTATCGGCTTCCGACGTAGCGGCCGCGATCGCCGCCAACAATTTCCAGGCGGCGGCCGGCCAGGCCAAGGGCTTTTTCATCGTCTCCAACGTCTCGGCCAACACCGACCTGCAGAACGTCGATCAGTTCAAGCGCATGATCGTCAAGGCCAAGGATGGCGGTTTCGTGCGCATGGAGGACATCGCAACCGTCGAACTTGCGGCGCAGAGCACGGACGCCAGCGTCGCTTTCAACGGCGAGCACGCGATCTTCATCGGCGTGCAGGCGACCCCGCAGGGTAACCCGCTGAACATCGTGCGAGGCGTTCGCGCGCTGTTCCCGGAGATCGAGCGCAATCTGCCGCCATCGCTGAGAATGAAGGTGGCCTTTGATTCCACCAAGTTCATCCAATCGTCGATCGACGAGGTGGAGAAAACGCTCGGGGAAGCCGTGATCATCGTCGTGGTGGTGATCTTCCTGTTCCTGGCCTCGCTGAGGTCGGTGATCATTCCCGTCGTCACCATCCCGCTCTCGCTGATCGGCGTCTGCAGCCTGATGCTGATCATGGGCTTCTCCTTCAATCTGTTGACGCTGCTCGCGATGGTGCTGGCGATCGGGCTCGTGGTCGACGACGCCATCGTCGTGGTGGAGAACATCCACCGCCACCTGGAAGAGGGCATGCCGCCGGTACAGGCCTCGCTGAAAGGCGCGCGGGAAATCGTCGGCCCCGTCATCTCGATGACGATCACGCTCGCCGCCGTCTACGCGCCGATCGGCTTCCTCGGCGGCCTGACCGGCTCGCTGTTCCGCGAATTCGCCTTCACGCTCGCGGGCTCGGTGATCGTGTCGGGCGTGATCGCGCTGACATTGTCGCCGATGATGTGCTCGGTGTTCTTGAAGAGCGCCGAGGAGGGACGCTTCGCCAGGCTGGTGAACAGGGTATTCGGCGCCATGACGCGCTGGTACGGACGCAGGCTCGACCGCACGCTCGACTATCGCCCCGTCACCGCGCTGTTCGCGCTCACCATCCTGGGCCTCGTCGGTTTCCTCTATCTGCACACCTCGAAGGAGCTTGCGCCGGAGGAAGACCAGGGCATCGTGTTCGCGGTGACCAAGGCGCCGAAATACGCCAACATCGACTATCTGGATTACTACGGCGACAAGCTCGACAAGGCATTCCAGAAGTTTCCCGAAACCGATCTGCGTTTCGTCCTCAACGGCATCAACGGCCCGCAGGGCGGCATCGCCGGCATGTTGCTCAAGCCGTGGGATGAGCGGAAGCGCTCATCCATCGCGCTGAAGCCTCTGGTGCAGGCGGAGCTGTCGAAGATCGAAGGCGTCAACGCCTTTGCCTTCAACCTGCCGCCGCTGCCGGGCGGCCCGGGTGGTCTGCCGGTCCAACTGGTGATCAACTCGACGCAAGGCTTTCGGGCGGTCTACGACCAGATGGCGAAGCTGAAGGACGCCGCGCGCAAGAGCGGTCTGTTCATCGTGACCGACAGCGATCTCGAATTCAACCAGCCGGTGGTGCGGATCAAAATCGATCGCTCCAAGGCGAACGACCTCGGGCTCACCATGCAGAACGTCGGCGCTGCGCTGGCCACGCTGCTCGGCGGCAACTATATCAACCGCTTCAACCTTGAAGGCCGATCCTACCAGGTGATCCCGCAGGTGCCCCGCGAGAAGCGCCTGACGCCGGAATCGCTCGGCGATTATTACGTGACCACCTCGACAGGCCAGCAGTTGCCGCTCTCGACCGTGGTGTCGATCGAGACCGCAACCGACCCCAACGCGCTGACCCACTACAACCAGCTCAACTCCGCGACCTTCCAGGCCGTGCCGATGCCGGGCGTCACCGTCGGCCAGGCCGTGGACTTCCTCGAGAGCGAGGCGGCCAAGCTGCCGGCCGGTTTCAGCCATGACTATCTCGCCGATTCCCGCCAATATGTGCAGGAGGGCAACCAGCTCGCGATCACCTTCATCTTCGCGCTCATCATCATCTTCCTGGTGCTGGCCGCACAGTTCGAAAGCCTGCGCGATCCGCTGGTCATCATGATCAGCGTTCCCATGGCGATCGTCGGCGCGCTCATTCCGCTGTTCTTCGGCATGGCGACGATGAACATCTACACCCAGGTCGGGCTGTTGACGCTGGTCGGGCTGATCAGCAAGCACGGCATCCTGATGGTCGAGTTCGCAAACGAACTGCAGCTGAAGGAAGGACTCGACCGCCGCTCGGCGATCGAAATGGCGGCCCGGGTCCGGCTTCGTCCGATCCTGATGACGACCGCGGCGATGGTGACGGGTCTGCTGCCGTTGTTGACCGCAACGGGCGCGGGCGCCGCCAGCCGGTTCTCGATCGGCCTCGTGGTGGTCGCGGGCATGTCGATCGGCACGCTGTTCACGCTGTTCGTGCTGCCGGCAGTCTATGTGGCGATCGCAACCGATCACCGCGCCCAGGCCGGATCCGCGCGGAACAAGGAAATCGCCGAACTCGAGCTCGGCCGGCAGCTCAAGCCGACCTGATCAACTGTGCCGAGAGGTGGTGATCTAAGCCACCGAACTGTGGTGGTCGATTGCGCACCTGAGAATCTCGAGGTTCCGGGTTCGCCTCTTCGAGGCGGCGCGGAATGGTAGCGCGCTTCACCGCTCTCTTGGGTCGAGCGCGTCGCGGAGGCCATCGCCAACGAGGTTCAGCGACAGCACGACCAGAAATATCGCAAGTCCCGGCCAGATCGCCATCCACGGTGCATTGGTGAGGAAGCGCTGGGCGGCGTTGAGCATGCTGCCCCAGGAGGGCGCAGGCGGCTGCTGGCCGAGTCCCAGGAACGACAGCGCCGCCTCCGCGATGATCGCAGCCGCAATCGACAATGTCGCCTGCACCAGCAGTGCCGGCAGGATGTTGGGCAGGATGTGCACCAGCGCGATCCGCCAGGGCGGATTGCCCATGGCGCGTGCGGCCTCGACATAGTCCTCGACCTTCACGCTCATCACCTGTCCGCGGGTCAGGCGAATGAACACCGGGGTGGCGGAGACGCCGATGGCGATCATGGCGTTGCCGAGGCTCGGCCCGAGGAAGGCGGCGAGCGCGATGGCCAGGATCAGGAACGGACAGGCCAGCATGGCGTCGGTGATCCGGCTGATCAGTGCGTCGGCGAAACCGCCGCGATAGCCCGCCACAAGTCCGAACGGCACACCGATCGACATGGCGATGGTGATCGAGATCAGGCCAGCAAGCATCGAAGCGCGCGTGCCGTAGATCACCCGCGCGAGCACATCGCGGCCAAGTTCGTCGGTGCCGAACCAGTGCAGCGTCGACGGCGGCTTGCGCACCAGCGTCCAACTGGTCGCCACCGGGTCGTAGGGCGAGACCAGCGGCGCAAAGATGGCGAGGAGGATGAAGGTCGTAACTACGGCGAGGCCGGCGACCGCGCCCTTGCGCCTGAACAGCCGCCGCAGCGCGCGCCGCGCCGGGCTTTCCAGCTCTTCGGCCAGGTCGGCAGCAGCGATCGCGGGGAGGGCGGTATCGCTCATAGGCTAGCCCCTCAGCCGCGGATTGGCGAGAATGTAGGCGACGTCGGCGATCAGGTTCAGCATGATGTAGATTGTCGCCGTCACCAGCACGACGCCCTGGACGACGGCGTAATCGCGGCTGAATACGGCGTCCACGATGAGCTTGCCGAAACCGGGAATGGAAAAAATCTGCTCCGTCAGCACGGCGCCCGACAACAGCGTGCCGAGTTCGAGCATGCCCAGCGTGATCACCGGCGTGAGCGCGTTGCGCATGGCGTGCTTGAGGATCACCGAACGCTCGGAAAGGCCCTTGGCGCGCGCCGTGCGCACATAGTCGCTTTCCAGCACCTGCAGCATGGCGCTGCGCGTATGCCGCATCAGGATCGCGGCGATTGCATTGCCGAGCACGAAGGCCGGCATGATGGTGGAGGCGAGGCTTGCGCGCCAGTTCTCCAGCAACGGTGCGTAGCCGGAGGCCGGAAGCCAGCCGAGCTTGATCGAGAACAGGAAGATCAGCATGATGCCGAGCCAGAAGTTCGGCGTGGAAATGCCCCATAGCGCAAAGATGTTCGCGCCATAATCCCAGGCTGTACCCTTCTTGACCGCAGAGATGATTCCGGCGGGAATGCCGATCGAGAGAGCGATCATGATCGCCATCGCGCCGAGTTGCAGGGTCACCGGCAGCTTTTGCGCGATCAGGTCGCGCACCGGAACGTTGATGCGCAGAGACTGGCCGAGATCGCCCGACACAACGCCCTTGAGCCAATAGGCATATTGCACCGGAATCGGCTGGTCGAGCCGGTACTGCCTGCGGATCTGCTCGATCACGGCGGGATCACGCTCTTCGCCAGCCATTGCGAGCGCGGGATCGCCGGGCAGGAGGTGCTGCAGCGAGAAGATCAGGATCGACACGAAGAACAGTGTCGGGACGAGTTGGACGAGGCGGCGGGCAACAAGGTTCAGCATGGGGTGCGCTCGCCCCCATGCCGGTCGTAGCGTGTGCGCATGCTCACTTCAGCCTCAGCCCGACCACGCGCACCAACCCGTCCGGCATCTGTTTGTAGCCTTCGAGCTTCTTGGTGTGCGCGATGATGATCGTGCGGTGGTAGAGGACGATGATCGGCTCGTCATTGAGCACGATCTTGGTCAGCTTCTCATAGATCGCCTTGCGCTGGGCGGGATCGGCGAGGGTGCGCGCCTCCTCCATCAGCTTGTCGGCTTCCGGGTTGGAGTAGCCGCCGTCGTTTTGCGGTGCGCCGCTGTGCAGGAAGACGTAGGAATTTCCATCCGGATCGATCCGGCCGCTCCAGGGTATCTGGAAAACCTGGAAATTGCCGGCCTGCGCTTCCTTGAAGGAGGTCGCAAAATCGATCGCGCGAATTTTCAGGTCGAAGCCGGCTTCCGCCGCCATCGATTGCACGACCTGCGCGACGGCTTGCTCCTCGGCTCCCAGGGGAACCATGTAGTCGACAGCGACAGGCAGGCTGACGCCCGCTTCCTTCAGCAGCGCCTTGGCCTTCTCGACGTCCCGCTTGGGGACCGGAAAAGCCTTCTGATAGTATGGATGGGTGGGGCTGATCCACTGGTTGCCCGGCGTGAATTCGCCGTTGAAGACCACCTGGTTGAGCGCCTCGCGATCGATGGAGAGATCAAGCGCCTGGCGCACCTTCGCTGATTGGCTGAGCGGACCCTTTTTCTTGTCGTTGGCGATGTTGATGGTGAGGCCGAGATAGCCGAGCTCCGGCGCGGTCGACATCGCGATGTTCGGATCGGCGCGCACATCCTTGATGTCTGTCGCAAGCACGCGCTCGATCAGGTCGAGGCTGCCGGATTTCAGATTGGCAAGCCGCACGGTGGCATCGACGATCGGCTGGAACACGATGCGATCGATGAAGACGTTATCCTTGTTCCAATAGTCGGCGAACTTCTCGAACACGATACGGTCCTGCTGCACACGCTCGACGAATTTATAGGGGCCGGCGCAGACCGGATGCAGGCCGAACTTGTCGCCTTCCTCCTTCGCCGCTTTGGGCGAGACCATCATGCCGGCGCGGTCGGTGAGCTGGGTGATCAACGGCGCGAACGGGATTTTCAAGACGAGCTTGATGGTCAGGGGATCGACGACCTCGACATGATCGACGCTCGCGAGCTCCGACTTTCGGAAGGAAGTCGGCAGCGTCATGTGGCGTTCGATCGAGAATTTCGCCGCTTCGGCATCGAGCGGTTCGCCGTCATGGAATTTGACGCCCGGCCGCAGCTTGATCGTCATCGCCTTGCCGTCCGCGGAGGTCTCATAGGAGAGGGCGAGCTGGGGTACGACGTTGAGCTTTTCATCGATGTCGAAAAGCTTGTCGCAGAACGCGGAGAACACGATGCGGCCGACATAGGTGCGGCTGATCGACGGGTCGAGGATGTCCGGATCCTGCGCAATGCCGATCCGCAGCGTGGTTTCGGCGAGCGCACCCGCATTGAAAGTGAGGTACAGCGCTGTTGCGAGCCCCGCCAAACCCAGCCTTCTCATCGCCTCTCTCCTCAGTCTCACGCACTCAGGTCCCGGTCTGCTTGCCGCTGAATGCGGCGACAAGCTTCTCCAGGGAGGGCGAAAAACCGCAGTCGGCGGGCAGGATCGCCTCTGCCGGCGGCAATTCGGCCCAGCGGTGACAGGCGGTTGCATGACCCGTGCCATCCGCGAGCAGCCTTGGCTCTTCCAGCCGGCAGCGGTCGATGACATGGGGGCAGCGGGTCTGAAAACGGCATCCCGGGGGCGGGTTGAGCGCGCTCGGCAGTTCCCCCTGCAGCACAAGGCGGCTGCGCTTTGCCTGCGGCTTGGGCACCGGAATGGCCGATAACAGGGCGCGGCTGTAAGGGTGGCGCGGGGAAGCAAACAGCGCGCTGGTCTCCGCCGTTTCGACGATCTTGCCGAGATTCATCACCGCGACGCGGTCGGCGATGTGCCTGACCACGGCAAGGTCGTGCGAGACGAAGATATAGGCGAGCCCCAGCCTGTCCTGGAGGTCGCGCAGGAGATTGAGCACTTGCGAGCGGATCGAAACATCGAGCGCGGACACCGGCTCGTCGCAGATGATCAGCTTCGGCTCGACGGCAAGCGCGCGTGCGATCGCGATGCGCTGGCGCTGGCCGCCGGAAAATTCGTGGCTGTAGCGGCGCGCCGCGCGGGGCTCCAGCCCGACCAGGTGGAGGAGCTGCTCGACCCGCTCGCGGCGGGCCGGGGTCGGCACGAGGTCATGCAGCGCCAACGGTTCGCTCAGGATCTGACCCACGGTCATGCGGGGGTTGAGCGAGGCGTAAGGGTCCTGGAAAATCAGCTGGGCCTTGCTGCGGAATGCGCGCAGCTCCCTTGCGCCAAGCGCGCGCAGGTCGCGCCCCTCGAAGCGGATGCGCCCGGCGTCCGGTTCGATCAGGCGCAGCACCAGACGGCTGACCGTGGACTTGCCGCAGCCGGATTCGCCGACCAGCGCCAGCGTTTCGCCCGCCTTGACGCTGAAGCTGACGTCTTCGACAGCTCTGACGAAAGCGGTCGGCCTTCCGAACAGCGAACGCTCCGCCGGAAAATGCTTCACCAGGCCTTCGGCTTCGAGCAGCGCGGTCACGACACCAGCCTTTCCAGCGGCGCCTTGATGCAGCGCGAGGCGTGGCCGGGGCTTACCTCAACGAGCGGCGGTGGCGTCTTGGTGCAGATTTCGCTGACGAAAGGACAGCGCGCCGCAAAGCGGCAACCCGGTGGCGGATTGGCCATGTTCGGCACCATGCCCTCGATGGTGGCGAGATGATCGGCGCGGCGACCGAGCCGGGGGATCGAGCCGAGCAGGCCGACGGTGTAGGGATGCTGGGGCGAGGCAAACAGGTCGTCGACGGCGGCGCGCTCGACGATCTCGCCGGCATACATCACCGCGACCTCGTCGCAGACCTCGGCGACCACGCCAAGATCATGGGTGATCAGGATGATTGCGGCGCCGCTTGCCGCCTTCAGCTCGCGCATCAGGTCGAGGATCTGCGCCTGCAGCGTGACGTCGAGCGCGGTGGTCGGCTCGTCCGCGATCAGAAGCCTGGGATCGCAGGCAAGCGCCATCGCGATCATCACGCGCTGGCGCATGCCGCCGGAGAGCTTGTGCGGATATTCGTCGATGCGCTTTTCGGGGGAAGGGATGTGCACGCGGCGCAGCAGCGCGATTGCGCGCTGGCGCGCCGAACTGGGCGACCCGCCGCGGTGGCGCAAGATGGTCTCGATGATCTGGTCGCCGACGGTGAAGCTCGGGTTGAGCGAGGTCATCGGCTCCTGGAAGATCATCGCCAGCCGGTTGCCGCGCAGGTCGCGCAGGGTTTCATCGGATGTTTCCAGAAGATTGAGGCCGTTGAACCGGATCGCGCCGGACACCTCCGTCGATCGTTTCGGCAACAGGCCCATGATCGCCAGCGAAGTGACGCTCTTGCCGCAGCCGGATTCGCCGACGATGCCAAGCGTGGCGCCCTGGGCAAGGCTCAGGTCGACCGCATCGACCGCGTGGGTGGTGCGGCCGTCATCGCCATGAAACAGGACGCGCAGGTCTTCGATTTCGATCAGCGGTGCTGTCATGACTTGCCCGCGTCGGCTGCTTCGATGGCGGCATCGATCATGGCGCGGTCGGTGATCCCAGCCGGATTGTCGCGCGTCGGCAGGAATTTCCGGAACTGCACCCAGCGCTCGCGGCTCACGTGCTCCAGCCGCTCGAGTTCGCAGAGCGGATCGGGATGGTCGTCGACGCGCAGGTCGAGTGCGGACCATTCTTCGCTCTCGTAGATCAGCAGCGCCGCCGACTGCTTGCCCCTCTTGTCGCCTCCCGCTGCTTCGCCGGCGCGCATCGCCGTGATCAGGCGCCGGGCAAAGGGCAGGGTTTGGTTCGCCGCATAGGCTTTGGCGGTGTCGTGCAGCACGCCTGCGCCTGCGAGCATGTTGCCGGCGATGGAAAAGCCGTCGCCCCCGACATGCCCGCACCAGTCGACGCAGTCGCGCCCGGTATGCGCGGCGATCCGTCCGTTCGCATCCAGGATGTGGAACTGGCGGCTCTCGCGCCCGCTGTCGGCGGCGATCAGGGTTTGGACGATCTCTTCCGGGCTCTTGCCCTCGCGCAGCAGCCTCACACCGTCGATGCCGTAATAGGGATTGACCAGCGCCTGCGTCGCGACGCCGCCGAAGCCGGCTGCGATATGGGGTACGCGCGCGCCGGCCGCGAAAAACCTTGTCGCAACCGCGATGCCGATCTCGCCTCTGGCATTGTCCTTCGCGATGATCGACCAGGTCATGCCCTTAGCCTGTCAGCGTCCGGCGGCGTAGCCCTGCATGCCGCGCGGGTTGGCGGCAGCGCGGCGGCGGCGGCCGAGGCGCGAGGCTGCGGTCAGGCGTCCCTCCGACCAGTCGGGGCCGATTTCGACGATGTGGCCGCGGCGCTTCAATTCGTCGACGGTCGCCTTCGGCACCCGGTTTTCCAGCACGAGCACGCCGGGCCGCGCGGTGCGCGGCCAGTACGAGTTCGGGGAATGCTAGGAGTGCCAGGCCGGGGCGGCGATCGCCGCCTGCCGGTTCAGCCGTGGATGGTCGTGGCGCCGG
>CAYVVB010000018.1:0-1639 GCA_964454955.1 uncultured Bradyrhizobium sp. | reverse complement strand
TGTAATTGATCAACCGGCAAACATACTCGCAGGTGAGATCGCATTTCAGCGTCCAGGACGCATTGGTGTAGCCGGTGGCGGAGGCGAGATTGGGCACGTCGGAATACATCATGCCCTTGTAGGTCAGCTCGTTGGCGAAATCGACCTTGCGGCCATCGACCATCACCTCCATGCCGCCGAGCACCTGCAGGACAAGCCCCGTGGCGGTGACGATGATGTCGGCCTCGAGCTCGCGGCCGTCCTTCAGGCGGATGCCGTTCCTGGTGAACGTGTCGATCTCGCAGGTCGCGACGGACGCGCGCTTCTCGCGGATCGCCCTGAACAGGTCGCCATCGGGCACCAGGCACAGCCGCTGGTCCCAGGGGTTGTAGCGCGGCGTGAAATGCGTCGTGACGTCGTAATCCGGCCCGAGCGCCCTGCGCACGCCCGACAGGATGAGCTCCTTGATGCGCGCGGGCTTGCGCCGGCTGAGCTGGAAGAAATACATCGAGAACAGCACATTCCGCCAGCGGATGAGGTGATAGGCGAGGCCTGGCGGCAGATGCTGCCGCAATTTATTGGCGAGTCGATCCTGCGCAGGCCGCGATACCACGTAGGTCGGCGAGCGTTGCAGCATCGTCACGTGCTTCGCCGTCCTGGCCATCTCCGGCACCAGCGTCACCGCGGTCGCGCCCGAACCGATCACGACGACTCGCTTGCCGGCGTAGTCGAGATGCTCAGGCCATTTCTGCGGATGCACGATCAGGCCGAGAAAGTCCCTGGCGCCTGCAAACTCCGGCGTATAGCCCTCTTCGTATTTGTAATAGCCGGAGCACATGAACAGGAAATTGCAGGTGAGCGTTACGGTCTGCGTCGCACCCTCGCCTCTTCCGCGCTCCGCCTCCACCGTCCAGCAGCCCTGTCTCGTCGACCATGACGCGCGTTTGACGCGATGCCCGAAACGAATCTTCCTGTCGATACCGTATTCGGCTGCGGTCTCGCGCACGTAGTTCAGAATACGCGGGCCGTCCGCGATCGCCTTCGGCTCGGTCCACGGCTTGAACGAATAGCCGAGCGTATACATGTCGCTGTCGGAGCGGATGCCGGGATAGCGGAAAAGGTCCCAGGTGCCGCCGATGCTGTCTCTGCCCTCCAGGATGGCAAATCTCTTGGTCGGGCACTTCTGCTGCAGATGATAGCCCGCCGCGATGCCGGAGAGGCCGGCGCCGACAATCAGGACGTCGAAATGTTCGTTCTGCATCGGGTGTCCTCCCCCGGGCGGGATTGTCCGATCCCTGATGCAGCCAGTTAATCGGCGAGCCGGGACATTGGCCGCGTCAACGAAGGCCGCAAAAAAGCAGAAGGCCCCGGATTGCTCCGGAGCCTTCAGTATTGTCCTTGTTTTTTGGCGCCTCAGTACCGGTAGTGATCCGACTTGTACGGGCCTTCCGGCTTGACGCCGATATAGTCCGCCTGGTCCTTGCGCAGTTCGGTCAGCTTGACGCCGATCTTGGCGAGATGCAGCCGCGCCACCTTCTCGTCCAGCGTCTTCGGCAGCACATAGACCTTCTTTGCGTACTTGCCGTCCTTGTTGTTGGCGAACAGCTCGATCTGCGCCAGCGTCTGGTTGGTGAAGGAGGCCGACATCACGAAGGACGGA
>CAYVVB010000017.1:0-3433 GCA_964454955.1 uncultured Bradyrhizobium sp. | reverse complement strand
GATCGTGGCGTTCTTGATCTGCGACCGCTGCGGCGCGGTGGGCGAGGTTCCCGCGGCGCCCGTGGCCAAAAGCCTTGGTGCTGCGGCGCGGGCGTCGGGTTTTGCGCCGAAATTGTCGATCCTCGAGATCACCGGCCTTTGCGCTCATTGCCAGAAGGCGGCATGAAGCAACTTCAAAAAACTGACGTGCAACGACAATAACAGCGGCGCCCAAGCGCCAGCAGGAAAGAGATGTCCTCCAAGGAAGTGATTTCGTCCGCCGGGCGCCCGCTCAGCCCGGGCGCCATCGCGTTGATGCTGATGTTGTGCGTCACCTGGGGCTTCAACCAGATCGCGGTCAAGCTCGTCCTTCCGGAGATTCCGCCGATGCTGCAGGCCGCGCTGCGATCGACCGGCGCCTTGCCGGTGCTGCTGCTGGTCGGCTCCTTGCGCGGCGTGAAATTCTTCGAGCGTGACGGCACGCTATGGGCCGGCCTGCTGGCGGGCCTGATGTTCGGTATCGAATTCGTGCTGGTCTATCAGGGCCTGCGGTTCACCTCAGCCTCGCGCGCGGCGGTATTTCTCTACACCGCACCGTTTTTCGTGGCCTTCGGCTCCCATCAGATGCTCGGAGAGCGCCTGAGCACGACGCAATGGGGCGGACTTGCCCTGAGCTTCCTCGGCGTGGCGCTCGCGATCGGGGTTCCTCAAGCCGATGTCGACGTCAAGGTGCTGTTGGGCGATCTGATGATCGTCGGGGGCGGAGCCATGTGGGCCGCAACTACGCTGGTCGCCAAGGGCACGAAACTGCGGTTTGCGCCGCCGGAGAAGACACTTAGCTACCAGGTGGCGTTGTCGATCCCGATTTTGGGGCTGGCGGCCTTAGTTTCCGGCGAAACCATCACTCATCCTCCTGGCCCACTCGCAATTACTCTCATGGTGTTCCAGGCGGTCTGGGTGGTTGGAACGACGTTCACCATCTGGTTCGCGCTGGTGAGGGCCTATTCGGCTAGTAAATTGTCGGCTTTTACCTTCGTCACCCCTTTGTTTGGCGTCGTGGCTAGTTATTTCATCATGCATGACACGCTGACCCTGGCCTTCGGCGCTGCGGCCCTGCTTGTTATTGCAGGACTTTTTCTGGTTAACCGGCCGAGCCCGGCGGTCGCGGTTCCCGCTGATCCGTTGCTGAATGTCACCAAAACCTGATATCGAAGCCCCATGAACAAGCCCGAAAAACTGCCTGAAACCGATGTCGCCGGCCCCAGCCCGCGGCACAAAACCACCCAAGTGATGGTCGGCCATGTCGCGGTCGGCGGCGGCGCGCCAATTGTCGTGCAGTCGATGACCAATACCGACACCGCCGATATCGCGAGCACGGTGGAGCAGGTCGCGGCGCTGTCGCGCGCCGGCTCCGAAATGGTGCGCATCACGGTCGACCGGGAGGAGGCGGCAGCGGCCGTCCCCCATATTCGCGACGGCCTGCGCAAGCGCGGCATCGATACGCCGCTGATTGGCGACTTCCATTACATCGGTCACAAGCTGCTCGCCGAATATCCGGCCTGCGCCGAGGCGCTGGACAAATACCGCATCAATCCGGGCAATGTCGGCTTCAAGAACAAGCGTGACACGCAGTTCGCCGACATCATCGAAATCGCGAACAAGAACAGCAAGCCGGTACGCATCGGTGCCAATTGGGGCTCGCTCGATCAGGAACTCCTGACCAAGCTGATGGAAGAAAACGCGGCGTCCGCCACCCCGCGTGACGCGCGGGCGGTGACGCGCGAGGCGATGGTGCAGTCCGCGCTGCTCTCGGCCAAGCGCGCCGAAGAGCTGGGCATGCCCAGGAATCGCATCATCCTGTCGGCGAAAGTGTCCGCGGTGCAGGATCTGATCGCGGTGTATCAGGATCTCGCGGCCCGTTCGGATTACGCGATCCATCTGGGGCTGACCGAAGCGGGCATGGGATCGAAGGGCATTGTCGCCTCGTCCGCCGCGCTCGGCATTCTGCTGCAGGGCGGCATCGGCGACACCATCCGCATTTCGCTGACGCCCGAGCCGGGCGGCGATCGCACCCTCGAGGTTCAGGTCGCGCAGGAATTGTTGCAGACCATGGGCTTCCGCACCTTCGTGCCGCTGGTCGCGGCCTGCCCGGGCTGCGGCCGGACCACCTCCACCACGTTCCAGGAGCTGGCGCGCAGCATTCAGGATTTCATTCGCGACGAGATGCCGGTCTGGAAAACCAGATATCCCGGCGTGGAAACACTCAACGTCGCGGTGATGGGCTGCATCGTCAACGGCCCCGGCGAATCCAAGCATGCCAATATCGGCATCTCGCTGCCAGGTACCGGCGAAGCGCCGGCCGCGCCGGTCTTCGTCGACGGCAAGAAGTTCCGTACCCTGCGCGGCCCCACCATCGCCGCGGAGTTCAAGGCGCTGGTGATCGACTATATCGATCAACGCTACGGCTCGGGTGCCAAGACGCTCGAGAGCACGGTCACCGCGGCGGAGTAGGGAGGCTTCCCCGGAGAAAGTCGCGGGCCGCGCTGCGCGCGAACCGGTCGGCTTTTCCCGCGCGAATGCGCATATGTTGCGCTTCTCCATCCTCCGGCTACCATGCCCGCAAAAGCAAGCCGGAGGGCCGCCATGAGCTCGCTATCCACCAAGCAGGGGCCCCGCTACAAACATCGCGACGGTGAGAGCGAGCCCTACGAGACCATATCGGTCGAAAAGCTCACGCCGATCATCGGCGCGGAAATCGGCGGCGTCGATATCGCCAGCGTCGTCGCCGACGATGGCCGCTCCAACCGCCAGATGGACGAAATCCGTCGCGCGCTCGCCGAAAACCTCGTCATCTTCTTCCGCGACCAGCACATCACGCCCGAGCAGCATCTCGCGTTCGGCCGTAGGTTCGGCGAATTGCACATTCATCCCGCCGCGCCGCATGAGGGCGAGGATCCCGCGCTGATGAAGATTTACGCTGACAAGGATTCGCCGCGCGCCAACGGGGAGGGCTGGCATTCGGACGTGTCCTGCGATCTCGAGCCGCCGATGGGCTCGATCCTCTATATCAGGCAATGTCCGCCGCGCGGTGGCGATACGCTGTTCGCCAGCATGTATGCCGCCTATGAGGCGCTGTCGGACCGCATGAAAACCTATCTTCACGGGCTGACCGCGCTGCATGACGGCGAATCCACCTACCGCGGGCTCTACGCCAACTACGGCGTCGCGGACAGGCCGGTCTATCCGAGTGCCGAGCACCCGGTCGTGCGCACGCATCCGATGACGGGCAAGAAGGCGCTTTATGTCAATCGCGGCTTCACCCGCCACATCATCGGCCTGCCGCGTGATGAGAGCGACGCCATCCTTGGCTATCTTTACCAGCACGCGGAGAATCCGCTGTTCCAGTGCCGCTTCCGCTGGACCGAAAACGCGATCGCATTCTGGGACAATCGCT
>CAYVVB010000016.1:0-12505 GCA_964454955.1 uncultured Bradyrhizobium sp. | reverse complement strand
GCGGGTCTCGACCTCGCGGAAGAATCCGGTGTCCAGGAAAATCTTCTGATCCGGCGGACAATAGAACGGCCCCATCGCCGATTGCGCCATGCCGCAGCGTCCGCCATTGGTGACGTTACGGAACAGCACGATATGCGGGCCCTTGTAGGTCTGCCCGCTGGCCTGAAAGATTTCGCTCCAGCGGTCGTCGATCTCGCCCAGGACGCCGGAGATCATGCTGCCCATCTCGTCGGTCGGGGCGCCGGTCCTCTCCTGACCCGACCGCCGGTCGGTCTGATAGGTCGGCGCGCTGCCGCCGCCGGACAGGATTTCCGCGCCGCCGATCAGAACGCGAGGATCGATCCCCAACGCATAGCTGATCAAGCCGAGGACGATGATGGTACCGAGGCCGAGACCGCCGCCGCCGATCGGCAAGCCGAAGCCGCCACCGCCGCCCACCATGCCGCCATCATCGCTGCGACGGTCTTCGATATCATCGCTGCGTCGAAAGTCATCGTAACGCATGGCGGCTGCCTCACCTTGTTTCGCGGCGCGTCACCCACATACCGCGCGCCACAAACGTAAAATCTTCCTTGCGCCAATCAATAGCTCGCCCGGCAAAAATTGCCTAGTCGCGGTGCGCGCACGGGCCGCACCCGGCCGACGGAATCGAGCAGGCTGCAACCGACTGCGAGAATTTGTGACCGCCGCTTTGTGGCGAAATTTGCAACCACGCTGCGCCGGTGCGCGCGACGCGCGAAAAGATATCCCGGTTAAGTCGATTTTTACTTTGCACGGTCAATGTAACGGCCAGTCGGTTTGTTGGTCCCGCGTCGCCGACAGCGTCGCCTGAGTCAGAGTTCTTGAGTCATGGTTGTGTCGCGTCGCGGGGCGTCTGCAAGGGCGCCCCGCACAAATTTTGAGTCCCCGAAAGATTGCCGCGTCATCCTTGGCGATTGCGTCGCCGAGATGTCGAAATTGCAGGCCGCCTCGGTCGACCTGGTGTTCGCGGACCCGCCTTACAATCTGCAGCTCAAGGGCGAGTTGAAGCGTCCCGACGAATCCCATGTCGATGCGGTCAACGACACCTGGGACAAGTTCGCCTCGTTCGCCGCCTACGACGATTTCACCCGCGCCTGGCTGCTCGCCTGCCGCCGCGTCATGAAGCCTTCGGCGACACTTTGGGTGATCGGCTCCTACCACAACATTTTCCGCGTCGGCGCCATCATGCAGGATCTCGGCTTCTGGGTCCTCAACGACATCATCTGGCGCAAGTCCAACCCGATGCCGAATTTCCGCGGCCGGCGCTTCACCAATGCGCACGAAACCATGATCTGGGCCGCGCGCGACGAGAACGCCAAGGGCTATACCTTCAATTACGAGGCGCTGAAGGCCGCCAATGAAGATGTGCAGGCGCGCTCCGACTGGCTGATCCCACTCTGCACCGGCGAGGAACGGTTGAAGGGCAAGGACGGCAAGAAGGTCCACCCCACGCAGAAGCCGGAAAGCCTGCTCGCGCGCGTGCTGCTGTCGTCCTCGAAGCCCGGCGATCTCGTGATCGACCCGTTCAACGGCACCGGCACCACCGGCGCGGTCGCCAAGCGCCTCGGCCGCCGCTATATCGGTTTCGAGCGCGATCCCGATTACGCGAAGGCGGCGGAAGCGCGCATCGCCGCCATCGAGCCGCTGCCGGAAGCCTCGCTTGCGCCGTTCATGACCGCGCGCGAGGCGCCGCGAGTCGCGTTCTCCGAACTGATCGAGCGCGGCAGGATCAGGCCGGGGACAAAGCTCGGCGACGCCAGAACGCGGCACGGCGCGCGGGGGCGCGCCGACGGCGCCATCATGCTCGGCGACAAGGTCGGCTCGATCCATCGCATCGGCGCGGTCGCGCAAGGCTCGGAAGCCTGCAACGGCTGGACCTTCTGGCATGTCGAGACCAGGAACGGGCTTAAACTGATCGACGAGCTGCGCGCCGAAATCCGCAGCCAGATGGCGGCGGGCTGATTCCACCCACATGCGCAGTCATTCCGGGGCGATGCGCGAGCATCGAACTATGGTGCGCGATTGCGCACCTGAGAATCTCGAGATTCCGGGTTCGCGTCTTCGACGCGCCCCGGAATGACGACCTTTCTCACAAACTCGTCGCTTGCTTGGCGTGCGGAATTTGCGCATGGAAAACCCCGACTGCGGCAGACCAAGCCGCATCCCGATTTTTTCGGCAACAAGACAACGGGAGATAAAGATGCTCAAATTCTACTTCAACGGCGCGCCGAACCCGAACAAGGTCGCGCTGTTCCTCGAAGAGTCCGGCCTGCCTTACGAGCTCGTGCCGGTCGACACCCGCAAGGGCGAACAGTTCAAGCCGGAATTCCTGAAGGTCAATCCGAACGGCAAGGTACCGGCGATCGACGATGACGGAGTGTATGTCTTCGACAGCAACGCGATCCTGCTCTACCTCGCCGAAAAGACCGGCAAGTTCCTGCCCGCCAACACGCCGGCGAACCGCGCACAGATGCTGTCCTGGCTGATGTTCATCGCCACCGGCGTCGGCCCCTATTCGGGACAGGCCGTACACTTCAAGACCGCAGCGCCCAAGGACCTCGACTACGCGCTCAACCGATATCTCTACGAAGCGCATCGCCACTACAAGATCCTCGACGATCATCTGGCCAAGAGCAAGTACATGGTGGGCGACACCTACACCATCGTCGACATGGCGCTCTGGGGCTGGGCGCGGCTCGCCTCCTTCGTGCTGGGCGAAGAGGGCGCAGCCAAATACAAGAACGTGAAGCGGCTCGTCGACGAAATTTCGGCCCGGCCGGCTGCGTCACGCGCCCTCGCGCTGAAGGACAAGTTCACCTTCAAGGCGGAGATGGACGACGAAGCGCGCAACTTCATGTTCGGCCATCTCAAGACGAAGGTGGCATGAGCGTTTGAGGGCTCGTCATTCCGGGACACGCGCTTGCGCGTGGACCCGGAATCTCGCGCTGCAACCTCTGGATTCCGGGTTCGTCGCTTTGCGGCGCCCCGGAATGACAGGACGTCAGGCTTTTTCCTCTTCCACCACCTTGCGCACGGCGGGGCGCTCCAGCATGCGGCTGCGATGCTCCGCAACTTTCGGCAGCGTCGAGAGATCGACGCCGTCGCCCTCCAGCCATTGCGCGATTGTAAACAAATAGGGGTCGCAGATCGTATAGGTCTCACCCATCACCCATGGACCCTTGAGCATGTTGCGCTCGATCAGCGCGAAGCAGGCGCCGACGGTCTTGGGCACCATCCGCTTCATGTCCGCGAACGAGGACTCCTCGGTCGCCCACCGCGGGCCGCGCACCTTGTGGGCGTGGGCCACATGCACCGTCGAGCAGAGATAGCTGTTGAAGGCCTGCACTTCGGCGAGCGCGAAAGCGTCGTCGAACGGCGCGAGCCTGGCTTGCGGAAAACTCTGCGCAATGAAGGCGAGGATCGCCGGCGTTTCAGTGAGGATGCCGCGGTCAGTCACCAGCGCCGGCACACGTCCCTTCGGGTTGATCGCGAGATAGTCCGGACTGTTCTGCTGGTTGGTCTTGAAGTCGATCCGCAGGGCGGTGTAGGGAGCGACCGCCTCCTCCAGCGCGATATATGAGGCGAGCGCGCAGGTTCCCTGGGCATAATAGAGCTTGTACATGTCCGTCCTCGTTGGGAAGGAACAGAGGTTACCGGCGTATCCGGCCTTCGTCCATCCCAAACGAACAGCCGCGCCTTTACCGAAGCGCCCGCGCCGCCTCGAGCAACCGCGCGCTCGCGCTCGCCGTCGCCAGCAGGGTGCCGCCTTCGGCCATCAACTTCCCTTCCATGAAGGCGATGGTCTTGCCGAGCTGTGTAACCTGCGCTTCGACCGCAAGCGGCCCGGGTTTTGCCGGAGCCAGGAAGTTCACGGTGAGGCTGATGGTCGTGGTGTAGAATCGTCCTTCGCTCATGACCATCACCGCCGACCCCATGCTGTCATCCAGCATGGCCGAGAGAATGCCGCCTTGAATGAAGCCCGCCGGGTTGCAGAATTCCGCCCGCCCCTCGAAGCCGACCTTGAGCCAGCCGTCCTTCGGCCTGGCATCGAGCAGCCGCCAGCCCAGCAGCGTGGCCGAGGGCGGCATCTGAATGTCGTCGAGCGCGGTCCTGATCATGGCGAGCCTCCATTTTTCGGTCGCTAGTAGCGTAGGGCTGCTGCCAGCATATTGTCAGGAGATTAAAGGCCGAGCCCGTGCGCGATCACCTTGCGCATCACATTGGGCAACGCCTCGTCCCCAAGCGTTGCGATCGGCACCCAGCGCATGCCAGTCGGCGCGCGGGCGCGCGAGGGAACCTCGGCCGTGTAGACCACAAGCTCCAGCGGAAAATGCGTGAACACATGGGTGACCACACCGACCTTGCGGTGCCAGCGCGCAATACCTTTGAGCGCGGGGGCCTGTTCAAGCGCAGCCTTGTCCTCGAGCCCGGCAAGCCAGCCGGAGCCCGGCACTTCGGTCATGCCGCCGAGCAGCCCTTTTTCAGGGCGCGTGCGCACCAACAATTCGTCGCCGCGCCGGACCACGAAGGCCGCGCCCCGTCGCAGCGCCCCGGTTTTCTTTGCCGCCTTGCGCGGAAACGTCTCCTGCGTTGCCTGCATGCGGGCGGCGCAGTCCTCCATCAATGGGCACAACGCGCAGGCCGGCTTCTTCGGCGTGCAGATAGAGGCGCCCAAGTCCATCAACGCCTGCGCGCTGTCGCCGGCGCGGGCTTCGCCGAGCAAGGCCCTGGCCCATTGCTGGATCAGCGGCTTGGCTTGCGGCAGCGTCTCTTCGACCGCGAACAGGCGCGACACTACGCGCTCGATATTGCCGTCGACGGGCATGGTGCGGCGATCAAAGGCGATCGCAGCGATCGCGGCCGCCGTATAGGGACCGATCCCCGGCAGCGCGCGCAGGCCCTCCTCGGTATCCGGAAACGCGCCGCCGTGATCGCGCAGCACCGCGACCGCGCAGGCGTGCAGATTGCGTGCGCGCGAATAATAGCCAAGCCCGGCCCACAGCCGTAGGACGTCGTCGAGTGATGCGCGCGCAAGGGCCGCGACATCAGGCCACCGCGTGACGAATTTCTCGAAATAGGGTCCGACGGCTTTCACCGTGGTCTGCTGCAGCATGATCTCCGAGAGCCAGACCCGGTACGGGTCCGGCCGCACGCCCGGAAGCGCGCGCCACGGCAGCCGACGGCGATGCCGGTCGTACCAGGCAAGGAGCAGCGTGGGGCGGTCTGCGGCGGCAGCCGCGTGTCGCTTCATCTTGGTGGTGCCAATGGGACTCATGGGCGAGTTCTAGCGCAACTCTCTCCACGTCATGCCCGGGCTTGTCCCGGGCATCCACGTCTTTCTCACCGTGCCTTTCGTGGATGGCCGGGACAAGCCCGGGCATGACCGCCGTCGTTGGAGCTCCAAGGGAGGCACATCTCGTGCTAATAGTGCCCCATGTCCAAACCCGGTCCCATCAGCGCCAAGCCGCTCTCCGTCCTGCTCGGTAACGTCTTTTCCGACGCCTATGCCCGCCAGGGATTTGCTGCACGCGAGCTTGTCACCCGCTGGGGCGAGATCGCCGGCCGCGACATCGCGGCTCATGCGGAGCCGCTCAAGATGCAGTGGCCGCGGCCAGTGGAGGGACAGCCGCAGGAGCCCGCCACACTGGTGCTGCGGGTGGAGGGCCCGATGGCACTGGAAATCCAGCATCGCTCTGACGTGATCCTGGAGCGGGTCAACCGCTTCTTTGGCTGGCACGCCGTCGGACGGATTGCGCTCCGGCAGGCCCCGCTTTCACGCCGGGACCGCCCTTCACCCCCTCGCACGCCGGACCCCGCCGCAGTCAAGAAGATCGCCGACACCCTGTCGGGGGTGGAGGACGAGGCGCTCAGGGACGCGCTGGCGCGGCTTGGCGCAGCGATCAAGCGAAATTGACGCTTCCTGCAACAGGTGCGAGCAAAGCCTGCCATTGCCACGCTGGCCATTTTTGGCTAGCGAACGGCGTCTCAATTGGAACCCTTTCGGCGCGGATGCGCCAATCCGGGAGCAGACCGTTGATCATCACGCGCCGCGCCTTCACCGCCCTGTCACTGACTGGATTCGCCGCGCTGGCCGGCTTCTCGCCCCTGCGCCTGATCTCGGACGCGCTGGCGCAAAGCGCCACCGACGTCGCCAAGCCGCAGTCGCTGCCCGACATGGGCCTGGGCCCCGCGGACGCCAAGGTCACCATCGTCGAATATGCGTCGATGACCTGCCCGCATTGCGCGGCCTTCAACGAACAGGTGTTTCCGAAGATCAAGTCGGAGTTCATCGACACCGGCAAGGTGCATTACGTGTTTCGCGAGTTCCCGCTCGACATCAAGGCCGCTGCCGGCTCGATGCTCGCGCGCTGCGTCGCCAATGGCGACCCCGGCAAGTACTTCGCCGTCATCGACCTCCTGTTCAAGTCGCAGGCCGACTGGGCGATGAAGAACACCGCCGAGAGCCTGACCCGGATCGGCAAGCAGGCGGGCTTGAGCCAGCAGCAGGTCGAGGCCTGCCTGAAGGATCAGGCGCTGCTCGACAAGATCGCCGCCGACCAGAAATACGCAAGTGACGTCTTGAAGGTCGATTCGACGCCGACGTTCTTCGTCAATGGCGAGAAGATCAGGGGCGAAACCTCGATCGAGGAATTCGAGAAGAAGATCAATCCGCTTCTGAAGAGCTGATTGTGAAGCGATTCCTCCACAGGATTCGATGCGTTCCATAAGCCTCGCAAAAGCCTTGGGAAAAGAGCCTTGAGGCCGTTGCCCTGAGGGGGCAGCGCGGCCATTGTCGCGGGCCCTGAAGTGGCGCATCTGGCGCACCTCCCACACCGAGCTCGCCTTCTATGGTATTGTCGCGGCTGGGAGATTCGCTTCCTGCCAAGAGAGAATCCGCCTTCATGAAACTTACGCGTCTTCGTCTCCATGGTTTCAAGTCGTTCGTTGAGCCGACCGACTTCGTGATCGAGCCTGGCTTGACCGGTGTGGTTGGCCCGAACGGCTGCGGCAAATCCAACCTAGTCGAGGCATTGCGATGGGCGATGGGCGAGACCTCGCACAAATCACTGCGTGCCGCCGACATGGACGCGGTGATCTTCGCCGGCTCCGGCAACCGCCCGGCACGCAACCATGCCGAAGTGGTGATGACGATCGACAATGCCGATCGCACCGCGCCGGCTGCGGTGAACGACAGCCAGATTCTGGAAATCTCCCGCCGGATCGAGCGCGAGGCGGGTTCCGTCTACCGCATCAACGGCCGCGACGTCCGCGCTCGCGACGTCCAGCTCCTGTTTGCGGATGCTGCGACCGGCGCCCGCTCGCCTGCGCTGGTGCACCAGGGCAAGATCGGCGAAATCATCCAGGCCAAGCCCGAACAGCGCCGCCGCGTGCTGGAGGATGCCGCGGGTGTCGCCGGCCTGCACGCCCGCCGGCACGAGGCGGAACTGCGGCTGAAGGCTGCCGAAACCAATCTGACCCGCGTCGAGGACGTGATCGGCCAGCTCGCCGGCCAGATGGATGGCCTGAAGAGGCAGGCACGCCAGGCCATCCGCTATCGCGAGGTCGCCGCCAAGGTTCGCAAGGCCGAGGCAACGTTGTTCCATCTGCGCTGGATGCAGGCCCATGCCGACGTTGCCGAGGCCTCCCAGAACCATGACCTCGCCGTCCGCGACATGGCCGAGCGGACCCGCGAACAGGCGGAAGCCGCGCGCGTCCAGGCGATACGCGCCTCCGAGCTGCCGAGCCTGCGCGACGCCGAGGCCCGTGCGGCCGCCGGCTTGCAGCGGCTCACCAGCGCCCGCGACATGCTCGACCGCGAGGAGGAACGGGCAAAAGAGCGCGTCGCCGAGCTCGAGCGCAGGCTGAGCCAGTTCGCCGCCGACATCGCGCGCGCCCAGCAGCAGACATCGGACGCCGATGTCGCGCTGCAGCGGCTGGAGACCGAGGACGCCGAACTCAAGGAAGAGATCAAGTCGCGTGTCGAACGGCGCAGCGGCGTCGACGAACGGACCGCCGAAGCCGAGGCAATCCTTGCTGGTTCCGAGCGGCTGTTTGCGGAACTGACCACTGCGCTCGCCGATCTCACCGCCAGGCGCAACCAGTTCGAGGCGAGCGTGCGCAGCCACCGCGACCGGCTGGCGCGGCTCGACTTGGAGATCACGAACGTCCAGCGCGAGGAGGAGAAGCTCGCGCAGGAGACCGAAGGGCTCGGCGATCTCGCGATGCTGGCGGCCGCGATGGAGAGCGCGCAGGACAATCGCGCGCAAGCGGAAGCCGCGGCGCAGGCCAGCGAAGACGCGCATGCGTCCGCGCGGCAGACGCTGGAGTCCTGCCGCGCGCCGCTCTCCGAGGCCGAGAAGCGGGTGCAGCGTCTGGAGACCGAGGCGCGCACCATCGCAAAGCTCGTCACCGGCGCGACCAAGAATCTGTGGCCGCCGATCATCGACGGCGTGACCGTCGAGAAGGGATTCGAGAAGGCGCTGGGTGCGGCGCTCGGCGACGATCTCGACGCTCCGGTCGATCCTTCGGCGCCGATGCGCTGGACGCTGGCGGGCACCACCGGTCAAGACCCGGCCCTGCCCGACGATGTCGAATCGCTGGCAGCGCATGTGCAGGCCCCGCCGGAGCTGGCGCGGCGGCTCGCACAGATCGGCGTCGTGCCGAAGGAGCGTGGCGCCGAGCTGGTGCCGCAGCTGAAAGCGGGCCAGCGGCTCGTTTCTCCGGAAGGCGACGTCTGGCGCTGGGACGGTTTTGTCGCAGCAGCGCATGCACCGACCGGTGCGGCGCGGCGGCTCGCCGAACGGGCGCGGCTGGTCGACATCGAAAACGATCTGGAGCAAGCCCGCAACGATGCCTCCGCGAGGCGTCAGGCGCTGGAGACGGCGGAAGCGGAACTGAAGGCCGCGGCCGCAGCCGAGAGCGCCGCGCGCGAAGCGGGGCGCGCCGCACAGCGCGAGGCCGATGCCGCGCGCGAGCGGCACGCCGCGGCCGAGCGTGAGATCAATCGGCACGCCGCGCGCAAATCGGCACTCTCCGAAGCCCGCAGCCGCCTCGAGGCTGACCTCGCCGAGGCCCATGGCGCGCATCAGACCGCGACCGCGGCGCTCGATGAACTGCCGCCGAGCATCGAGACGGAGCAGAAGCTCGCCGCCGTTCGTGCCGAGATCGAGGGACACCGCCGGCTCGCCGCACAGGTGCGAGCTGAAGCACAGGCGCTGGCGCGCGAAGCCGAGCTGGCCGACCGCCGCGTGCAGGCCATCGTCGCCGAGCGCAACGAATGGCAGAACCGCAAGGCCGGTGCGGCCTCCCACATCGAGACCATCGAAGCCCGCATCAGCGAGCTGACGGCCGAGCGCGTCGAACTCGAGAACGCGCCCGCGCTGTTCGCGGAGAAGCGTAGTGCCCTGCTCGGTGAAATCGAGCATGCCGAGAACGACCGCCGCGTCGCCGCCGATGCGCTCGCCGCGGCCGAAACCGCGATGGCCGAGACCGACCGCTCCGCGAAAGCCTCGCTGGAAGCGCTCTCCTCCGCGCGCGAGGCGACGGCGCGTGCCGAAGAACGGATGGAGGGTGCAAGGCGCAGGCTCGCCGACATCGAGCGCGAGATCCGCGATATGCTGGAAATTGAGCCGCAGGGCGTGGCAGCGCTCGCCGAAATCGCGCCGGGCGCGGAACTGCCGCCGCTCGGCGAGATCGAGGAGGACCTGGAAAAGCTGCGGCGCGACCGCGAGCGGCTGGGCGCAGTGAACCTGCGCGCCGAAGAAGAGCTGCGCGAGGTCGAAACCCAGCACACGACGCTGACCGCCGAACGCGACGACCTGGTCGAAGCGATCAAGCGGCTGCGTCAGGGCATCCAGAGCCTGAACCGCGAGGCGCGCGAGCGGCTGCTCGCCTCTTTCGAGACGGTCAACAACCATTTCAAGCGCCTGTTCGTCGAGCTGTTCGGCGGCGGCGAAGCCGCGCTGCATCTGATCGAGAGCGACGACCCGCTGGAAGCGGGCCTCGAAATCATCGCCAAGCCGCCCGGCAAGAAGCCGCAGTCATTATCGCTCCTGTCCGGCGGCGAGCAGGCGTTGACCGCGCTGGCGCTGATCTTCGCGGTGTTCCTGACCAATCCCTCGCCGATCTGCGTGCTGGACGAGGTCGACGCACCGCTCGACGATCACAACGTCGAGCGGTGCTGCAATCTCTTGCACGAGATGACGGGATCGACCGAGACGCGCTTCATCATCATCACGCACAACCCGATCACCATGGCGCGGATGAACCGGCTCTACGGCGTCACCATGGCCGAGCGCGGCGTCTCGCAGCTCGTGTCCGTCAACCTCGAACAGGCGTCCCAGATCCTCGACCAGCACGTGGCGTGAGGTTTTGCCCGTCATTCCGGGGCGCCTCGAAGAGGCGAACCCCGGAATGACTTGTGGACCGCAGCATGATCTCCCCCTCCCTTCCCCCTGCGCTGAAAGCCGCACTCGACGCCAAACTCGAGGGACTTTCGCGCAGCGGCGTAGCGGCGCGTGCTGTCGTGATCTCGAAGACCTACCGCGAAGGCGGCACGTCGGGCACGATCAGCACCGAGGCCGACGCCATCGCCTATGCGCTGGTCCGAATGCCCGCGACCTATGCCGCCGTGGCCGCGAGCCTCAATGCGCTCGCCGAGATCCGGCCGGATTTTTCGCCGGAGAGTCTGCTCGACGTCGGCGCAGGCCCAGGCACGGCGACGTTCGCAGCGACCGAGGCCTTTCCCTCGCTCGCGCATCTTGCACTGCTCGATCGCAACCAAGCGCTGCGCGGGCTTGCGATCGAGCTTGCCGGCACAAGCGCCCGCGTGAGCGGATTGACCTATGGCTCGGGCGAAGCGCGTGGCACGGTTGCGCGGGCCGACGCTGCCGACATCGTCATCGCGAGCTATGTGATCGGCGAGCTCACCGAGTCCGAGCGCGGCGAACTCACCGAGCAGATGTGGTCGAAGACAAACGACACGCTTCTGATCGTTGAGCCCGGCACGCCGGCGGGCTATGCGCGGATCATCGCCGCGCGAACCCAGTTGATCGCGCTCGGCGGACGCGTCTGCGCCCCCTGCCCGCATGATTTGGCCTGTCCGCTCACGCCGCCAGACTGGTGCCATTTCGCCCAGCGCCTCGCCCGCTCGCGTGCGCACAAGGACATCAAGGGCGTCGAACTTCCCTTCGAAGACGAGAAATTCTCATACGTCGCGGTGACGCGCGCACCGACCCCCGCTCGTCCTGCCCGCGTGCTGGCGCAGCCGGCCGTCGGCAAGGTCGAGGTGGCGGCCAAGCTTTGCACAGGCGGCGGCCTCGTCATGGCCAAAGTGCCGCGCCGCGACAGGCCAGCCTATGCGCGGGCCCGCCGCTGGCACTGGGGCGACGCGGTCACGGAACAACGTTAACCGATTGAATCGCTTGGCCATTGAACGCGATCCGCCTTGCGGCCGACTAATCCAATACCCACCTCGCCGCTAGTACCGGCACGGGCTAAACTGTCCGCTCTGAACCGTTTCTATTTGTCGTCTTATCAGGAGCCCTTCCATGTCGTCCGGCTGGATCGTTCTCGGCATTATCGTCGTTCTCGCGCTTTTCGCCCTGACCGCGTACAACCGCTTGGTGACGCTGAGCCAGCGCGTCAACCAGGCCTTTGCCGACATCGACGTCCAGCTCAAGCAGCGCCACGACCTGATTCCCAATCTGGTCGAGACCGTGAAGGGCTATGCGGCGCATGAGCGCGGTACGCTGGATGAGGTCATCAAGGCGCGCAACATGGCGATGTCGGCGCAGGGACCTGCCCAGGTTTCGGCCGCTGAAACGCAGCTCACCGGCGCGCTCGGCCGGCTGATCGCGTTGTCGGAAGCCTATCCGGACCTCAAGGCCAACGCCAATTTCCAGCAGCTCGCGAGCGAATTGTCCGATCTCGAGAACAAGATCGCGGCGAGCCGCCGCTTCTTCAACAACGCGGTCCAGGAGTACAACACCGGCATCCAGCAGATGCCGGCCGCGCTGTTTGCCGGCATGTTCGGCTTCACCCGCAAGGATTTCTTCGACCTTGGCGCGAGCCGCACCGAGGTTGAGGCTGCCCCGAGCGTGAAGTTCTGAATTAGTCGTGATGCGCAGGAGCACGCCGGACCACTCCTGTCATTTCGGGCCGCGCCAACGGCGCGAACTATGGTGCGCGATTGCGCACCCGAGAATCTCGAGATTCCGGGCTCGTCTCTTCGAGACGCCGCGGAATGACGGAGCCTGATGATGGCCGCGTACGGTCTGTATACCCACATTGCCGCGAACAAGACCCGTTCGATGTTGCTGCTCGCGGGCTTGTTCCTGCTGGTTTACGTGATGGTCTATGCCGGCGCACTGATCATCGAGGTGCTCTACGATGCGGGCGAGCCGGCGCCCTATTATCTGCAGGCGGCGTTGCGCGATCTGATCCGGTCGCTGCCCTATTCGACCGGCGCGGCGGCGCTGTGGAT
>CAYVVB010000015.1:0-1521 GCA_964454955.1 uncultured Bradyrhizobium sp. | reverse complement strand
TCGGTCTTGCCGACACCCGCCTCGCCTTCGAGCAGAAGTGGGCGCTTCAACAATTCCATCAGCGAGATCGCGGTCGAAAGCTCTGCGTCGGCGATATAGCCGCACACCGCCAGGCTCGTCGCGATCTCTTCGCGAGTTTTCATGTGTTGATTCCCGTTATTCCGGGATGGTCCGAAGGACCAAACCCGGAGTCTCGAGATTCTCAGGTGCGCAATTGCGCACCATAGTTCGCTCCTTCGGAGCGCCCCGGAATGACAGCCCAAGGGGCGATGACACTAAGCAAATACCCCCAGACTCTTCGCTGCCGCCCAGTTGCGCCAGAAGTCATGCGGCATCTGGATATGCGTCGAGCCCAGGAACGAGAACGCGTCGTTGACGGCATTGGAGAACGCCGGGACGCCGCCGACATTCGGGCTCTCGCCCACGCCCTTGGCGCCGATCGGGTGATGCGGCGAGGGCGTCACCGTGAAGTCGGTCTCCCAGTGCGGTGTCTCCACCGCGGTCGGCATGAAGAAGTCCATGAACGAGCCGGTCACCACGTTGCCGCCGTCATCGTAGCGGATTTCCTGGCCCATCGCGATCGCGAACGCCTCCGTCAGGCCGCCATGCACCTGGCCCTCGATGATCATCGGGTTGATGCGGGTGCCGCAATCGTCGAGCGCATAGAAGCGCCTGACCTTGTAGACGCCGGTATCGACGTCGATGTCCATCACGCAGAGATAGGCGCCGAACGGATAGGTCATGTTCGGCGGATCGTAATAGCTGACCGCCTCCAGCCCCGGCTCCATGCCGGGCGGCACGGAATTGTAGGCCGCCCAGCAGATATCCTTCATCGACATGAATTTTTCCGGCAGGCCTTTGACGCGGAAACCGTCGATGTCGAATTCCAGATCGTCCTCGTGCACCTCGAGCTTGTAGGCCGCGATCATCTGCGCCTTGGCCTTGATCTTTCGCGCCGCCATGGCGATCGCGGCGCCTGCGACCGGTGTCGAGCGCGAGCCGTAGGTGCCGAGCCCGTAGGGCGCGGTATCGGTGTTGCCCTCCTCCACCATGATGTTGTCGGCGGGGATGCCGATCTCGCTCGCGATGATCTGGGCCCAGGTGGTCTCGTGACCCTGTCCCTGGCTCTTGGTGCCCATGCGCGCGATGCCCGCCCCCGTCGGGTGCATGCGGATCTCGCAGGAATCGAACATGGCGATGCCCAGGATGTCGCAATTTTTCGAGGGACCGGCGCCGACGATCTCGGTGAAGAAGGAGACGCCAAGGCCCATGATTTCGCGCGTCTCGCCGCGCTTGAAGGCTTCGCGCTTCTCCGCCTGCTCCTTGCGGAGAGCGGCGTAGTTCGTCGTCTCCATCATCTTGCGCATGGCGGTGTGGTAGTCGCCGGAATCGTATTCCCACCCGAGGGCCGAGTGATACGGGAATTGCTCGGGCCTGACGAAATTCTTCAGGCGCAGCTCGGCCGGATCCATACCAAGCTTCTGCGCCAGGATGTCCATCGCACGCTCGATGCAATAGGCC
>CAYVVB010000014.1:0-7301 GCA_964454955.1 uncultured Bradyrhizobium sp. | reverse complement strand
CCGCCGGCATGGCGGCAAGGTCGCCGCGGCGGGATCTGGCGCGATTGGCGCGGACACGCGCGCCCGGCGCCTGCTCGCGCAGCATCACCTCGGTCTCGCCCTTGAGCACGCCGCGCGCGCTCTCGGTCAGCTTCAGGGCGCCATAGGCCTCGCTGTCGGAGCGCAGATGGCCCATGGCGATGAGCTGGCGGATCACCGCGCGCCATTGCTTTTCATTGAGCTCGCGTCCCACCCCGAACACGGACAGCCTGTCGTGTTCGAACTGCCTGACGCGCTCGGTCAGACGGCCGATCAGGACGTCGATCAGATGCATTGCGCCGAAACGCTGCCCGGTGCGATAAACGCAGGACAGGAGCTTTTGCGCGAGGATTTTTCCGTCGCGGACGCGCGGCGGCGACAGGCAGTTATCGCAATTGCTGCAGTTGCCGCCGGGAAACGCTTCACCGAAATAGGAGAGCAGGTGACTGCGCCGGCAGCTTGCGGATTCCGCGAGCCCGACCAGCGCGTCGAGCTTCTGCGCCGACACGCGCTTGTAGGAGTCCGAGCCCTCGGACTCGTCGATCATGCGCCGCTGCTGCACGATGTCCGACAGGCCGTACGTCATCCAGGCTGTCGATGGCTTGCCATCACGCCCGGCGCGGCCGGTCTCCTGGTAATACGACTCGACGCTCTTGGGCAAATCAAGATGGGCGACAAAGCGCACGTCTGGCTTGTCGATGCCCATGCCGAAGGCGACGGTGGCGACGATCACGACGCCGTCCTCGTTGATGAAGCGGTCCTGGTGGCGCGCGCGCAGACCCGCCTCGAGCCCCGCATGGTAAGGCAGCGCTGTAATGCCTTCCTCCGCGAGCGCAGCCGCAACCTCCTCGACCCTGGCCCGTGACAGGCAGTAGACGATGCCGGCGTCGCCTGCATGTCGTTCGGCGATGAAGGCTTTCAGCTGCGCCAGCGCGTTCTTCTTGTCGACGATTTCATAGCGGATGTTCGGCCGGTCGAAACTCGAGACGAATTGCGGTGCGCCGGTGAGAGCCAGCCGCTCGACGATCTCCTGTCGCGTCAGCGCGTCGGCGGTCGCAGTGAGCGCCATGCGCGGCACGTCCGGGAAACGTTCCGCAATCGCCGACAGCCCGATATATTCCGGACGGAAGTCGTGCCCCCATTGCGACACGCAATGGGCTTCGTCGATTGCAAACAATGCGATGCGGGCCTGTCCGAGCAGGGAAAGACAGCGCGGGGTGAGCAGCCGCTCGGGCGCAACATAAAGCAGGTCGAGATCACCGGCTATCAGGCGGCGCTCGACTTCGGAGGCATCCTGATACGAAAGCGTCGAATTGAGCACCGCGGCATTGACGCCGGCCTCGAGCAGCCCCGCGACCTGGTCGCGCATCAGCGCGATCAAGGGCGAGACCACGATGCCGCAGCCTTCGCGCAGCAGCGATGGCAATTGATAGCAGAGCGATTTGCCGCCGCCGGTTGGCATGAGCACCAGGCAGTTGCCGCCGTCGAGCACGTGGGCGATGATGTCTTCCTGCGCGCCGCGGAAAGCGGAGAGGCCAAAGACAGAATTGAGAACGGAATGGAGGCGGGCGGTCTCGGGCACGCGATTGCTGACTTGCGATGGCGGGAGGGCGCGACGGGCGTCGCAATGTCGGCCAATGTAGCGGGCTTTGCCGCCTCTCGCCACTGCATCCCGGACGAAGCCAGGGCTATTCGGGCGGTCTGCCCAGAAAACTGAGCCAGTTGCGAAACATCACCTGGGCGGCAACGCCGGCTGCGATATCGCCGCGAAGCGTCAATCCGGGCAGTTCCGCCGCAAGCGTCGGTTCGCGCCGCCCTTTCGCGCGCTTCTCGAAACCTGCGAGCCGGGCCTCGGTCGCCGCGTCGAAATAGTTGGCTGGAATGGCGGGATAATCCGGCCGCTCCCCTGAGAGAAAGCGGGCGAGGTCGCGCATGTATTCCCTTTGCAAGGTCAGTGCGTCGTACTCGGGGTGGCCCTGGAAAAAGATGAAGTGGCTCTGGAATTGCTTGGTGAAGATGTCGGCGCCAGCAACCTCCGATCTCGTCAGCACCTGATAGCCGCGATCGGCGAGATCACTTTCCCTCACTTCATTGAGGCGGGAATGTGAAATCTTGAGCGGCGAGCGCAGGCCGCGGGTCAGCCAGTTCTCCTGGACCCTGGCGCAGCTGTAGATGCCGGAACATTTCGCACCCAGCCGGCGCCGCTCGATTGCATCGAGATGCAGCACGGCCGCATGCGCGGCAAGGCACGACCAGATCGCCGAGCGCGTGTTGGTTCTGGCCCATTCGATGACGTCGGCGAGGTCGCGCCAGAACGGTTCGTCCTGCAAACTTGCGGCGACCGGCTCGGCGCCGGTGACGATCAGCCCGTCGATGCCGAGCCGGCCGAGCTCGGCGATGTCGCTGTATTCGTTGTCGACATGGGCTTGCGCCGTCGGTGAGCGGCTGACCGAGGGCAGCGAAAAGCAGTGAAAACGGATTCGTGCATGGCCGCGGGCGCCATTCAACAGGCGCATGAACTGGCGCTCGGCTGTCTTCAACGCGCTGTCCGGCATGTTGTTGATCAGGCCGATGGTCAGCTCGGCTCGCTCGCCATGCGCAAGGTCGTCCAGCCCGGGCGCCAGCGCTGGGCTTTCGATCGACTGCCTTTTGTCGAACAGGAGCGCCATGACGATCTTGCCGTCTATTCAGCGGCCTCGAGCACGCCTTGCGAAGCGGCCCTTTCAAGCGCCTGGTCGAGATCTTCGATGATGTCGGCGATGTGCTCGATGCCGATCGACAGCCGGATGGTTTCCGGCAGCACGCCGGCTGTGCGCTGCTGTTCGGCCGACATCTGGCGGTGCGTGGTCGAAGCCGGATGACAGGCGAGCGACTTGGCGTCGCCGATGTTGACCAGCCGCGTGATCAGTTTCAGCGAGTCGTAGAAGGTCTTGCCTGCCTCCAGCCCGCCCTTAATGCCGAAGGTGAACAGCGAAGAGGCATTGCCATCAAGATATTTCTCCACCAGCGGGTAATAGGGGCTGTCGGGGAAGCCCGCGTAGTTCACCCAGGCGACGCGCGGGTCGCTGCGCAGGAATTCCGCAACCTTGCGCGCGTTCTGGACATGGCGCTCGACGCGCAGCGCCACCGTCTCGATGCCCTGCAAGAGCAGGAAGGCGTTGAACGGCGACAGCACAGATCCCATGGTGCGCTGATAGATGCTGCGCGCTCGCTCGATATAGGCTTTGGCGCCGAAACGTTCGGCATAGACGAGACCATGATAGGAGGCATCCGGCTGATTGAAGGCCGGGAAGCGGCGCGCGTTGTCCTTCCAGGGAAAGCGGCCGCTATCGACGATGGCGCCGCCCAGCGTGGTGCCATGGCCACCCAGGAACTTGGTCAGCGAGTGCACGATGATGTCGGCGCCGTAGTCGAACGGCTTGAGGAGGATCGGCGTCGCCACCGTGTTGTCGACGATCAGCGGAACGCCATGACGGTGTGCGGCCTTCGCCAGAGCCTCGATATCGCAGATATTGCCGGCGGGATTGCCGATGCTCTCGGCAAATACCGCACGGGTGTTGTCGTCGATCAATCGTTCGATCGCGTCCGGCCGGTCGCTCTCGGCAAAACGCCCGATGATGCCTTGCCGCGGCAGGATGTGCGCGAGCAGCGTGTGCGTGGTGCCGTAGAGTTGGGGGACGGAAACGATGTTGCCGCCGCCATCGGCGATATTGACGAGGGAAAAATGCAGCGCCGCCTGCCCGGTTGCAACCGCGAGCGCACCGACGCCTCCCTCAAGCTCCGCAATACGCTTTTCCAGGACCGCCGTCGTGGGATTCGCGATCCGGCTGTAGCGGAAGCCTTCGACTTCGAGATTGAAGAGGGCGGCGCCGTGATCGGCGCTGTCGAATGCGTAGGACGATGTCTGATAGATCGGAACAGCAACCGCCTTGGTGGTCGGGTCAGGGTCGTAGCCGGCGTGAATAGCGATCGTCTCATTGCGCATCAGCGACCTCCACCTCGGCGTTTCGCAGGTTTTGACTGCGTTGGCGCCGCGCTCTTGTTAGGAGCCGGTGGTGAAGGGAACAATAATTCGCGAAAACATCGACGAAATAACCCTAACGAATGGTGGCGGGTTGGATAAAGTTTGAATCAATTTGCCGTCTTCCCCGTCATTGCGAGCGCGAGCGAAACAATCCAGACTTTCGCCGCGGATGCAGTCTGGATTGTTTCGTCGCTTTCGCCCCTCGTAATGATGGTAGCTGCGGTTGGTCGACTACCCCACGGCGCGCCTGACCTGCTCGCCGATCTGCGAGAGCACGAGGCGCGCCTGCGGCAGTACGGCGCCCATGGCGTGGAAATTGTGGATCATTCCCTCGTGGCAGACATGCTCGACGGCAACCCCCGCAGCGAGCAGCTTGCTTGCATAGGCGTTGCCCTCGTCGCGCATCGGATCGAATTCGGCGGTGTGGATGATTGCCGTCGGCAGGCCCGCGACATGAAGCGCGCGCAGCGGCGAGATGCGGGGATCGGCCAGATCCGCGCCTTCGGGCAGGTAGTCGGCGAGATCGGCCTCGATCGTCAGACGGTCGATCAGATGGTCTTCGGCAAACTGCTGGCGCGATGGCGAGGTTTCCTCGAAGTCGAGCACCGGACAGATCAGGCATTGCGCCGCGAATGCCGGCCAGGCTTCGCGCTGCGCGTGCTGGCAGACCACTGCGGCGAGCGTGGCGCCGGCGGAATCGCCGCCGATCACGAGACGCGCCGGATCGATGCCGAGCGAAGCCGCGTTGCCGAGAACGAACCGCGTCGCGGCGATCGCGTCTTCCACGGCCGCCGGGAATTTGTGTTCGGGCGCGAGCCGGTAGTCGACGGAAATCAGCCGGCAGCCGGTCGCCTGCGCGAGCGCCGCCGCGATGCGGTCATGGGTTTCAACGCTGCCGGCGACCAGGCCGCCGCCGTGAAAGAACACAAAGCCCGGGGCGGCCTCCTGCGTGTCCGCCTGGGGGGTATAAAGCCGATAGAGGAGGTCGCCCGCCGGTCCCGGCAGCACGGCATCGGCCGCCGTCACATCGCCGGCGTCGGCGCGGGCAAACTGCATCAGTTTTGCCAGCGCCTGCCGGCGTTCGCCCGGCGTCGGTCTCTTGCGATCCCTGGAGGCCGCGGACATCATGGTGAGCAGACGCCTGGCGAGAGGATCAAGCGGCATGTTCGCCTCCGGTTAACGAACGCAGCGGGGCATCGTGGTCAATCAAGCACAAGTCGATCATCATTGCCGCCGGAGTGGCAAGTTATTCCTGCTTCAAAAGCGCCTCGGTCCGCAAGGCCGGGTCTACGGGAACTACGGCCCGTAAACGACCAACTCGGTATCGGCGAGATCGCCATGGCGCGGGCGGCGCGGGCCCTTGAAATACTTGCGGCCGCGCAGCTTGGTGTAAAAGCCGGTCAGGCCGGGTACCGGGCCGTTGGCGTCAACGGCCACGGAAAACTTGCCGCGTGCGAGCAGCAGGCGGCCGATGGCGCCGGCGCAGGCGACATATTGGCTGACGTCGCGACAATGGATGAGCTGCATCGCCGGCAGTGCGATCCGGCCGCTGCGCATGCGCATCGGCTGCAGAATGAAAGGAAAGGCACGGCCGTCGGCCGCGCGGCAGACGATGCTGAGGCAACCGCAAGCCGCATGACGCGCCAGAAGAGCGACCTCGTTCACGGACAGGCCGTCGATCGCCTGCGCCGCTTTCGAGATGATTTCCACGCGCATCCCTGCGGTCGCGCGCGACAGCGCGGGAAACGAGAAGAACAGTCCACTGCAATAGGCACGAAAGCCCTGGGCCTCGATGATCGGCCATGTCGAGGGCGCGGCGGTGATGTTGACATAAGTGACGTGCTTGTGGCGCTGCGCGATGCTGGTCAGCATTGGTGCATAGCTGCGGAAGGGCGGGTCCACATACCAGCTCGACAGATTGCAGCGTATCGAGATCTCGCCGCCGTCGTCACGGGCCGTGTAGAGAAGCAGCAGCACGCCCACGGGGCTACCCTCATGGTCGAGCATGTAGCCGAAACGCGGATAACCCTCCACCACCTCGCATGTAGCCTGGCGGCGCAGGCCGCCGATCCAGTACTCGCGCGAACGGCCGGCAAAGCCGCGCGTCAGGAGATCGGCGACCGCATCGAGGTCGGCGACGCCGATCTCGCGACAGCGGATCATGGGCCTGAGCTGCATCGCGATTTCCGCTTCGTGCGAGCCTCTTCCCTGTCAGCGCCTGTCTTCGACGCAGGCATCGGCGGCGGCAGGCGAGGGCAGCCCGAGAGCGTTCCGAACCTTGGCCGGCCAAAGTGTCGTGTCCGTGCCATGGGTGTGGAACATGGCGACCGCGAGCCGGTCCATGCCGAAGGCGACGCAGCCGGTGTGGGCCGCTTCGCCGTCGGCCGTGGCAATGCCCCAGGTGGTGCCGAAATGGTCCCGGTGATAGTTGAAGCTCATGCAGGCGGTCGGCTGCTCTTCCGAACGCAGCGGCACCAGCAGCTCGAATTTGAGCGACTGCTGCTTCTGGCTCACTGCCTTCATCTGGCCAACGCGGCCGAAGAACGGATCGCTCGCCTGATCGACCTTGAACGTGAGACCGAGGTCGCGCGCGATTCCCTGTGCCCGGACCATCCAGCGCTCCCGGAAGTCGGAGACATCGTCGGGGCTGCCGATGCAGACATATTCGCGCATCCGGAATGACTGCAGCCGGTCGAGATGGCGCGATGGTTCGCGGCGGAAGCAATCGGCGGCGACGTCGAACCGCAATCCGCCCGAGGGCAGCCGTCCGCGGCTCGCCGCGATCGGATAGACGGGATAGCAGGCTGCCGGCGACAGCACGAGATCGGCGGGCGACAGCGACGTGGTCCAGTCGCCGCCGGCATCGAAGCGGCTCACGGCTGCGTTGATCTCGCGCTCGGTGCCGTGCAGGCCGCAGACGCAGCCGAGCAGATTGGGAAAGCTCTTCAGATAGCCTGATTTCTCGAGCTGGGAGCGGCTCATGACGGGCGGAAACCGCATCACCTCGGTGTTCGGCTCGCGATGGCGCGTAATCAGCGCCGCCAACCGCTCCACCATGTCTTCATAGAGCGCGGTGCGCGCATAGACGCCGTCGCTGCCCATCTTGTGGAACAGGACATCGGCGAGCTGATCGAGGGAATCGGGGGCCTGCGGCACGAGCCCGGGAGAGTCGGTTCTGACAGGTATGTTCATGACGGACATTCCAGATATGTTGGCGCTCTTGATCCTGCTTCAGTCGCGAAGCGTTGCGGGCACGCCG
>CAYVVB010000013.1:0-3374 GCA_964454955.1 uncultured Bradyrhizobium sp. | reverse complement strand
CACTCGATTTTCGCGTGATGGCGCGCGATGCGCATCTGCGCGTACCCGAGATCGGGCTTGGCATGAACATGAGCTGGCAGAGCGTGCCGCGCATGCTGCACCTGATCGGACCGGCCCGCACCAAGCAGGCGGTGATCCTGGAGGATGAGCGCATCCCGGCTGAAGAGGCCTATGAATGGGGACTGGTCGAGCAACTCGCGGAGCCGGGCAAGGCTCTGGAAGCCGCGATGGCGTTCGCTGAAAAGGTTGCGCGTCAACCGCCTTTGCCGGTCGCGATGACAAAGCTCACGGTCAACCGCCTTGCGCATGCACTGGATGATCTCGCGAGCCACATGGATGTCGATCAGTTCGCGCTGGCCAGCCTGACCGAAGACCACAAGGAAGGTGTGGCGGCGTTTCTCGAGCGCCGCAAGCCGCGGTTCAAGGGGAAATGAAACGGCGGCGAATGTCGGCATCGTAGTGATGCGATCCGGCCAGAGGTGATCGCTCGCCGCCGCCGGCGCGTTCTCAATTTTTCTTGAGTCCGGGTGCGACGGGGATCACCGACTTGTGGTCGGAAAAGTCGCGCCTCTTGCGACGGAATCGGCCGTTGCAGCATTCAATTCCGGACGCCGATCGTTAAATCGATCTTGAGTTGCGAATGCAGCGGTGAGCGGCCACCTTGTGGACGCGCCGGTTCGTCAGCCCGGCCGAGGGATGCTTTCGGCGGACCCAAAGAACAAATCTTCCAAGGAAACACGCGGGGCGGGGCGGCGGAGCAGTCCGTGCGCAACGGCTGTCCGTACCGGAGGTGGCGTCGGCCTTTCGGGGGTCCTGTTCACGCTCGCTGCCGGTGGGTTCGCTGCTCCCAATCGAGAAGACGTAGACCCGGTGAGCCATGCCCGAAGCGGATCGTGGGTAAGGAGTGTTGATGGGTATCGTTCGTTTCGCACTGAGGTTTCCGCACACGTTCTACGTTCTCGCCGCCCTGATGGTGTTTCTGGGCGTCATCAGCGTGCGCCAGATGCCGACGGACATCTTCCCGGAAATCAACATCCCGGTGGTGACGGTGATCTGGAGCTATACGGGCTTGAGTACGCCCGAGATGGAGCAGCGCGTCACCACCTACAGCCAATACTCCATCTCTTCCAACGTCAACGGCATCAAGAATATCGAGGCACAGACGCTCGCAGGTCTGTCGGTGCAGAAGATCTATTTCCAGCCCGACGTCAATCTCGACCTCGCGATCTCGCAGATCGTCTCCGCCACCAATTCGATCCGTGCGCTGATGCCGCCGGGCATCCAGGCCCCGGTCGTGGTGCAGTATAACGCCTCGAGCGTGCCGGTGCTGCAAATCAGCCTGAGCTCCGATACGCTCAGCGAGCAACAACTTTACGACTACGGCATCTACCGGATCCGCCAGCAGCTCGCGCCGATCCCCGGCATTACGCTGCCGACGCCGGCCGGCGGCAAATACCGGCAGATCATGGTCGACGTCGATCCGTCGAAGCTGCTCGCCAAGGGCCTGACGCCGCTCGACGTGGTCAATGCCGTCAATACACAGAACCTGACGCTGCCGGCGGGCACTGCGAAATTCGGCAATACCCAATATGCCATCCGCACCAATGCGACCCCGCCCTCGATCGATGACCTCAATAACATCCCGATCAAGGTCGTGAACGGCGCGACGGTTTTCGTCAGGGACGTCGGCCAGGTTCATGACGGCTGGCTGGTGCAGCAAAACGTCGTGCGCAAGGACGGCCGTCGTTCTGTCCTGCTCTCCGTCATCAAGAACGGCAATGCGTCCACCGTCAGCGTGGTCAATGCGGTGCACAAGGCGCTGCAGACCGCGCGCGCGGCCGCACCGCCGGGCATGCAGATCAACGAACTGTTCGATCAATCCGTATTCGTCAAGCAATCGGTGGAGGGGGTGCTGCGCGAGGGCGCGATCGCGGCCGGTTTGACTGCGCTGATGATCCTGTTGTTCCTTGGCTCGTGGCGCTCGACGGTCGTGGTGATGATTTCGATCCCGCTGTCGATCCTGACCTCTCTCGTCGTTCTTTATTTCCTGGGCGAGACGCTGAATACCATGACGCTGGGCGGGCTTGCGCTCGCGGTCGGCATCCTGGTCGACGACTCCACGGTGACCATCGAGAACACCCACCGGCTGCTCATCGAGGAAGGGCAGCCGCTGCCACAGGCGACGCTGCACGGCGCGGCCGGGATTGCCGTGCCGACGCTGGTCTCGACATTGGCGATCAGTTGCGTGTTCACCTCCGTCGTCTTCCTGGAGGGGCCGGCCAAATACCTGTTCACGCCGCTGGGATTGGCGGTGGTCTTCGCAATGCTCGCCTCCTACGCCCTGTCGCGAACACTGACGCCAATCATCATCGGCCTGCTGCTGAAGGGCGAGCATCGTGGCGCAGCCGAGGGCTCTCCGCGGAATGTATTCGGGCGCTTCCACACCGAATTCGAACGCGGCTTCGAGAAGATGCGCCATGTCTATTCGCGCTCGCTCACCGAACTGGTCAGGCATCGTTTCATCGTCCCCATCGGCATGGTGCTGGTACTGGCGCTCGGGGCCGTGCTGTTCCCACTGGTCGGCCGCGACTTCTTCCCGGCTATCGACGGCGGACAGATCCAGCTTCACGTTCGCGCGCCCGCAGGCAGCCGGATCGAGAACACGGAGCGGATATTCCAGGAGGTCGAGAACAAGATCCGCGAGATCATCCCAGACAGCGAGCGCGATCTGATCGTCGACAATATCGGCTTGCCGGCGCGTTCCTATAACCTCGCTTTCTCCGACGGCTCGACGATCGGCGTGAACGACGGCGTGATCCTGGTTTCGCTGAAAAAGGGCCATCGGCCGACGGCGGAGTATGTGCGCAAGCTGCGCGAAGCTCTGCCCGCCGCATTCCCTGAGGACACCTTCTACTTCCAGGCGGCCGATATGGTCACGCAAATCCTGAATTTCGGCTTGCCGGCGCAGATCGATGTGCGCACCGTCGGTTATGACAAGGCCAACAACCTGCGGATCGCCAAGGAGCTGCGCCAGCGCATCGCGGCGATCCAGGGCATCGCCGATGCCCACCTGCAGCAGGAGGTCGATGCGCCGGCGTTCCTCGCCGATATCGACCGCTCGCGTGCGGCGCAACTCGGGCTGAATGCAAACACGGTTGCGACGAACGTCAACATCAGCCTGAGTTCGTCGGAGCAGGTGACGCCGAATTTCTGGACCGATCCCAAATCGGGCATTCCCTACTACTTCGCGGTGCAGACGCCGGAGAGCAAGATCAGTTCACTGAACGATCTTGCCGATACGCCGGTCTCGACATCGCTGGCTTCACCCCAGGCTGACACGCCGATTCCGGGTTTGCTCAGCAATGTTGCAACCT
>CAYVVB010000012.1:0-4001 GCA_964454955.1 uncultured Bradyrhizobium sp. | reverse complement strand
ACCGCCTGCAGATCCCCGCGGCTGGCGATCCCCGCCATCAGATGCACCCGTTTGACCCCGGTCACCTGCGTATAAGGCAGCGCGGTGACGAGGCTTTGCTTCAAGTCATCGAAGCGATCCGGCAGCGCGGCAAACCCCTTTTCGCCGGCCTCCCAATTGCCGGGCGGCAGGTTGAACAGGGCCTGCGTCAGGCCGAACCGACGCAGCCGTTGACCGATCTCGGCGGCGGGATGCTCGTAGGGAAACAGGAATTCGACGGCGGTAAAGCCGGCTCGGGCGGCCGCCTCGAAGCGATCGAGAAATGGCACCTCGTTGAACATCATGGTGAGGTTGGCGGCGAAACGGGGCATTTTCTGTCCTCTCCTGTCCGTCTTATTTCGGCTCGCCCGGCAGATGCGCGCCGCCGATCTGCGCATACATCCGCGCCACCGAGGCGTCATCATCGCGGCCCATGCCGCAGGCCGCCGTCATCAGGAACATCTGCAGCGCGGCGGCGGCGACGGGGACCGGAAAACGCGCCGATCGCGCCATGTCCTGAACGATGCCGAGGTCCTTGACAAAAATTTCGACCGCGCTGCGCGGCGCGTAGTCGCCGTCGAGCACATGCGGCATGCGGTTCTCGAACATCCAGGAATTGCCCGCGGAAGCCGTGATCACTTCATAGACCCTGCGGATATCGAGGCCCTGTCTCGCAGCAAAAGCCATTGCTTCCGACGCGGCGGCGATATGCACGCCGGCAAGCAGCTGGTTGATCATCTTGAACGCGGCGCCCTGGCCCGCGGCATCGCCGAGCTCGTACACTGTCGCGGCCATGGCATCGAGTGCGGGCCGCGCTTTTGCGAACGCATTCGGACTGCCCGAGGCCAAGATGGTGAGCTGACCTTCCGCGGCGCGCTGCGCGCCACCCGAAATCGGCGCATCGAGATAGTGCCGCCCCGTCGCCTCCAGTTGTTTGGCCAGCCTGCGCGCGACCTCGGGGTCCATGGTCGCGGAGGAGATGCACACCGCATCCTTGGCCAGGGTTTCGGCGACGCCATGCGCTCCGAACAGAATAGCTTCGGTTTGGGCGGCATTGACCACCACACTGACGACGATGTCCGCTGTTCTGGCCGCCTCCGCGGGCGTTTTGGCTCCCTTACCGCCCGCGGCGACAAAACGCGCCACGCTGTCGTCAGCGACATCGCAGCCGGTGACCTCGAACCCGGCCCGCAGAAGCGAGGTTGCCATACCAAGACCCATCGAGCCGAGCCCGATCACGGCCATTTTCGGTTTTTCGGATTGGGGCATGCGGCAGGTCCGTTTCCTCTTATTTCGGCTTTGCCCTCTGCCTATCATGGCTTGGCCGTCCCGCCAAAGCGTGGGACAAGCGAAAAAAATGGGTGGTCGCCATGAAGGAAACAGGGACCAGCGAGACCGCGATCCGCGAGCAAATCTGCCGCTTTGCCCGTTCGCTGTTTGAACGCGGGCTGACGCCCGGGTCCTCGGGCAATATCAGCGTGAAACTGGAGGACGGCGGCTTCCTGGTGACGCCGACCAACGCCTCGCTCGGCTTTCTCGATCCGGCGCGGCTGTCGCGGCTCGATGCGGGCGGGCGGCTGCTCTCGGGCGATGCGCCGACCAAGGAAGTGCCGCTGCACAATGCGCTGTACCAGACCCGCGCGCCAGCGCGGGCGGTGGTCCATCTGCATTCCACCCATTCCGTGGCGCTGTCGATGCTGCCGGAGATCGATCCGCGCGCCGCGTTGCCGCCGATGACGGCCTATTACCTGATGCGCTGCGGGGCCACCGCACTCGTCCCCTATTATCGGCCCGGTGACCCGGCGGTGGCGAATGCGATCAAGGGGCTGGCGGGAAAATATTCATCCGTGCTGCTCGCCAATCACGGCCCGGTGGTCGCGGGCGAGACGCTGGAAGCGGCCGTGTTCGCGATGGAGGAACTGGAAGAGACCTCAAAGCTCTATCTGCTCCTGCGCGGTCTCAACCCGCGGCATCTATCGCCGGAGCAGATCGCCGATCTGGTCAAGACCTTCGGCCTGACGCTGCCGGAGCATCGCGATCACAAATAGTCATCCGTCAGTGCGAGGAGTGAAGCGACGAATCCATCCAGACTGTTCCCCGCGGTGATATGCCGGATTGCTTCGCTTCGCTCGCAATGACGGCGTCACAATCCGAGATACGCCTTGCGCACGTCGGGATTGACCTTGATCTCGCTGGACGGGCCTTGCATCAGGACGCGGCCGGTCTGCAGGATGTAGACGCGGTCGGCGATCTCGAGGCACTCGGCCATCCGCTGCTCCACGATCAGCACGGTCATGCCGGCGTCGCGGATGCGCATGACCGCGGCAAAGATCTCATCGACCAGTTTGGGCATGATGCCTTGCGACGGCTCGTCCAGCATCAACAGCCGCGGCCGCGTCATCAGCGCGCGCCCGATCGCCAGCATCTGCTGCTCGCCGCCGGAAAGCGTCTCGGCGCGCTGCTCCAGCCGCTCCGCAAGCCGCGGGAACAGCTTGAACACCAGCTCCAGCGGTCCCTCGCGATCGGTCTCGCCGCGGTAGAGATAGCTGCCGAGCCGCAGATTGTCGCGCACCGAGAGCCGCGGGAACAGCCGGCGGTTCTCCGGCACATAGGCGATGCCGCGCGCGGTGATGACATGCTGGGCAAGTCCGTCGATCCGCGCGCCATCGAAGGTCACGCTGCCGGAGCGCGGACGCTCGGCGCCGGCGATCGACTTGAGCAGCGTCGACTTGCCGGCCCCGTTCGCACCCGCCACGCAGACGATTTCGCCCTTCTCCACCTCGATGCTGACCGAGGAGATCGCGACCAGCCCCTGATAGGCGGTGGTGACTTCATGCACCGACAGCATGACGGTCCCCGAGATAGGCGGTGATCACTTTGGGGTCGCGGACGACGTCGGCTGGCTTGCCTTCCACGAGCACCTTGCCAAGATCGAGCACGATGGCGCGGTCGACCAGCGGCATCACGATTTCCATGACATGCTCGACCATCAGGACGGTGACGCCGGTGTCGCGCACGCGGCGCACCAGTTCGACGCCGGTCTGGGCCTCGGTCGGCGTGAGGCCGGTCAGGACCTCGTCAAGCAGCAGGAGTTTCGGCTCGGTGGCGAGCGCGCGCGCGACTTCGAGGCGGCGCTTCTCCGCCGGCACCAGATCGGAAGCTGGCACGTCGGCGCGCCTGCCAAGACCAGCGAATTCCAGCACTTCGTGGGCCTTGCGCCGCGCCTCGCGCATCACGGTGGTCCGCACCAGCGCGCCGACGATGACATTGTCGATCACGGTCATGGTCTCGAAGCTCTTGACCACCTGGAAGGTGCGCCCGATGCCGCGCTGGCAGCGCTCGGCGGCGGGCAGCGCGGTGACGTCCTTGCCATCGAAGAAGATCGATCCTTCGGTCGGCCGGAACACGCCGGCGATCAGGTTGAACAGCGTCGATTTGCCGGCCCCGTTGGGTCCGATCAGGCCGACGATTTCGCCGCGGCCGACCGAAATGGAAACATTGCTGTTGGCGACCAGGCCGCTGAAGCGCTGGGTGATGCCGCGGGTCTCGAGCAACGCCGTCATCGCGCCACCGCCCTCTTCTGGCGCGAGAACAGCCCGACCAGGCCTTGCGGCCGGGCCAGCGCAATCAAGACGATCAGCGTGCCGTAAACGATCAGGTCGACGCCACGTCCCGAACCGCCGATGAAGGAGCGCGTGAGCTCGGTCAGCGGAATCAGGATCGCCGCTCCCAGCACCGGCCCCCACAGCGTGCCGATGCCGCCGAGCACCGCGGGCAGCGCCATCAGCAGCGAGAACTGGAAGCCCATCACGCTCTCGGGGTCGATGTAGGATACGAACTGCGCGTAGAAGCCGCCGCCGATCGCGGTCAGGAACGCCGAGACGGCAGCGGCGCCCATCTTGGAGTTGAACACGACCACGCCGAGGCTCTCGGCGGCCTCCGGATTGTCCTTCACTGCGCGCCACCAGAAGCCCCATTTGGAA
>CAYVVB010000011.1:0-4318 GCA_964454955.1 uncultured Bradyrhizobium sp. | reverse complement strand
GCAGCCGATCGGCGGTCCGAAGGGATCCGGCTTGTCAATGCTGATGGACGTGCTGTGCGGCGTCATCACCGGCGCGGCCTGCGCCGGCGAAGTCGGCAACCAGTTCCTCGACTACGACCGGCCGCAGGACGTCGGCCATTTCATGCTGGCCATGAAGCCTGACCTGTTCGTGTCGCGAGACGAGTATTTGCGTCGCATGGACAGACTGGCGCAACGCGTGCACGGCTGCGCGCGAGCCGAGGGCTTCGACGAGATCCTGATGCCCGGCGAACGCGAACGGCGCTTCGAAGCAAAGTACCGCCGCATCGGCATTCCCTACAATGCCAAGGAGCTTGCGGAGTTGCAAAAAGAAGCCGCGCGCGCCGGCCTGCCGCCGTTGCCGGTTTCGGATACGCCGCTCGCGTCGGAACGAGCATGAAACTCGGGGAATACGATCTCGACGTCGTCGTCCAGGGCTTTCCCGGCAAATCCGTTTGCCACGGCGGGCTTGGCTGGAGCTCGGTGGTCTTGATCCGCGCGCACGGCCGGGTGGCGCTAATCGACACCGGCGGCTTCAGCATGCGTACCATGCTGATCAAGCGCTTTGCCGCGCGCGGACTGAAACCCGCCGACATCAGCGATCTCTTGCTGACGCATTCGCACCACGACCATTCGGTCAATTGGACGATGTTCCCGAACGCGCGTATCGTGATCGGCGCATGCGAACTCGAATGGTCGCTGAAGGAGCCGTGGGGCGAGACGCCTGTGCCCGAGCTCTACATGCGCGAACTCAAGGCTTGGCCGAAGCTGAAGACCGCGGTCGAGGGCGAGGAGGTCTTCCCGGGCATCACGGCCCATCTCGCGCCCGGCCACACGCCCGGCTGTCTGGTGTTCGTGCTGCACGGGCCCGAGCGTGACGTCATCTTTGCCGGCGACGCCGCCAAGAACAGGGCCGAGATGGTATCGGGCACGACCGATATGACCTACGATCCGGCGATCAGTCGGGCCTCGATCGAATTGATCTGGACACTCTGGCGCACGCGGCCGGGCAACATCCTGGTGCCGGGACATGACGTGCCGATGGTGCTCGAAGCAAACAAGCCGAAATATATCGACAAGCGCGAGGCCGCTATCCGCGCGTGGTACGGCGACGACATGGAAACCACGACGCTGTTCACACTGACGCCGTGAAGCCGCCGTCGGACGGTTGCGGGCCGGCTGCGCCTTGCGATCGTCGGCCCGAAGTCCGGCGCGCTGGCCGACAGCGGACGGTGCGATCATTCTTGGTTTATTGAGGAGCCTGCTCGCCAGCGGCGCTCGGAGGAATGATCAGCATCGCGTAGCGCTGCGCACGGCCTTTTACGCCCAAGAACGTTCGCGCAATCGAAAACTCAACCCAGCGGCCGTTTGCGCCGCTCAAGAGCCGGCCGGCCGCATTTTCCATGCATCCCAAGTCGTCGGCAATACAGACAAATGCGATGCCGTCGCGCTCTAGCGTCTCGCGGGCAATCTCAGGCAGATCGGGCAAGGGACGAGGACGATCGTCTGCATAGATCGCGATGCTATAGGCGACATCGCCATCAATGTAGCGCAGCGGTTTTCCGGTCGCCTCGTGCCAAAGGCGCTCGACCTTCTCGCCGAGCAAGCGCGAGTGCGCAGATACCGACAACAGGCCCATGCGATGGAAGCCGTAGGAAAGCGCAGGCGCCACGAGCACCATTACGACAGGCAGGCCAATCGCGACAGCGAGAATCCGTCGCCTCGCCACCGGGCCGATCAACAGACCCGGCGGTGAAAGCAGCAATACCGGCAGCAGCGCCCAGGCCGACATCGACCATAGCGAGTTGATCGCGGTGCGGGTGACGAGCGCCGCCGCCGCCGGTAGCAGCAACGGTCCCCAGAATGCGACGGCGGCCAAGCGGCGGGCTCGATCCGTCGGCCAGGCCATATCGCGGATCGTCGCAATGGCGGGCCGCGCGGCAAGCATGACCAGCACCACCGGCGCCGCAACGTAACCCGCCGATCCCGCAAGATACCCGAGCGCGTCACGAACGGCGACGGCAAACGTCTGGTCGCCGTGCACCTTGAGCGCGTAGGCAACCGGCGCAAAATCGTGCTGGACGAGCCAGACGACGTGCGGGGCAAGGACGATCAGGCCGACGGCGAGCGTCACCCAGGGGGCGGCTGAGCGAAAGTAGGCGCCGCGGCGGGTATCGAGCAACGCCGCCATTGCAAGTCCCGCAACGAGAAAGACCGACCAGTACTTGCAGAGCAGCGCGGCCGCCGCGCCCAACCCGGCGAGCACCGAATAGCCCAGCCCACGCGTGCGGTAGGCACGCAGAAACGCCAGCGTGGTTGCCGCCCATAACGGCATCAGCAGCGTATTGACGTTATATTTCAACGCATGGAAATTGAAGAACGGAATGAAAGTCAGCAGCGCAAGCGCAAGCACGCGCTTTTCGCCCTCGAGATAGTCGCCGGCAAGCAGCCACGCGATCCACAGCGCGGCCGCCGCAACCAGCGCCGCGAGCACGTAAAACGTCGCGTCAGTCAGCGGGACGACGCTGAACCAAAGCTTCACGAGCAGAGGCGACAACGGCGGATGCTTGAGGAAGCCGAAATCCAAATGTTGCGACCAGACGATCTCCTCGACCATGTCGGGGGAGAGATCCTGGCTCGATTTCGAGAGGATGCCGTAAAGGCTCCACAGCAGCGCATAAATCGTCAAGCAGAGCAGCACCGTCCGGTTGCGGCGCTCCGGCGCGCTGAGCGCCGTGCAGAGTCGGTCCAATATCCGATCGATCGACGGGATAAAAAAACCGTCTTGTGTTGTGGTCAGCCCGTGCCGCATTGCGAGGCCAGCCCTTTCAACGTCAATCGCAGCCGACAGAACACGGCTTGCGGCAACCCGCCAACGGACTGACTGCGGTTCACTAATGGCAGACGCCGCGTTCCGTGGCTTGCATCGCATCGATCTCGCGAAGCCGCGTACCGCCCAAGAGCCCGACGAAGCAAACGTAAATCCAGCCCTCGGTAAAATCAAACAAGTGCGTGTTGAACAGCGATCCGGCGATATTCTGAACGACGATCACCAATCCGAACCACGCGATCGGACCTGGAGCCGTAAACATCCGGACGTGTGCGGCCCACATCGCGCACAGGATTGCGGTGCCGATCAGGCCGAGTTGAATGGCCACCGCAAGTATTTGGTTGTGCGGGTTCATCGTCGTGACCGCGGCGATGCCGGTCTGGCCGGCGGCAGCCCGTTCGAAGAGCGGCCTGATCGATCCGGTGCCGTGGCCGGCAATCGGTGCGGCTGCGACGAACGTCAGAGATTTTTGCAGGAACTCGATCCGGTAGCCGGTGGAGGTGATCGGAGAGGTCGAGCGATAGGCGCGTATATCCGACACGGTGTCGGCAACCCGCTGTCGCAGATACGGCGATGCCATCCAGGCGGCCGACGCGATGACAATGAGCGATGCGACGCCGAGAATGGCCCCCTTCCAGCCGGACAGCCTCATGCCCAACGCCACGGCGAGCACAATCACGCCCACGAGCTCGGTGCGGGAGCTCACCACAAACAGCATGAACCCGAGAAAGGCCGCCGCGGCCGCAGCAGCGGCGATGGCCCATCGATAGGCGGCGGCGTTCCATGCGGCCGCCGCGAGACAAAGCAGCCAGAACGCCGCAATGGCGAACTCGGCGCTTTGCGTGACGTAGTTCTTGACCGGCACGCCCGGGCCCCAGGATTGCCACCATTGCAGCGCCGGCCACAGCGCGGTCGTCACCGACAAGAGCAGGAGCGCGATGCATGAGGCGAGGAAGCCCGCGGCCGCGCGCATGCCGCAGTCCGACCGGCGGAAATAGGCGAGGACCAAGGGAATGTAGATGAGCTTCTGAAACTGCAGCAGCCCGCCGAGGCTTTCCGTCCAGGTCGCGTCGGCCCACAGCATGGCGAGCGCCGCGCAGCCAAACAGCGCGAGCGGGAGACCGCCCGTCGGCGTGACGATCTCCCTGCGCAGGTCCGCAAACCGCAGCGTCGGGAGATAGGCGATGAGCCACAACGGCATGAGGATCGCCGTCGCCGAGGTCGACCACGGCAGTGAGGCCGCGACCGCGATCGCCAAGAAATCGGCCGCGCGGCGGGAAGTCGCAGACAAAAAGTTCGCGGCCATCATGGCGGTGGTGACATCCGTTCGCGCAGGCCGTATGGCGCGCGGCCAACGCCAAGCGATCAAATGACCAGCACGCGCCGCGCGGCCGGCGCCGAACTGATCGTCTGGTGAAAATCGCCGAACAGCGCGGACGGGACAAGGAGCCGGCCGGACCAGTTCTTGCG
>CAYVVB010000010.1:0-2825 GCA_964454955.1 uncultured Bradyrhizobium sp. | reverse complement strand
GATCATCGGAATCTTCACTTTGTCGGCGGCGGCGGGGATCAGGATCAGGCCGGGGATGTCGTCTTCGCCGGGATGTCCAGCGCATTCGAAGCCGTCGATCGAAATCGCGTCCACGCCCATGCGTTCGGCCGACAGGGCATGACGCACGGCCGTGCACTTGTGGACCACGATGATGCCGTGTTCCTTGAAGTGCGCGACGTGCTCCTGCGGATTGTGGCCGGCCGTCTCGACGATCTTGATGCCGCTGTCGATGATCGCTTTGCGGTACTCGGCATAGGGCGGCGGAGTCACCGACGGCAGAATCGTGAGATTCACGCCGAAGGGCTTATCCGTCATCTTGCGGCAACGCTCGATCTCGGCGCGCAGTGCGTCCGGCGTCGGCTGCGTCAGCGCGGTGAGAATGCCGAGACCGCCGGCGTTGGAAACCGCGGCGGCCAGTTCGGCACGGCCGACCCACATCATGCCGCCCTGCACGATTGGGTATTCGATGCCCACCAGCTCGGTAAAGCGTGTTTTGAACTTCATAGAAGACTCGTTAGGAAAGAGCCGTGTCCGCGGGTTTACTTCGGCGGCATGCGGATGGCGCCATCGAGGCGGATTGTTTCACCGTTGAGCATCGGGTTGCCGACGATGCTCTGCACCATGAGTGCGAACTCTTCGGGCTTGCCGAGACGGCTGGGGAAGGGAACCTGCTTGCCGAGGGAGTCCTGCACGTCCTTCGGCAGGCTCGCCATCATCGGCGTCCAGAAGATGCCCGGCGCAATCGTGACGACGCGGATGCCGAACGGCGCGAGATCGCGCGCAACCGGCAACGTCATGCCGACGACACCGCCCTTGGATGCGGAATAAGCTGCCTGGCCAACCTGACCTTCGAAGGTGGCGACGCTGGCGGTATTGACGATGACGCCGCGTTCTTCACCAACAAGCTCGGCCTTGGACAGGCGCGCCGCGAACTGCGCGATGGTGTTGAAGGTGCCGATGAGGTTGACCTCGATCACCTTGCGGAACTGGTCGAGCGGGTGGGGTACCGCGTCGCGGCCGACGGTTTTGCCGCCATGGACGATGCCGGCGCAGTTGACGAGCACGCGCGCCACGCCGTGCTTCTGTTCGGCGGCGTCGAGCGCCGCGCCGACGTTGGCCGGATCGGTGACGTTCACTTTCATGAACTGGCCGCCGATCTTGGCGGCGTGCGCCTGGCCGGCTTCTTCGTTCATGTCGAAGAGCGTTACGCGCGCGCCCTGCTTCGCCAACAACTCGCCCGTCGCGGCGCCAAGGCCGGAGGCACCACCGGTGACAACTGCTGCTACCCCTTGTAGGTTCATTGCTTCACTCTCATTAATACAACGGTGTTCTTAAAGCGACCGCGCGATGACCATGCGCTGGATGTCCGACGTGCCCTCGTAGATCTGGCAGACGCGCACGTCGCGATAAATCTTGGTCAGCGTGAATTCTTCCAGATAGCCGTAGCCGCCCAGTGTCTGGATGGCGCCCGAGCAGACCGCTTCGGCGGTTTCGGAGGCGACGAGCTTGGCCATGGACGCTTCCTTCAGGCAGGGAGCGCCGGTGTCCTTGACGCTTGCCGCATGCAGAACGAGCTGGCGCGCGGCTTCGAGGCGTGCGGCCAGATCGGCCAAACGGAAGCCGACGGCTTGGTGCTCGATGATGGTTTTGCCCATTGAGCGGCGTTCTTTGGCATAGCCGGCCGCGATTTCGAGCGCCGCCTGCGCCATGCCGACCGATTGCGCGGCAATGCCGATGCGTCCGGCTTCCAGATTCGATAGTGCAATGCGATAGCCTTGCCCTTCTTCGCCGAGCCGCAGCGCGTCCTCGATGTGCAAATCGTCGAAGCGCAGGCTGCAGGTGTCCGACGCGAGCTGCCCCATCTTGTGCTCGACTTTGTCGACGACGTAGCCCTTCCGGTCGGTCGGCACCAGAAACGCGGAGATGCCTTTCTTGCCGGCACTCGGGTCGGTGACCGCGAACACGATCGCGAGACCGGCGATCTTGCCCGAGCTGATGAACTGCTTGCTGCCCTTCAGCACGTAGCCGCCATCGACTTTCGTGGCGCGCGTGCGCAGGGCAGAGGCATCCGAGCCGGCGTCCGCCTCGGTCAGGGCGAAGGCGCCGATCATGCGTCCGCTGATCAGCTCCGGCAGGAAGCGGCGTTGCTGCTCGGGATTGCCGTCCTTCAGCAGAGCCGAGACGATGAGGCTGTTCTGGATGGAGAGAATCGTCGACAGCGCGCCGTCCGCCGCGGCGATTTCCATCAAGGCCAGCGCATACGACACGTAATCGGCGCCGGCGCCGCCTTTTTCCTCGGGCGCGGTCATGCCCATGAGGCCGAGGCCGGCGAGCTCCTGGAACAGTTTGGGCGGATACGCGCGCTCCGCTTCGAAGCGCTGGGCGTGTGGACGAATGCGTTCCTGGGCGAAATCGCGCACAGTGTCCGCGATGGCCTGTTGGGTTTCAGTTAAAAGCATCTGAATTTATTGAACTTATCGGCAATGTGTCATCAGGCGGCGCGGGACTGCGGCTGTGTGGCCGCGGTCTCGAACGCCTCCAGCAGGGCTGGCAACTTGGATTCGTAAACCTTAATGGATGCCATTTTAACAGGACCGTAGCCGCGGATTTCCCAGGCGGCGCGAGCCAGCTCGATCGCGGCCGGTAATTGGGTCTGATCGACGCGGTCGACGATGCGGTTGATGAGCGACCGGTATTCTTCGATGAGCTGCCGCTCCTTGCGACGTTCGGGGTGGTAACCGATCGGATCGAACGGCGTCCCGCGCAACACTTTCAGCGGCGCCAGCAGCTTGAACAGCGTCATC
>CAYVVB010000009.1:0-4882 GCA_964454955.1 uncultured Bradyrhizobium sp. | reverse complement strand
ATGGCCTTGTGCACGGCGGTGTCCGATACCCCACGGTGGCGGGCGTAGGCGCGAATCGACAGTCCCATGGTCTCCATCAAGCATTGGCGCCGTCCCGCTCGGATTCCGCTTGGCTTCGCTCGGGAACAGCGCGTTCATGTCATCACCATCAACGACACCCCGAGGAGAAGCACATGACCGAGCAAGCCGAAAAGGACATCGACCGGCAACTGCAGCAGATCGCGCTGGATCACCTGTTCATCGACACCCTGGAAACGCGCAACAGCGACCGGCTGGACTTCCACGAGGTCAGCGTCTGGGCCGTCAAGAGCGCCTTGATGGCCGCCTACCAGGCAGGCCGGCAGGCCGCGCGACAGGGCTGAGAAAGCAGCGAAAAGCGCTTGGCTTCTCCAGAGAACAGCGCGTTCATGACAACACCATCAACCACCACGAAGGAGCATCAGATGAGCACCATCCAACTCACCCCCGCCCAGCACGCCATCCTGGCCTACGCCGTCGAGCACACCGGTGGCAAGATCGAGTGGTTCCCCGACAACGTGAAAGGCGGCGCCCGCAAGAAGGTACTGGACGGTCTCTGCAATCGGGCCCTGATCACCACCGACGGCACCGACTGGTCCGTCGCCGCCGAAGGTTACGAAGCCCTGGGGCGCCCGCGTCCCGCGCCGGCCTCGGTGGAGGCAGATGCGGATCTCGAGGCGGAGGTCGCAGCCGCCGAAGCCACCTGGGCACCGCAGCGCGCCGAGACCAAGCCCCGCACCCGCGAGAACAGCAAGCAGGCCCAAGTCATCGCGATGCTCCGGCGCCCGGAGGGCGCGACGGTGCGCCAGATCTGCGAACTCACCGGCTGGCAGGCGCACACGGTGCGCGGCACCTTCGCCAACGCCTTCAAGAAGAAGCTGGGGCTGACCATCACCTCGGACAAGCCCGAGGACGGCGAGCGCATCTACCGGATCGCGTGATTCGAGCGGAAAGGGAAGCCAAGCAGAAAACGCTTGGCTTCCCGCGCCGGCAGCGCGTTCATACGGGTGTCGCAACCATCCACGCCAAGGAGCACAGCATGAAACCCACCCGCGCCATCCTCACCCACAGCAACTACGACGCCGACGACTACGCCTACCTCACCGCCAAGGGCTGGAGCGATGACGAAATCCTGGCCCGCTGGAGCGAAGAGGCTGCGCACGGCAACGGACCCTGCCACTGGGAAAGCGCGTCGGCCCGCGCCAAGCTGGCCGCCGTAACCGGTCGCCAACAGACGACGCGAGATGATTGAGATTGAGCTTGGCTTCCCGATCGAACAGCGCGTTCATACGTGTGTCGCAACGATCAACGAAGGAGACAACGATGACCACAGCCAAAACGATCCCCGCCACCCGCAACGAAGCCTGGGGCTTCTGGGGCACGATGGACGCGCACGCGCAAGCCGCCTGGCCCATCGCGATGAACGCCATCTCCGACGCCACGGGACAGCCCTTCGAAGCGGTGCGGGCCTTCCTCGACAGCCGCCACGGACGCCACTTCGCGGACGAAGTCCTCAACCGCAAGCATGCGGGCCATGCCCTCCACGACGCGATCCGCGCCGCCACCCGGCAGTGGATGGAATGGACCATCGGACGCCGCACCAGTAAGGACTACGGTATCCCGCGCGGGCTTCCTTATCTGACCGGGTTCGTGATTCACTGCGAGATCGTTGAGGAGGAAGTCGCCGCCTGATCGAACGCCAGGCCATCCGATTCGCGGGTGGTCTGCTTGCCCGTCCAGTCCTGCCAGCGCCGCACGATCACGTCCGCATACTTCGGGTCGAGCTCGATCAGCCGCGCCACGCGCCCGGCCTTCTCGGCGGCGATCAAGGTCGTGCCCGAGCCGCCGAAGGGGTCGAGCACCACGTCGCCGGGGCGGCTGGAGTTGCGGATGGCCCGCTCGACCAGATCCACCGGCTTCATGGTCGGGTGCAGATCGTTCTTCGCTGTCTTCTTGATCTGCCAGACGTCGCCCTGGTCGCGGTCGCCGCACCAGTGGCGCGTCGCGCCTTCGGGCCAGCCGTAGAGGATCGGCTCGTACTGGCGCTGGTAGTCCGAGCGGCCCAGCGTGAAGGTGTTCTTGGCCCAGATGATGAAGGTCGACCAGTGCCCGCCGGCGGCGCGGAAGGCCGCTTGCAGCGTGTCCAGTTCGCTGGAGGACATGGCGACGTAGATCGCGCCTCGGGTGTGCGCCATGATCAGCGCCAGCGCGTCGTAGAGGAAATCGTAGAAGCCTTCGCCCAGCGCATCGTTGAGGATGGGGCGGTGTTTGCCGCGCAGCTTGTCGCGGGCCGAGTTGGCGTAGTTGACGTTGTAGGGCGGATCGGTGAACACCATGTCCGCCCGCTCGCCGTCCGGAAACAGGCGCGCGTAGGCCTCGGCGGTGGTCGCGTCCCCGCAGACCAGGCGGTGCGGCCCGAGCCGCCAGACGTCGCCCGGCCGAGACACCGGCTCTTCCGGCATCTCCGGGATGGCATCGTCCTCCGTCCGGCCCTCGATCTGTGGTTCCTCATCGGCCAGCAGTTCTGCCAGTGCATCGGCGTCGAATCCGGTGAGATCGAGATCGAAGCCATCGTCCTGCAGCGCCTCCAGTTCGATGCGCAGCAGGGCATCGTCCCAGGTCGCGAGTTCCGCGAGCCGGTTGTCGGCGAGCACCAGGGCGCGGCGCTGGGTCGGCGTGAGGTGATCGAGCACGACCACCGGCACTGTGGGCAGGCCCAGCTTGCGCGCGGCGGCAAGCCGCCCATGGCCCGCGACCAGCACACCGTCGGCGCCGGTGAGAATGGGATTGACGAAGCCGAACTCCGCGATGGAGGCCGCGATCTGGGCGATCTGCTCGTCCGAGTGCTGGCGGGCGTTGCGCACGTAGGGCAGCAGCTTGTCGATCGGCCAGTGCTCGATGCGATCGGCCAGCCAGCTCATGCAGTGACCTCCGCCGTCTCGCCCAGCCGCTCGGCGGCGACTTCGGCGAAGGTCCGACCGCTGCCCTCCAGCACCGGCGCCGTGCCCGGGTGGTGCTGCAGCCAGCGGCGCAGCGCGACGTCCACGTACTCTGGAGCGAGTTCGATGGCGCGTACCGGGCGGCCGGTGAGTTGGCCGGCCAGCAGCGTGGTGCCCGAGCCCGCGAACGGCTCGAAGACGATCTCGCCCGCGTCGGTGTAGGCCTCGATGAAGAACTTCGGCAGGCCCAGCGGGAACACCGCCGGATGATCGATGCCTTCACCGATGCGGCCGCGCTGGCGCGTCACCTCGACGACCGAGTCTGGGATGCGGAACTCCTGCGTGGGCTGTCCGGCATGGTTCCAGGCGCCGACCTTGCCGTCCTTGCCGCGCATCGCGGTGGACGATCCGTCGGCGCGCAGGTGCGTCTCGTGCCCGGCCCACTTGCAGGGCACGATCTTGTTCGGCTTGCGCGAGCGTCGGTTGAAGTGGAAGACGAACTCGTGCCGGGGCGCCAGCCGCCCGGCCCAGTCGCCGGGCACGGTCACCGACTGGTCCCACACGTACCAGCCAAAGCGCCGAAAGCCCTGGGTGCGCATCCATTCGATCCAGCCGTCCCAGTACGGCTGCCACTCGTTGTCGCGATGCACGAGCCCGAGGTTGACCAGGAGTTGCGCGTCCTCGCGCAGTGCCGCGCGGGCAGCGCCGAACACGCCCTGCATCAACGCGTCCCAGTCGGAGATGCCGCCGGTGGTGTAGTCGCGCTGATTGGCATACGGCGGGCTGGTGAAGAGCAGGTGCGCCCGCTCGCCCTCGAGGAGGCGCGCGACGGCGGCCGCGTCGCGGCTGTCGGCGCAGAGCAGTCGGTGTTCACCGATCAGCCACAGATCGCGGGGGCGTGTGACCGCCACCGCGGGCGGTGTGACGTCGTCCTCGTCCGGGTCGCGGACCAAAGCGCTCGTGTCCTCTTCGGCGGACGGTTCCGTCTTCTCGATGGCGTCGAGCAGGCCTTCGATCTCGGAGGCCGAGAAGCCGGTCAGGTCCAGATCGAAGCCGGCGTCGGCCAGTTCGGCGAACTCCAGCGCCAACATCGCCTCGTCCCAGCCGGCATCGAGCGCGAGCCGGTTGTCGGCGATCACGTAGGCGCGCTTCTGCGCAGGCGTCAGGTGCGCAAGCTCGATCACCGGCACCTCGGCGAGCCCCAGCTTGCGTGCGGCCAGCAGCCGGCCGTGACCGGCGATCACACCGTGCTCGCCATCGACCAGGATCGGGTTGGTCCAGCCGAACTCGGCGATGCTGGCGGCGATGCGCGCGACCTGCTCGTCGCTGTGCGTGCGCGGATTGCGGGCGTAGGGGATCAGCGTCTCGACCTTGCGGTACGTGACGGCGAGCGTGTCCAGAATCGGTGCCTCGGAAACGAAGAAGCCCGCCGACGGCGGACCGTGGGCGGGCTGGGGGTGTCGGGGAGAAGGTCTCGGGCTGGAGGGCTGCAAACCGCAAACCCTGCAAACCTCGGTTTGCACCCTGACGCTATCGAAGCGCCGCGCTCGCGCCCCCCGCATGGCTCGGTGCCCAGGAAGGACCCGTGGATGGCTGGGCGGCTTCCTCGACCGTCACCGCTGTCCAGACCTTAGCCGAAAGGCTACCCCCAAACGGGCGGATCTGTTGCAGTGGCGAAAGCCGCATTTCGCCGCCGATGCGCGCGGATGCGCGACCGCACCCGCCAAATCACGCCAAAACACTACGCCGTCAAGGCGACGCCGTTGAGGTGATCGGCCACCAAATGCAACGCCCGCTGCCACCGCCGCCACGCCGTGGTCCGGTCGCAGCCGAAGCGGGCGCAGATGTCGCGCCAGCGGTGGCGCTCGGCGCGCATCCATACCAGGTGGCGTTCCTCTTCCTCCAGCCACAAGACCCAGCGCATG
>CAYVVB010000008.1:0-15757 GCA_964454955.1 uncultured Bradyrhizobium sp. | reverse complement strand
CCGCAGCGCATCGCGCGAGACCACCAGCATCTCCTTGCCCAGGACCTTTTCGACCCGCACGCCGTCAGCCGTGATCTTCTTGTACGGCGTGGCGTCGGCCCCCAGCGGAAACAGCGGAGTGTGCTTGTAGGGCGGAACGGGCTTGGTCTGGTCGGGAAAGGCGGTTGGGGCGTTCATCGGCTTGGCTCGTGAGGTTTTTGGGGGCCGGAAGCGGCTACGGGCGCGCCGGCGATAGAGCCGTTCTAAGCACTTTTGCCGGAAAAGGAAGCATCCGGAAAGCGGATCAGGGATTTCCTGACGGCCGATCGGGCGTGTGATCCCGCGCACCGTGAACCGCTTGCGCGAGGTGCGCTCTCACGCTTCAATGGCGATCCTTGGGGCTTTTCATCATGTCACTCCGACAACCATTTTGCCGATCGATTTTACTTGCCACTGTTTTCACCTCGCTCGCGGTGCTAAGCACCTCCCCTGCCCGCGCTGATCGCTGCGACGACATCGCGGGCCAGCTCAGAAACGGGATCGACGGGCTCGCCATCGGCAGGACCGCGGCCGGTATCATCTATCTGTCCCACCCGCAGGCCAAGGAACTGACGCTCGGCTGCTCGAGCAAGAACTTCACGGGCCAGCTTTACGCCAAGTCCGACGGCCGCAGGCCGAAGTCGGCCTTTTACGATCTCGTCGCCACGGCTGCAGCGATCATCTTTACTCTGCCGAAGGACGACATGCGGAAAGGCGCCAGCCGCTGCATGCGGGCGCTCGGCCTCTTCCGCGACGATGCGTCCACCCGCTATCGGCGACTGGACATGCGCTGCACCAGGAGCAAGGCCGACGTCTCGATCGCTATCTCGCGGGGGCTGGACCAATAGCGGCGGGCAGAGCCGCGGCTGCAACGTCGCCAGCGGGCGTGTGCGTCGACCAGTTGGCGTGAGGCGCAATCGCTCCTGGCCCGGACCGGCCTGAAATAGCAGGTGTCGATTGGCCGCCGCCAGCAGTGCCGACGCCACAACTTCATAAAAAAGGTATGCTTGGCTGCCGAACAGGCCTTGCTGTTGCGGCCTTGTCTCAAGGGAGCCGAGCCATGCCCGACATGAGAACGTACACGGGCGGATGCCATTGCGGCCAGGTGCGGTTCGAATGCACCACGGATCTGGCGATGGTGACCGCCTGCAACTGCTCGATCTGCACCAAGAAGGGGTTGCATTTGACCTTCCTGGCGCCGGAATCCTTTCAGCTTCGCGCCGGCGAAGACAATCTGCGGGAGTATCTTTTCAACCGGCGCTCGATCCGCCATCAGCTCTGCGCCGACTGCGGCGTCGACGTGTTCGCGCGCGGCAGCAGACCCGACGGCACCGATGTGGTCGCGCTCAACGTCAACTGCATCGACGGCATCGAGCTGTCCAGGCTCACGATGACGCCGGTCGACGGCCGGAACCGGTGATGACCGTCATTCCGGCGCGATGCGATCGCATCGAACCGGGAAACCAGAGCTTGTGGCGCGAGATTCTCAGGCGCGCAATTGCGCACCATCGTTCGCATTTACGCGCGGTCCGGAATGACGGCTAACCATCAAGCTCCTTGTAGTGCCGGAAAATGCCGCTTTCGTTGAACGGGATGCGGCGGTCGCTTTCGAGATAGGCCTTGATGCTCGGCCGCACGGCGATGCGGTCGCGCAATGCGAGGAGTCCTTTTATCTCCCCCTCCTTCTCGAACGCCGCCATGCGCTTGGGGAAGGCGTAGCGCAGCCCGTCGACGATCTGGAACAGCGATAGGTCGACATAGGTGATCCGACGCCCCGTGACGTAGCTGCCGCCGTTGGCCTCGAGCAGATTCTCGAAATAGCCGAGATATTTCGGCACCCGCTCGTTCCAGAATTCTTCCGTCCGCTTCTTCGCCGGCGCGCGCTGGTCCTCGTAGTACAGCGTCGGCCCGAGCGGATGATGAGTATCGTGAATTTCCACCACGAAATCGGCGATCGTCAGTTGCAGCTGGTGCACCCACAGTTTTCCGGCTTCCGTTTTCGGCGCGAGCCCATGGCGGGAGCCGAGATAGAGCAGGATGTTGGCGGTCTGGCCGATCACGAGCTTCCCCGCCTTGAGGAATGGCGGCGCGAATGGCGGCGTGCCGCCCTTCTCCATCAGCGTCATCATCGCGCCCATGCCGCTTCCGTTGCGTGCGACATCGACATAGTCGGCGCCGGCCTCCTCGAGCGCGAGGCGGACATATTCGCCGCGGCCTTGAATCTCCGACCAGTAATAGAGTTCGTAGCGCATGGATTTTCCTTGAAGACGAGCATGATCCGGAAAAGCGCGTAGCGGTTTTCCGAAAAAATCATGCTCAATCAAAAGCCTAAAGCGCGATGGCGATTCAACTTAATCCCATCGCGCTTTAGGGCTCGTTGCAGCCGCCTAAGGAATAGCACGCCTGCGAGAGCGCGACGCGCAAAACAAAGGCGCCGCGGAAAGCAACCGCGGCGCCTCACAATTGTTTCTCGACCTGCAGGATCAGTTGGTCTGCTGGATCGCCGACAGCACCCAGTCGCCGCCGCGCGGGCGCATGAAGGTCCAGACCTCCACGACTTCCTCGGGCTGCCCGCTGCCGGAAACCGGCCGGCCGGTGGCGCGGTCGAGCATGCGGTCGACCAGAGAGTAGCGCATCGCCACGCTGGCATAGTCGGTGTCCCCCTCGCGCCAGGCCTCGGCAAGGTCGCCCTGCAAGAGCTTTGTGCCGCTGACCTTGTTGATCTGGTTGCGGGCGCGGTTTTCCTGCAAATCGCGCTCGAAATAGGAAACCATCTCCGGTGTCGCGAGCCGGTGCAGCCGCGCGATATCCTCGTCAGACCACGCAGCCTGCGTTTCTCCGAGCAGCCGCTCGAAAGCCTCATAGTCGGCCGGCAAGATCTGCAGCGGCGCGCTGGCTGATCCGAAGCCAAAACCCATGCTGCTGCGCGGGCTTTGTGCCGCGCCAAGACCTGTGCCGCGGCCCGCGCCGGCATAGGCCGGCTGCGAGAGGTTGCGGCGCTGCCACCATGATATGGCGAGCCGCGCCAGGAAGACGATCAGTGCGAGCTGCAGCAGCAGGCCGAGAATCGATGAAAAGCCGCCGATGCCCGAGAACATCCCGCCGCCGAACAACAGTCCGAACAGGCCGGCACCGAGGAAGCCGGCGGCAAGTCCGCGCATGAGGCCGCCGCCCGGCCGGTTGAAGAAGCCGCCGCCCATGCCCTGGCCGAGGGAGCCTTGGCCGTACGAGGGGCTTTGGCCATAGCTGCGGTTGAACGGCTGCGCCATGCCGGGCGCGGTCGAGGTGCTCGGCGGCATCGAGAAGCTGCGGCTGCCGCGCGAGCCCGACGAGAAACCGCCGCCGACGCGGGCATCAGCCGGCGTCAGGGCCGAAAGGGTCGGAATGGCCAGAGCCAGGACGACGGCGATCGCCTGAGCGGCCCTGCGCATGGATGTCGTGAAATTCATGTTATTTCCCAATCCCCTGGAGGGGGAAGCGCCCTTAACATGGGCAGAGTTGCCCAAAAGTGAAGCCGATATCACGGCTTACGGCTGCGGCGCTGCGTCGCGGGGATGGGGACTGCATTCGCCCTCTCACTGCAAGGCCATCGTTTCCTTCACGGCGGCGACCAGCTGGCTCAGCGTGAACGGTTTCGGCAGGAAGGCAAATTGCTGGTTTTCGGGCAGGCTCTTTTCGAATGCGTCTTCCGCATAGCCCGAGACGAAAATGATCTTCACGTTCGGATTGCGCTCGCGCATCTCCTTCAGGAGCGTCGGCCCGTCCATTTCCGGCATGACCACGTCGGAAACCACGAGATCGACGGCGCCGTTCTTCTCCTCCAGCGCCTCCATCGCCTCGATGCCGTTGGAGGCCTCGATGACGCTGTAGCCGCGCGAGCGAAGCCCGCGTGCGTTCAGGGAGCGCAGGCCTTCCTCGTCCTCGACCAGCAGGATCGTGCCCTGCCCGGTGAGGTCGGTGCGGGCCTTCTGCTCGGCGGCCTGCTGCCTGGCCGCGCCATTGCCAGCGGGCACTTCCGCCTGCGCCTCGCTTTGCGCCTCCTGCTGGGGATGATGCCGCGGCAGGAAGATATGGAACGTGGTGCCCTGCCCCTCCTCGGAATCGACATACACGAAGCCGCCGGTCTGCTTGACGATGCCGTAGACGGTGGAGAGCCCGAGTCCCGTGCCCTTGCCGACCTCCTTGGTGGTGAAGAACGGCTCGAAAATCTTCTCGCGGATCTCGGCGGGAATGCCGGTGCCGGTATCCGATATGTCGATGCGAACGTAGTCGCCTGCCGGCATGCCCTTGTAGGCAGGCTGGGCGGATTCCGCGGCGCTCACGTTCGCAGTCTTGATCGTCAGCCTGCCGCCGTCGGGCATGGCGTCGCGCGCATTGACCGCAAGGTTGACGATCACCTGCTCGAACTGCGACACGTCCGCCTTCACCGGCCACAGGTCGCGGCCGTGGACCAGATCGAGCTTCACCTTCTCGCCGATCAGCCGTTGCAACAGGATGCGCAGATCGGACAGCGCGTCGCCGAGATCGAGCACCTGCGGCCTCAATGTCTGGCGGCGCGAGAACGCAAGCAGCTGCCGCACCAGGGTGGCGGCACGTGTCGCGTTCTGCTTGATCTGCATGATGTCCTGGAACGACGGGTCGGTCGGCTTGTGCGCGGTCAGGAGGAAATCGTTCGCCATCATGATGGCGGAGAGCACGTTGTTGAAGTCGTGCGCGATGCCGCCGGCGAGCTGGCCGACCATGTCCATCTTCTGCGACTGGTTGATCTGGTTTTCCAGCGCCCGCCGTTCGGTCGTTTCCAGCATGTAGATGATGGCGGCCTCGGTCTCGCGCTCGCCCTCTTCGACCGGGGTGACGAAGAACTGGCCCCAGCGCTCCCGGGCGCCTTCCAGCAGCACCTCAACCGGCGCGATATCGCCCTGCCCTTCGGCGGCCTGGTTGATCGCCGCGATCAAAAGATGCCGGTCGCGGGCATTGACGGCGCGGAAGATCGGATTGCCGACGACGCCGTCCAGATTGAGGCTTTGCGAGAGTTTTGCGAATCGCGCGTTGGCGCGCACCACCTGGCCTGCGCGGTCCACCGTCGCGATCGCCATCGGCGTGTGGTCGAAGAAGCGCATGAAGCGCACCTCGGCGGCGCGCTCGGGATCGGCTCGCTCGTCGCGGGCGCGGCTGATCACCAGCGTGCGCGACGGCCCGGGCTGACCGTCGGCCCCGAAGGCGAGCTTATGATAGAGCCGCACCGGCATGGTCTTGCCAGTGCGCATCTTCAGATCGATGTCGAACACCTCGGTCTTGACCTCGCCGGGCACGGCCACGATCGAGGTCAGCAGCGAGGCCCCATCGCCCGAGACGATATCGGTAAGCTTCAATCCGCCGGAGCCGATTTCGGCGAGGTCGTAATCCAGCCAGTTCGCCAGCGTCGCATTGACATAGGCAAGCTCGCCATTGGCGTTCACCGAGAAGAAGCCGCAGGGCGCGTGGTCGAGATATTCGATCGCGTGCTGTAGCTCCCTGAACACGTCCTCCTGGCGCTCGCGGTCGCGGGTGATATCGGCGACCGACCAGACCGCATAATTGGATTCCCGCTTGCCCTGGCCGAGCGGGCGCACGCGCATGCGCAGCCACCGGCCATGTCCGCCGTCGGCGCCTGCGATCCTCACCTCTTCCTGCTGCCGCTTGCCTTCGCGCGCCGCCTTGAGCAGCCGGAACACCGCTTCCGAGACGTCGGGGTTCCCGATGAAGACCCGTTCCACGGGGCGGACGTCCTGCGCGCCGGTAGCGCCCGTCAGCGCGAGATAGGCGGCATTGAAATAGACCACCTGCCCCCGTCCATCGGTGACCGCCAGGCCATCGAAGGCGTGATCGGATATCCGGCTCGTCACTGGATCGTCGGCAGCGCGATCGGCAAAGCGAAGAATGCCTGCGGCAAAGGCGAACAGGCTGAACAGCCCGATCATGGCGAGCAGCGCCAGGAGCCCGAGAATATAGGGCTGCGCCTGGACCCGGCCGAGCGCCATCAGCGCCAGTGCGACCGCAACCAGGGCGCCGGCTACCAGCAGCACCAGCACGATACTGCCGCTGCGCCGCGGCGGCTCGGCGAGGCTCGCCAGGTCCCGGAACGCATCTTTTTCGAATTCGGCGGTCATGGCTGGTGATGCGGCCCAAAGGGAATCAGTGCGACGTGCGGCTTGCGCGTCGTTTCCTCCACTGCCTGAATCGGACGGCCAAGCGCAAGCCCGTCAAGCCGCCCGGCACCGTCTTTTCCGGCTGTTCCGCGAGCCCGCCGGCTCATACCCGCCGGCCGGAATAGGTACGCCGCAGACCCATCACGTAGCCGATGATTTCGGCGACCGCGTGGTAATGTTCTACCGGAATCTCCTCGTCGATGTCGACCGTCGCATAGAGTGCGCGCGCCAGCGGCACGTTCTCCACCGTCGGAATGTCGTGTTCCCTGGCGATTTCCCTGATCTTGAGGGCGAGATGATCAACGCCCTTGGCGACGCAGACAGGCGCCGACATGCCGCGGTGATATTGCAGCGCCACCGAATAGTGGGTCGGGTTGGTGATGATCACCGAAGCCTTGGGCACCGCCGCCATCATGCGCTTCCTCATGCGCACGATGCGCAGCTGCTTGATGCGTCCTTTCACATGCGGATCACCTTCGGACTGCTTGAACTCCTCCTTCATTTCCTGCCGCGACATTTTGAGCCGCTCGAACCATTGCTGGTACTGGAAAAGGTAGTCGCCGATCGCGACGATGGCGAGCAGCGCAACCACCGCGCCCGTCAACTGCAGCGTCAGCGACCGGACCAGCCCGAGCCAGGCCTCCGGATCCAGCCGGACGATCGATTCGAGCCTCAGGCGCTCGGGCCACAGGATCATCACCATGACGGTGCCGAGCGCGACCAGCTTGAACAGCCCCTTGCCGAAATTGACCGCCGCCTGCTTGCCGAAGATCCGCTTGGCTCCGGAGGCAGGAGAGATCTTGCTGAGTTTGGGCCGAAGCGGCTCGGCCGACCAGACCAGCCGGTGCTGCACCATGTTGCTGGCGATCGCGGTTAGGACCAGCATCAGGAGCGGCACGCCGACCACGCCGATAAGGATGTATCCGAGGCTTCTGGCCAGCACGAGCAGCCCGGGCCCGTCGGTCTGGATCATCCAGGACTTGGCGATCAGGTTGCGCATCGGCGCCGCGATGCCGTCGCCGATCCACCCCGAGAACGTCGACATCACGAGCGTGGCGCCGGCGATCATGAACCAGGTGTTGATCTCCTGGCTCTTGACGACGTCGCCGCGCTCCTGCGCCTCGCTGAGGCGCTTTTGCGTCGGGTCTTCCGTTTTGTCCGACGTGTCGTTCTCGTCCGCCATCTATTGCCCGCTTTCCGAAGCTCGCAATTTGAAGTTCCTGCCCGAATTTGCCGCCTGCACCTTCCAGGAATTCCAAACCGGCGGCGTTGCCCCTCACCTGAGCGACAACATCTGATGCATTACGCCGTTGAAGTAATCGAGGAAGGTTCCCATCATGGCCGCAAGCACCACCGCGAACATCAGGAATCCGGCGAAGATCGACAACGGCATGCCGACGAAAAACACCTGCATCTGAGGCATCAGGCGCGCCAGCACGCCAAGACCGATATTGAAGACGAGGCCGAACACCAGAAACGGCGCGGAGAGCTGCAGCCCCAGCTTGAACGCGGCGGCAAAGGCACGGGTGGCAAGGGAGGCGACGTCGCCGGTGGCTATGGCCTCACCCGGCGAGAAGATCGAATAGCTGTCGCTCAAGGCGGCGATCACCAGATGATGACTGTCGGTCGCGAACAGCAGCGTTACGCCCAGCATGGTCAGGAAATTGCCGATCAGGAGTCCCTGCTCGCCCTGGGTCGGATCGACCGCGGTGACGAAACCGAGTCCCATCTGCTGCGCGATCACGGACCCTGCGACCTGCAGCGCGGCCAGCGTGACACGCGCGGTCGCGCCAAGCACGATGCCGATCAGGATCTCATGCAGCATCAGGACGAGCAGCGAGGCCAGCGAGTTCATGTCGATCTGGTAGGCCTGCCGGTGCAGCGGCAGCAGGATCATCGTCAGCAGAAGCGCAATCGACAGCTTGATGCGGGTCGGGATGTTGGTTTCGCCGAACCCCGGCAACAGCATCACCATGGCGCCGACGCGGGCGAAGACCAACATGAAGGCCGCCGCGACCGCCGGCAGCCAGGAAATGTCGATGCGCATGGACCAGCGTCCGGGCTCCAATCTTCGCGTCCGATCGCGGCGGCCGCGTTTGCGAATGCCGGAGCCGAACGGGCACTCGCACGAATACGACGGCAGCTCCGCCGCTCTGCCCATTGTGCATCAGCCGCCGATGATTCGCGACGATATCCGTATCATGTGGGCGTGCAGCGTATCGGCCATGAAGGGCAGCGCGAACAGGAGCGTGACGAAGATCGCCAGAATCTTCGGCACGTACACCAGCGTCTGCTCCTGGATCTGCGTCAATGCCTGGAACAGCGACACGATTACGCCCACCAGAAGGCCGACGCCCATGATGGGCGCTGATACCAGCACGATGGTCCAGATGGCATCGCGCGCCACGTCGAGGGTTTCCGCACCGGTCATGGTTCTCGCCTCGCTTGCTCCCACCCGCACCGTCGTTCCGGAGGACTCGTGAAACGAGCGAACCCGGAACCTCGGAGTTTTTGCCTCTTCGAGGCACCCCGGCTGACGGCGGTTGCTGCTTCAGATCGTCATCTTCATGATGTCTTCGTAGGACTGAATCACCTTGTCTCGCACCGACACCAGGGTCGACACCGCGACGTCGGTTTCCGCGACGGCCGTGACCACGTCCATCACATTCGCCTTGCCGGCAGCCAGGGCTACCGTCTGCGTGTCCGACTTGCGGCCGGCTTCCATGACGCCGCCGATCGCGTCTTTCAGCACGGCACTGAAGGAGGGACCTCCCTCTGCACTCTTGCCGGTCTCGCCGGCATCGAGGATGCGCGCCAGATTGCCATAGGCGTTGCCCTTGCTGGACCCGCCGGCATCGAGAACGCGCGCAAGACTAGCGTAAGCATTCGCGGCAACAGTTGGTGACGCCATGACTTTTTTCCTTCTTGGTCATGCCTTGAGGATGTCGAGCGTGCGCTGGATCATCCGTCGCGCGGCAGTGATCACGTTGATGTTCGCCTCATAGGACCGCTGCGCGTCGCGCAGATCGGTCATTTCAATCAGCGGATTGACGTTGGGATACTTGACGTTACCGGTCGCATCCGCAGCGGGATTACTCGGCTCGTACTTGACGCGGTACGCAGATTGATCCGGCTTGATCTGACCCAGCGTCACCACCCTCGCATCGAGGGTGCGGTCAAGCGTGGAGGTAAAGGTCGGCACCTTGCGGCGATAGGGGTCGCCGCCGGGCGTGGATGCCGTGGAATCGGCGTTGGCGATGTTCTCCGAGATCACCCGCATGCGGCCGGCCTGTGCGCGCAGGCCCGATGTCGCAATTCCCATCGAGCGGGTGAAGTCACTTCCGTTGTCGGCCATGATCCGCCTTCCCTTTCTTATTAAACGAGCTAGCCCTTGCCGATCGCGGTCTTCAGGAGCTGCAGGCCCTTGCTGTAGAGTTGGGTCACAGCCGCATAATCCATCTGGTTGGAGGAGATTTTCATCATCTCCTCTTCGAGGCTCACCGCGTTGCCGGCAGGACGCGTCTCGAAACCGGCTCTCCGGTTCTGGTCAAAGTTCTCCCCGCCTCCATCGGAGGGCGCGATATGGGCGGCGTTGGTCTGAACCAGCGCGAGCCGCCCCACTGAACCGACGGTTGCGCCCTGATCGTCGAACTTGGGCTCGACCAAGTCCTTCGGCCGGAAGTTCGGCGTGTCGGAATTGGCGACGTTTTCGGACAGGATGCGCTGCCGCTCCTGGTGCCACTGCATCTTGGTGCGCAGCACCGACAGGGCCGGAAGGTCGCCGATGGACATTACGTCGCTCCGCTTCGCCTCCGGAACAGTCCGGAAGGTAGGTAGAACTTGCCGTGCGTATGGTTAACAGCTGGTTAAAGTTCCGGACCCGACTAGGCAGTACTTTCCCGGTGGTCGGCGCAGATGGGCAGGAATTAGGGCGCGTTTTCACTAAAAGTGCGCATTAACCGCGCCGATGCGCGTCCTCCGACAGCCCAAGAAGTCGTTTTCGTTCGAACGATTCATGGGTTATTAAGGATTCCGGGGCGGCAGCTTTTGCCGAAGCGGGTTAACAGGTTCGATCCCAGGTCTCGTTCGCTGCTTTGCAAGGCGCCGCGCACGAAAGACTTGATGAAAGCGCGATTTGCCAGGGACTGAGTGATGCAGGCAGTGACCTTTTTCTTCGCATTCGTGGCCGTTCTGGTCCTGATCGGCGTCGCCGCCTGGCTGGTCCGTCGATTCGCCGGCAACCGGCTTGGCGCCAACCCGAATCGCGGGCGGATGCCGCGGCTGGCCGTGATCGACGCGGCGGCTGTGGATGGCCGCAGGCGCCTCGTTCTGGTCCGGCGCGACAACATCGAGCATCTTTTGATGATCGGCGGCCCGACCGATATCGTGGTCGAATCGAATATCGTGCGCGCGAGCGCCACCCGCGATCAGATTCCGCAGCGGCCGGGCCTGCCCGGCGTCGTCGCGCCCGAGCCGCCGCGCATCCAGCCGCTGCCGGATGCGGCGTGGAACGACACCGAGGCGGCGCGCGCGGAAGCGTTCGATCACGTCGAGCCGCAAATGCCCGAGCCGCCGCCGCGGCCTGCCCGTCCCTCCTTTGCCGAGGAACTGCGCCGCCCGGTTCCGCAGGCGCCGGAACGCCGCGCCGAATCGCTCACCGGCTTCACACCCGAATCGCTCGGCGGACGTCCCGAAGTTCGGCCAGAGGCGATCCCGCGCATGCCGTTGCGCACCGAACCGGTGATGCCGCGCTCCTTGCGTCCGAGCGAAGCACAGAAGGCGCCGCCCGCGGTTCGCGCGCCTGAGCGCCCCGTCGCCCCGCCGCCTGTTCCGCAGCCCCCTGCGCCCGCCCAGAGCGCCGACCAGAATCTCGCCGAAATGGCACAGCGGCTGGAAGCGGCCCTGCGCCGTCCGCCGTCCAGTCCTCCCGCAGATGCCGCGCCCCCTGTCGCGCCCGAGAGCCCCTCGCGCGCCGCCCCGCGCAGCGAACAGGCTGCGGCGGCTCCCCCGGCAGCTCCGCCCTCGCCCGCGCCCAAGAGCAGCTTTGAAAATCTCGAAGACGAGATGGCGTCGTTGCTCGGTCGTCCGAAGTCGTCGTCTTCGTGAAGGCCCGGCATTTCCCGCGTAGAGTTTTTTTCCTTGCTATCCTGATCGCCGCCGGCTCGCTGGCCACGGGCGCGTTCGCGCAGGACATCAGCATCAATCTCGGACCCGGCAACGGCGGGGTCACCGAGCGCGCCGTGCAGTTGATCGCGCTTCTGACGGTGCTCTCGATCGCGCCGTCGATCCTGATCATGATGACCTCATTCACGCGCATCGTCGTGGTGCTGTCGCTGCTGCGCACGGCGATGGGCACGGCGACGGCGCCGCCGAACTCCGTCATCATCGCCTTGGCAATGTTCCTGACCGCTTTCGTGATGGGGCCGGTCGTGCAGAAGTCCTATGACGACGGCATCCGCCCCTTGATCGCGAACGAGATCACGGTGGAAGACGCGCTGCAACGCGCCGCCGTGCCGTTACGCGCTTTCATGCAGAAGAACGTACGCGAAAAGGATCTGCGGCTGTTCATGGATCTGTCCGGCGAAACGCCGCCGGCCACCCCGCAGGACATGTCGCTGCGTATCCTGGTGCCGGCCTTCATGATCTCCGAGCTCAGGCGCGCGTTCGAGATCGGATTCCTGCTGTTCCTTCCCTTCCTCATCATCGACCTCGTCGTCGCCTCCATCCTGATGTCGATGGGCATGATGATGCTGCCGCCGAGCGCGGTGTCCCTGCCGTTCAAGCTGATCTTCTTCGTGCTGGTCGACGGTTGGTCGCTGGTCGCGGGCAGCCTGGTGCAGAGCTACGGCGGCGGGTGAACTCGCGCGCATCTGATCACGGGCAAGTCCGATCCCGGCGCAAGCGTCCCGCAGGTCCGGTACTCGTAGTTGATCGTCCGGGCTTGCAGATTTTTCGGAACGATGCGCGCTATCTTCCCGCGCTCGCCCGCGTCACGCCCACGATCTGCGGCAGTGCGCCGGTCGTCGCCGGGTCTTTCTGGTCGGCCGGCGTCCAGGCGTTGGTGTCGGGGAAGCGGCTCTTCATCGCCCGCAGGAAGCCGTCGAGCGTATCGACGCTCGCCGCCATCTTGGCGACCGCGGCGAATTCGGCGCTGTTGCTGGCGGCGGGCTTGCTCGCGATATCGAAAGAAACCTTGTCGGCCTCTCCGCTCATCAGCGGCGCGTATTTTTCACGGAACCGAGCCAGACCGATGGTGTCCTCGGCGAGCGCATAGCCGACGACGGCGCGGATGATGTCCGCCTTCTCCACCGGGTTGAGTGGTTTGAAGTCGCGCCAGCGCTCGCCGTAATAGAGCTCGATCTGTTCGGACGACTCGCGCCAGCGCCGCGCCGCCCAATAGATGTCGGAGCGCAGGCGGATCGCCTCACGCCCCCCGATATTGGAGATGATGTCGAGCGCGAGATCGTGGCGGCCGATGTCGCTCTGCGCCCGCGCCTCCAGCAGAAGCCGCTGCGCGCGCAGCTCGCCCGAGAGGTCGGCGATCCGCGTCGATCCGAGTGCGGCGATCGCCTTTTCCGGCTTGCGGTTGGTGAGATAGACCATGGCGAGTTTGGCCGCGACCTGCGCGCGTGCCGCGCCCTCGAGCCGGTGGTCGATCTGATATTGCAGCAGCTCCGCGGCCTGGTCCAAAAGATCGACGGCGACCAGCCGGTCGGCCAATCGCCGGATCATCTCGTCGCCGTGCCGCCCGATCGGCGTCAGTTCGTGAAATTCATAGAACAGCCCGAGCGCATCGACCGGCGGCATCTCGTCGCCTTTGGACGTGAGAAAGATGTCCGAGAACAGCGCTTGGGCCGCGTCCTGCGCCTGGCGCGAGATCTCGGAGTTCGGCTCCAGCTTCGTCGCCATGCGCGCGGCGGCAAGCGAGTCGCCATAGCGTCCGGCAGCGCTGTAGAGCTTCGCCAGCATCGTCAAGGTCCTCACTTCGATCGAATCGCCTCGCCAGGTCATTTCCAGCGTTTCCAGCCGCTTCAGGATTTCGGGCTGGCTGATCTCGTCACGGCTCTGCAGCAGGGTGATCTCGCGCAGCGTAGCTTCTGCGGCCGCAGCGCGATCAGACGACGGGATCGCGAAGCGATAGTCGTCAAGGGCGTCCTTCTGCTGCCCCAGCGCTTCGGCAAGCCGGCCGGACAGGACCGAGACCATCGGCTTCATCTCGGGCGGCACGCCGACGACGTCGAGCTCAGCGCGGCGCTTCGCGGCGCCTGCAAAATCACGCACCTCGAGCGAAGCACGCATGGCATCGGCGGTGACGACGCGCTGCAGTTCCAACGGCAGCGACGCAACTGCGAATTCGACGTTCTTGAACTTCTCGCGCGCATCGGCCCATTTGCCCTGCCGCGCATAGGCGAGCGCCTTCCACAATTGCGAATCGTAGTTGTTGCCGATCGACGGGCTCGCGAGATCCTTCAGGCCGCTGTCAGGCCGGCCGATCAGGATGGAGGCGACGGCATGCACCATCAGGACGACGGATTCGTCCATCTTCGGCGTGGGATCGGCAAGCGCGAAGGCGGTCTGCCCCGCGGCCTCCGCATACATGCCGCGCGCCATGTAGAAGCGGGCAAGCTGCAGGCGGGCCTCACCGCGCTGCTCCGGGCCGGCGGCAGCAGCCTGGTCGATCAGCGCACGTTGACGCTCCACGAAATCGCCGGCCTGGTTCATGCGCCATTCGCTGATATCGAACACCGGACGCACAGCGGTCGCCGCGCGCTCGGCCGATACATCGACCGAGGAAATCGTCAGCCCGCCCGGCTTGCCGACGATGACCTTGTCCGGCGCGATCTCGACGGCGACGCTGTCCGAGTTCGGACGCACGGCGATGCCCTGGGCGGTGTCGAGCAATGCGAGGTCGACGAAATCCTGGCGCTTGATGAAGCCGCGGACCGGCCCCGGCGCCGTCACCACGAGCAGCGTGTCTCCGGCATCCGGATCGGTGATCCGGTGCAACGAGCCCGCATTGGCAAAAGGTATGGTGATATTGGCATGCGCCGGATCGGCGATGCTGCGGAACACTGTCAGCGGCTGCGGCGCCGCCAAGACCTTGTCGGCAAAGGTGAGCGTCCATTTGCTGCCCGTCGCCGTATCGTCGCTCGTCAGCGTGTGCATCTGCGGAAGGTTGAGGCGGATGCGGATCGCCTGCCCGTCATCGAGCGACATGCGCTTGACGTCGCCGATGATCGCGCCGCCCTTCGCCCGGATCGGCTCGATGTCAAAGGCGTCGCTGGAATCGAATACCAGCCACACCGTGTCGCCGCGCCGGAACGAGGCCGCGGGCGTTGCCTTGTCGAAGGTGAAGGTCAGCCGCAGCCCTTCGCTGTCGCGGACGGCCTCGAGCCGCGGGGAAGCCCCGCCATCCCGCGACGGCGTCTCGGAAGGCTTCGTTCCGGCTTCCGCAGCCACTGGCACGGGCGCAGGCACAGGCGTAGCTGCTGGTGCGATCTCGGCGGCTGTGCCGCCTCCCTCGCCATTCTTCACGACCTCCGCTGCCGGCGGCGCCTTCTTGGGCTGCTCGGCGATGAGCGGCGCTGGCGCCTTGGGCTGCTCCGCTGCCGGCGGCTGCTTTGCGGGCGCTTCGACTGCAATGACCGGCTTTTCGGCCGGATCAGCAGTCGCCCCGGCCCTGGGCGGCTGGGCCGCAGTCTCCCTCTTGTCATCCGCGTTCGGGGCGGCTGTCTCGCCTTTCATCTCCGCCTTCGGCCGCCCCTCGACCGGCTCCGCCTTGGCCGGGCCGCCCTCGCTGGCGCGCGGCTGCGCCGCCGACGGCTTTGCCGGCGGATCGCGAGCGGGTGGGACCTGCAACTCCGGGATGCGCAAGCCCGTGGTCGACAGCACTTTCGTATTGTCGGCCTGCTGGAAGGCGACGTCGACGATGTAGTTGTTGTCTTCACGGAACGGGTGAATGTCGACATCGCCGATCAGCGTGAGTTCGACCAGGGTCGAGTCGCCTTCGACCCGCTGGTTGATCGCGGCAATATTCGGCGGCGCGGCGACCTTGGCGTCGGCAAGATCGAAATTGAGCACCGACGGGAACGATAGCGTCAGCTTCTGGTCGCTCAGCACCGAGGAAGCGCCCATCCCGGCGGGCATTTCGAAGACGAAGCGAACGAAGGTCGGCTGCACGAGAGCACGCACGCGTATCGGCGGGCGCTTTTTCGCCTGCGTTTCGGCGCGCTGCTGGCGCAACGCGCGTTCGGCGACGCGGGCCCGTTCGGCCAGTTCGCGCACCACCTCGAGGGGCAGGCTCGGCGGCGGCCCGCTCCAGGTCTCGGGCAGGAAATCGATGAACACCCGTTCGCCGGCCATCATGGTGTTGATGGCCACTTTGCGCGATAGCAACAGCCGGATCGCGGTGCCATCGGGATCACGCCGCACCATGGAGACGTAGTCAGGAACGGCCGCTGCCAGGCTCTCGACCGCGATGTCGACGGGACGCTCGAATCGGATCACCGCGATCGAGCCGGCGCTCGTCACCTCGGTGGTGACATCCTGCG
>CAYVVB010000007.1:0-1687 GCA_964454955.1 uncultured Bradyrhizobium sp. | reverse complement strand
GTCCTGCAACTCATCCTCCGCCCCGGCGCGAAGGCTTCGCGACTCATTGAACTGACCCACCGCGCCGTACCCTACCCGGTGTTGCTTCTAACAGCGCGATCCGAGGGTGCGAGCATTTCAACCGCCCACAAACGCTGGTCCCAAGGCGAGGCAGGAAAGACTGTTCTCGATGGCGAAGTCGTCGAGGCGATAATGAGACCCGCCCAGGACGAATCGGCTAAAGCGGCTTTCCGCGATGCCCTCGCGCTGGACCGTCAGCCTCGCCTTTCGCTGCATGCCCTCTACCAGGGCTGGATCGATACGCTGCTGGCGTTCCAGGCCGCATGCAGAACCGGGCGTTTCACACCCGCGACGTCCGCGGCGGCGGCGACGGCGCGGCGCGAGGCGCTCACCGCTTGCGCACGGCTTGAAGCGGAGATGAGCCGATTGCGCTCGGCGGCGGCGCGCGAGAAGCAGATGGCGCGGCAGGTGGCGCTTAACCTCGAACTGAAGCGCATCGAGGCGGAGTTGGCCGCGGCGCAGAGCAATTTGTGATGAAGGACGACGTGATGAAGAAGCTTCACCCCGATGATCCGTTGACCCATTCACCCGATCTGGTGGCCGGGAATATCGCGCGGCTCAAGGAGCTGTTCCCCGAGCTTGTCACCGAGGGCCCGAACGGCGCGGCGGTCAACGTCGATGTTCTGAAGGCGCTGGTCGGGGACGACACGGTCACCAATGCGGAAGAGAAATACGGACTGAGTTGGCACGGCAAACGCCGCGCGCGTCAGTTAGCTCTTACGCCATCGGCGGGGACGCTACGACCGGCCCCACAAGACAGTGTTGATTGGGATACGACGAAGAATCTCATAGTCGAGGGCGACAACCTCGAAGTGCTAAAGCTCTTGCAAAAAAGCTACGCGACGAAGGTCAAGCTCATTTACATTGACCCGCCGTATAACCGCGACGCAGATGTCATCTATCCGGATGACTATTCAGATTCCGTGAAGAACTACTTGATGCTTTCGGGCCAGATAGACAGCGACGGTCGGAAGCTCACAAGCGCCAGCGAGGCGTCAGGACGCTTTCATTCTGAATGGATGAATATGATCCTTCCTCGTCTGCGGCTCGCTCGATCGCTGTTGAGTAAGGATGGAACTATCTTCGTTAGCATTGACGACGCCGAGGTTGCTCATCTCCGACTCATCATGGACGAGATTTTTGGACCGGAAAACTTCATTGCCGAGCTTGTCTGGGAAGGAGCAAACAAGAATGACGCGCGGCAAATCGGCATCGTGCACGAATACGTTGTGATCTATGCGCGGACTCGTGAAAGTGTTGAGCGGGAATGGGGTCTGAACAAGGACGGTGTCGAACCGGTCCTACGAGAGGTTGCGCGGCTAAAGAAGTTGCATGGCGAGAACTACGAAGCCGCCTCGGAGGACTTGGCAGGTTGGTTCCGTGCTAACAAAGCAAAAGCCGCATTCGCGAATCGGCGTTTCCGCAACATCGATGCCAGAGGTGCTTATAAGGAAGACGATCCAACAGCTCCTGGCGGTCGCCGTTTTGAACTGAAGAATCCTCGAACAGGGGCGGTTATTCCACTGCGTGCAAACCGAGGCTGGGGCTTTGATCAAGACGAGTTCAACAGGCTAGTCGAAGAAGGACGGATTACCTTTGTCACCGAAACAAGTGTGATGGTTCGTAG
>CAYVVB010000006.1:0-7820 GCA_964454955.1 uncultured Bradyrhizobium sp. | reverse complement strand
CCCGCGCCCTCGATCAAGCTCGCCACCAACACGCCGATGTACAAGCGGATGGAAGACGACATGGACGTCAATTGCGGCACCATCCTCGACGGCGAGGAGACCGTGCAGCAATGCGGCGAGCGCATCTTCGACCTGATCCTGAAGACGGCATCCGGCCAGCCTACCAAGAGCGAGAGCTTTGATTTCGGCGGCGCCGAGTTTGCGCCCTGGGTGCTCGGCGCGACGATGTAGGCGGAGCGACCCCTTCGCTCTGCGCCCCAGCAACTGGTCATCACGCCAATGATCCGCCGCGCGGTTCCTGCGGGTGTTGCTTTGCAAAAAGCAACTAAGGTTTCAGTGCATTCACTTAATTGTGATTGGAGTCGAGATTAAATAACGCATTTAATTATTTAATTCAGATTAATGCCAACTTATTGGCCCGGTTTTCTCAGAAAAGAGTCTCAATTATGGCCCAGAAATCACCCGACCGCCTTCCGCCACCCGCCAGCCTTGCTCGCCGTCACTTCATGGGAGTCCTTGCCGCCGGCGCGGGACGGCTGTCGGCCGTCGCAATCTCATCGGCTGTGCTCGCCGGCAAAAGTGCCGATGCAATGGGCCTGTTTCCCCGCCCCGGTCAGGGCGGCAACGATCATAATTGCTTCGGACGCGGAACGCTGATCCTGACAGCGCGTGGCGAAGTGCCTGTTGAAGACCTGGCGGTCGGCGAATTGGTCATGACGACCAACGGTGCATTGCCGGTGAGATGGGTCGGCCGACGGACGATGAAAAAGAACGCGTCGGCGTCCTGGCATCCGAGCGTTCTGCCGATCCGGGTGGCGCGCTTCGCGATCGACGGCGAAACGCCGCGGCGGGATTTGTATCTGTCTCAGGAGCACGCCCTCTTCATTGACGGGTTTCTCATCCCGGTGAGACATCTCGTCAACGAACGTTCGATCGCCGTCGATCACCATGCAAGGACGTGCGAAACGATCGAGTATTTCTCGGTCGAACTCGACACCCATCAAGTGATCTTCGCGGAAGGCGCGGCAGCCGAAACGTTCCGGTACTGCGGTGGCCGGATCGCCTGGGACAACCTTGCCGCGTACCAGGACCTCTACGGCCGCGAGCGCAAGGTGATGCCGGCGTTTGCGCCGCATTGCCGCTATGAAGGCGGCCGCGCCGAGGTGCGCGCCTTGCTCCGGCTCGCGGCTTCCCGCGTCGTCGAGATGCGAGACCCGATCCAGGTCGCGTATGCCCGGATCGCGAGCCGGGCCATGTCGATCGCCGCCTGAACCGAGGGCGCGGGGGCCTGCGATCGGTTTGCGGAACGGATTGGTGTCGATCGCGGCGCTATGGCGGGTTACGCTGTCGCTAATCCGCCATACGACGCTCTGCAACGCTCCGCACACTGTCTCTGCTGTCAACTGGCCAAGTCCGATAGGAACCTTCGCGCACCACGCACGCTATTCCGATCGGGGCGAGAGACATCCCCGATCGGAGACCTGGTGGGTTCTGCTGTCGAAAAGCGCGGGAATTGGCGCCGCGTCCTCGGCCTCGGCATGGTGACTGGCGCTGCCGATGACGACTGCTCCGCCATCGGGACCTATGCGAGTGCCGGCGCGCAATTCGGCCTCGGATTTCTTTGGACGGCGCCGGTCACGTTCCCGATGATGTTCGCGGTCGTGTATCTGTCCTCCAAGCTGGGACAGGTGACCGGCAAGGGCTTGTTTCGGCTCGTCAAGGAGAACTACCCGAAATGGGTCCTTTGGCCGATGCTCATCGGCGTCCTTGCAGGGAATACGATCGAGGCCGGCGCGGACATCGCCGGCATGGCCGCGAGCCTCAACATCTTCTTCCCGGTCCCGCCGTTTCTGACCGCCGTTGCGGTCGCCACGACAATTCTGCTGCTTCAGCTATTCGCCTCGTACACCTTCATCCGCAATGTCTTTCGTTGGCTCGCGCTCTCGCTGTTCGCCTATGTCGGTGCTGCGATCCTGGCGAAGCCGGATCCCTGGGAAGTGGCACGCGGCACGGTCATTCCGCAGATCGAGCTGTCCAAGGACTTTCTTTCGATCCTGGTCGCAGTGATCGGCACGACGCTCTCGGCCTATCTGTATACGTGGCAGTCCAATGTCGAAGTCGAGGAGAAAATTGCGAAAGGGAAAGTCAAGCTCTCCGATCGGCAGGGCACCGACGAGCCCGAGCTCGAGCGGTCGCAACGCGACATCGTGGTGGGAATGGCGTTTTCCAACATCATCATGTTCTTCATCATCCTGTCGACCGGGGCGACCCTGTACAAGGCTGGTCAGACCAACATCGAGAATGCAGCGCAGGCCGCGGAAGCGCTGCGGCCCCTCGCCGGGAGCGGCGCGGAATTTCTGTTTGCGCTCGGGGTCATCGCCGTCGGCTTTCTGGCGGTGCCGGTCATGACGACGGGCGCGGCGTACGACCTTGCCCAGGCATTCGGCTGGAAGAGCAGCCTGCATGCGCGCCCGACGGACGCGAAGGCGTTTTACGTGCTGATCGCAGGCTTCACATTGCTTGCCGTGCTGCTCAATGGTCTCGGCTTCAATCCGATGCGGGCGTTGGTCTATGCAGGAATTGTCCAGGGCTTTTCGACGCCGCCGCTCCTGTTGTTCATCGTGCTGATGACCAGTAACCGGGCTCTGATGGGCGACAAGGTCAACAGCTTCTGGCTCAACGTCCTGAGCTGGCTGACGGTCGCGGCGATCTTTGCCGCCAGCATCGGGCTGGTTGCAAGCTGGTTCTTGTAGCGGAAGCACCGCTTGCCGGAACCGGATGATCTGCGGCGGACCGCAGGGAGTATGGACCCTTTGGTTCCCGAGAACGTTGAAGTGTCAGGACGCCATTTGCAAAATGGGAGGCGCGAATGTTGGCGCGCGATGTGATGGTGTCTCCCGTCATCACCGTGGGAGAAAGCGAAACAGTTCACGAGGCGGCCAGGCTCCTGATCGACAACCGGATCAGCGCAGTTCCGGTTGTCGATGATGCCGGAAAGCTCGCCGGGATCGTCACCGAGGCCGACCTGTTGCGCCGGCCGGAGGCGGGAACCGAACGGCCCACGTCCTGGTGGCTGTCGCTGATGCTGGGCGAGCGCAAGGTTGCGGACGATTATGTGAAGTCGCGCGGGCGGAAGGTGAAGGACGTGATGACCCGCGACGTCAAGACCGCCACACCCGAGACGCCGCTTTACGACATTGCCGACCTCTTCGAGGAACACCACATCAATCGCGTTCCGATCCTCACCAGGGAGGGTGAGCTCGTCGGCATCGTCAGCCGCGCCAACATCATCCAGGCGGTCGCAAGCGCCCGGCCGCGGATCAAGACCAACATGTCCGACGCCCAGATTCGCGAGAAGCTGCTCGACGAGCTGAAGGGGCAATCATGGTCCCGTGTTCACAAGCTGAACGTGACCGTCACGAACGGCACGGTGGACCTGTGGGGCTTCGTCCAGTCCGAGACGGAGCGCCGGGCCATCATGGTCGCTGCCGAAGCAATTCCCGGCGTGACTGCCATCAATGACCATCTCACGCCCGAGCCGGAATTGGATTATTAAGGCAGTCGCCGATCTGCGCCCACTCGCTCCTCGCAACAGCGGGGCGTAGGTGAAGGCGCACGCCGATCGAACTCCGCGCCTGTTGGGCGAGGCCCTCTGGGTGTAAGGTCATGGCCATGTTGCCGACCTGGTTGCTCTCATTGCCGACTTGGCTGCTCATCTTCCTGGTTGTTTACGCGTTGGCAGCGCTCTATGTCGCGGTCAGGTTCCGGGAAGTGCGGAAATTCCTCGCGGGCGCGTTCTTCGTGAGCGCGGGGACGCTCTGGTATCTGTGGCAAACCGGCATAACAATTCCTGTCGTCCTGCCGTACGTTGGGACCATTTCCGTTGCGACGCCTGAGATCAGTGGCCAACGCGCCATCGTTCATTTTGTCCTGTTCTTGCTTTGCTTCTACTTCGGTTTCATCAGAAGACCGACGCGGTCGGAATGAGCATGCGCAGTGATGCGTGTGACGTCTGCTCGTGCCCCGAATGGGAAGTCTGGATAGGCCGGCAGGACAGGTCTGCTCCTGCGCTTGGCATCCGGGCCACAAAAGGCGGGTGGCGATCGGGAACTATCCAGTCATTCAGTTCGTTGCGCTCGGGGCGCTTCCGCCAAAGCCGGGATTCGCCACCCTGATGCGCGGAAGGGCACGGTGGGTCGGTCCGTGAGGTATTTCACGGCGGAGGTTCAATGACGGACGGAGTAGCTACGAAATATGATGGCGAGCCGACGGATCTGCCTCGCATTTCGACCGGCAGCGACGGCCTCGACGACATCCTCGGAGGAGGATTCGATGCCAACCGCATGTATCTGTACGAGGGCAGGCCCGGCACCGGCAAGACCACGGTAGCGCTCCAGTTTCTGCTCAGCGGCGTGCGCAAGAACGAGCGCGTGCTCTACATCACTCTTTCCGAGACGAGGCGCGAGCTGAACCTCGTTGCGAAGCGACATGGCTGGTCGCTCGAGGGCGTCGAGGTCTTCGAACTCATTCCCCCGGAGATAACGCTCGACCCTGAGCGAGAGCTCACCGTCTTTCACCCGGCCGAGATGGAGCTGAGCGAAACGACCGGCCTGATTTTCAAGGAGGTCGAGCGGGTCAACCCCACGCGCATTGTTCTCGATAGCCTTTCCGAACTTCGTCTACTTGCGCAGAACCCGCTCCGCTATCGGCGTCAGGTTCTGGCCCTGAAACACTTCTTCACCAACCGCAACTGCACTGTTGTTTTGCTCGACGACCTTTCCTCGTCACAGGAGGACTTGCAGCTTCATTCAATCGCGCATGGCGTCATAGCGCTGGAGCAGCTTGCGATCGAATATGGGGCAGAGCGGCGTCGGCTGCGAGTTGTCAAGATGCGCGGAATTCGTTTTCGCGGCGGCTTTCACGACTTTACGATCGAAATGGGAGGATTGAAGATTTTTCCGCGCCTGATTGCCGCCGAACATCACAAACCGTTCCTGGGTGAATACACTGCCAGCGGCAATGCTGAGCTGGACCAGCTTCTGGGTGGTGGCCTGGAGCGCGGCACCAATGCTCTTCTCATCGGCGCCGCCGGTGTGGGCAAGTCCTCGGTCGCGCTCACCTATGCGATTGCGGCTGCTGAGCGGGGCGAGCACGCCGTGTTCTTTGCCTTCGATGAAGGCCGCGGCACAGTCGAGGCCCGGGCTCGCACGCTTGGTCTTCCCCTCGAAACGCACGTTCGATCGGGCTTCATTCGGTTTCAACAGATTGATCCTGCCGAGTTGTCGCCAGGCGAGTTCGCGGCAAACGTGCGGAACAGCGTCGAAGCCCGCAATGCCCGAGTGATCGTCATCGACAGCCTGAACGGCTACCTGAACGCAATGCCGGACGAGCGCTTTCTCATCCTTCAGATGCACGAGCTTTTGAGCTATCTCGGGCAGCAGGGTGTGCTGACCATACTGGTGCTTGCGCAGCATGGCCTGGTCGGACCGATGGATACTCCGCTCGACATCAGTTATCTCAGCGATGCGGTGTTGATGCTGCGCTATTTCGAGGTGGCGGGCACCGTGCGGCGGGCGTTGTCGGTCGTAAAGAAGCGCAGCGGTAACCACGAACACACGATCCGGGAGTTCCGTCTCAGCAAGGCCGGCATCAGCCTCGGTCCTCCACTCAAGGAATTCAGCGGCATCTTCTCGGGCAACCCGCGCTTCACCGGCTCTGAAATCCCTGACCTTGGATGATCGGCATGGGCCCTGATCGGAACGAACATGTCCTCGTGTTTGCTCCTATTGGCCGTGATGGGCCGGCCTCTGCCGAGTTGCTTCGTAGCGCGCACATCGAGACGATCGTTTGCCGCAGCCTTCCCGAATTGGTCGGTGAGATGATCGAAGGCGTCGGCGCAGCGTTGCTCGCCGAGGAAGGCCTTTTCGGGAAGGATACGACTTCGCTCGCACAGTTGATCGACCGGCAACCCGCGTGGTCCGACATTCCGTTTCTCGTTCTCAGCAGCCATAGAGAGCACCCGGCGGTGGTCGCGTGGCGACGAAACATGGTCGGGATTCTTCGTAACGTTTCGTTGCTCGAACGGCCGGTCCAGCCGATGACGCTAACGAGCGCGGTGCAATCGGCACTGCGGGCACGCAGGCGGCAGTATGAAATTCGAGCGCTGCTTGAGGTGCGTGAACGGACGGCTCAGGAGCTCGAGGAACTGGTCGGTGAGCGGACCCGGGCACTCGGGCAGGCCAACGATCAGCTTCGCGTCGAAATGGCCGAGCGCGCCAGGGTGGAGGAGACCCTTCGCCAAGCGCAAAAGATAGAAGCCATTGGACGGCTCACCGGCGGTGTCGCCCACGATTTCAACAACTTGTTGATGGTGATCTCGGGTGGTTTGGAAATGCTGGACCGCCAGAGCGATCCGAACAGGCGTCGCCGCCTGATGGACGGCATGATCCGGGCTGCGCAGCGTGGTGCGAGCTTGACGAGGCAACTTCTCGCCTTCTCCCGCCGTCAAAAACTCAGGCCGGAGCCCATCGACGTGGCGGTGCAGATCGGCGGCATGCGCGAATTGCTCGACCGAAGCCTGAGAGGCGACGTACATGTAAAATTCGACTTTCCGGATGCCCTTTGGCCGGTCGAGGTTGATCCGGGCGAACTTGAGCTGGTCGTGCTCAACCTTGCAGTCAACGCGCGGGATGCGATGCCCAATGGGGGTACGATTGTCGTCCGGGGCGAGAACCTCCCCGCGGTAAGCGACGATGAGATTGCGGGCGACTATGTGCGCCTGTCAGTCATCGATCCGGGCACCGGCATGAGTCCGGAAGTCCGGTCGCGGGTCTTCGAGCCCTTCTTCACCACCAAGGACATCGGGAAGGGATCAGGGCTCGGCCTGGCGCAAGTCTACGGTTTCGCCACCCAGTCGGGCGGAACGGTCCGCATCAACTCGGAAGTGGGGCGGGGAACGAGCATCGAGATGTACCTTCCGAAATCTCAGAGCCCGCCCTCCAGAGAGCATCGACTGATCAACCTCAACAGGGCACGACCGCCGAGGAATAGCGTCGGCCGAATCCTTCTGGTCGAGGACGATGACGAAGTTGCCGCACTCGTAAACGAGATGCTCAAGCAGCTCGGCTATGAAGTGACCCGTGCCGCCACTGGTGCAGCCGCACTCGGTGCGTTGGCTGACGGTCGAGCCGTCGACCTCATTTTCTCCGACGTCATGATGCCAGGCGGCATGAGTGGAGTTGAGCTTGCGCGGGAGATCAAGAGAAGGCGAGCCGACATCCCTATTCTGCTCACGAGTGGCTACTCCGAAGCGGCGGCCCGGGAAGCGGGCGCGGCAGGCGTTCAAATCTTGCCGAAGCCGTACCGCATCGAAGACTTGGCCGCCGCTCTTAACGCGGCCAAATCAAACGTGCGTCGGACTGCGATGTCCAGCCGCTAGATCGTCCTGGAGGGCGGCGCTATCGGAAACGTAGTGGACATTGGATCTGGTCTGCACTGATTTGCCCGACGGGTGGCGACCCGCAAATTCCTGTCAATCCTCACCTGTTAAAATATTTCTGTTTTTCCGAATCAGATATCGGTGTATCCTTGGTTCATCCCGCCTCATTGCAGAGGGGCGTGTCGCGAACGTCACGAACGCGAGGCGGGATGCGGTGGACGCGAGCGCGCTGTCTGACGAGCGGCACGATCGCGGACGGCGAAGTCGTGTGGTCCTGGCGCGCCCATGCAAGCGCCAAGTAGGCGACGATGCTTCGCATCGCGCCTATGACGGTGACAAACGCCGGTTCACCGGGGAGAGTACGAAGTAAGCCGTAAACCAC
>CAYVVB010000005.1:0-2238 GCA_964454955.1 uncultured Bradyrhizobium sp. | reverse complement strand
TCCATGACACCGCAGATAGGCCAGCACCGATCAGCCTTCGATCCTCCCACACTCCGTTACCCCATCCAATCGCGACATTTCCAATGTGCCACCAGAAGATTCAACAGGATCGAAGGCGACCCTGTGAGAAATGCGGGCTAGAGCGTGTTATGAGCGGTTTCCCGCAATAGCCATCGCTATCGATCCGATAAGCCTCCTTAAGTCTCCATCCGTGACGACCCCGCAACTTTCCGCAAGCATCGGCGCGGGCATCGAGCGCCTGGGTCTGCCGCCGGCGCTGGCGCCGCCGCTGGCCGCGTATCTCGCCGAGCTGGAAAAGTGGAACAAGGCCTACAACCTCACCGCGGTGCGCGACGTCGAGGAGATGATTACGCGGCATCTGCTCGATTCCCTGGCGGTGCTGCCGGTGATTGACGCGCTGGCCGCGCGGCTTGCGCTGGCGGAGGCCCGACTCCTGGATATCGGCTCCGGCGCCGGCCTGCCGGGCATCCCGCTCGCCGTCGCGCGCCCGACGTGGCGGCTGACGCTGCTCGATAGCAACGGCAAGAAGTCGCGCTTCCAGCGGCACGCGGTGCGCACGCTGGGGCTGTCGAATGTCGAAGTCATCGAAGCGCGCGCGGAAGGCTGGCGGCCGCCGCAGCCGTTCCCGCTGATCATCAGCCGCGCCTTTGCCAGCCTGGCCGATTTTGTCAGTCTGACCGGCCATTTGCTGGCCGGTGATGGCCGATGGCTGGCGATGAAGGGTAAAGTTGCGCCCGACGAACTTCAGTCCTTACCTCCCGGCATGTCTATCGAAAGCGTTTACCCGGTCACCGTTCCCGGCCTGCGCGAGGCGCGCAGTGTTGTCGTGGTGCGGCGCACATGACCCACATCATCGCCATCGCCAATCAGAAAGGCGGCGTCGGCAAGACGACGACCTCGATCAACCTCGCGGCCTCGCTGGCCGCAACCAAGCGGCGCGTGCTGCTCGTCGATCTCGACGCGCAGGGCAACGCGACCATGGGCGTGGGCGTCGACAAATACGCGCTCGAGCACACCGTGCGCGACGTGCTGCTCGAAGAAGCGACGCCGCAGGATGTCGTGCGCGAGCTGCCGCAGCTCGGCTTCTGGATCATGCCCGCCAACAGCGACATGACCGAGGCGGAGATCAAGCTGCGCGACATACCGGCCGGCGACTTCGCGCTGAAAACCGCGCTGGAGGCCGTTGCCGGGAACTATGACTACATCCTGCTCGACTGCCCGCCGGCCCTGTCGAAGCTGACCGTGAACGCGTTCGTCGCCGCGGACAGCGTGCTGATTCCAATGCAGTGCGAGTACTACGCGCTGGAAGGGCTCACCGCGCTCGTCGACACCATCAACAAGATCAAGCGCGTCATCAATCCCAAGCTGGAGATCGATGGCCTGCTGCGCACCATGTTCGATCCGCGCAACAACCTCGCCAACGAGGTCTCCGCGCAGCTGCTTCAGCATTTCGGCGACAAGGTTTATCGCACCATCGTGCCGCGCAACGTACGGCTGGCCGAGGCGCCCAGCCACGGCATGCCGGTGATCGGCTACGACCCGGCTTCGACGGGCGCCAAGGCGTATCTCGCGCTCGCCGGCGAAGTGCTGCGCCGCCACCACGACGAGCCGCTCGCCGCCGCGGCATCGTGAGGATTTTGTGCCCGCTGCCGCGGCGCGGCTTCGATCCCAGCGAAGCGGCCGTGCCGTGGCAGATGCTGCGCGCCGCCGGTCACGACGTGATTTTCGCGACGTCGGACGGCGCCGCCGCGCAGGCGGATCCGCGGATGCTGTCCGGGCGCGGTCTCGATCCCTGGGGCTGGATTCCGGGGCTCGATCGCATCCGCGTCATCGGTCTGCTGCTGCGCGCCAATGCCGATGCGCGCCGTGCCTATCGCGCGATGGCGCAGGCCGGCGAATTTACGCACCCGCTGCGCTGGACCGACCTGCGCGCCGCGGATTTCGACGCCTTGCTGCTGCCCGGCGGGCACGCCAAGGACGTGCGCGAATATCTGGAAAGCGCGAAGCTGCAAGAAGTGGTCGCGCAGATGTTCGACGCGGACAAGCCGGTGGCTGCGATCTGCCACGGTGTGGTGCTGGCGGCACGCAGCCGTTCGGCGCGCAGCGGTCGCTCGGTCCTGCATGGCCGTCGCACCACGGCATTGACCTGGGCGCTGGAAAATAGCGCATGGATGCTGACGCGGTACTTCGCGCGTTTCTGGGACGGCGGTTATTACC
>CAYVVB010000004.1:0-2032 GCA_964454955.1 uncultured Bradyrhizobium sp. | reverse complement strand
AAGCATCCGGTGGTGCGCGTGCATCCGGTCACCGGACGCAAGGCGCTGTACGTCAATTCGAGCTACACCCGCTCGATCGTCGGCGTGCCCGATGTCGAAAGCCGCCACCTGCTCAACATGCTGCTCGAACATGTGCAGCTGCCGGAGTTCCAGGTGCGCTTCAAATGGCAGCCCGGCAGCGTGGCGATCTGGGACAACCGCTGCACCCAGCACTACGCGCCCAACGACTATCGCGAACAGCGCCGCATGCGCCGCGTGCAGATCGACGGCGATGCGCCGCGCGGGCCGCAGCAGGCAAACTGAAGCGGCGTCCCGCGCCGTCGCCAACGCCCCGCTCGCGCGGGGCGTTTTCGTTTAGGGGACCCGCAATCGCCCCGAACCGCCGCAGCGCGGCAAACGGCCCGGACGCGGGAGGTTTCCGTCGGCGGGCGATTCGTTCTAGCCTTGGCTTTCACGGCGCAACCGGAGGCAAATCCCATGATCAAAGGGCTGCACCACAACGCCTATCGCTGTCGCGACGCGGAGCAGACGCGGCGCTTTTACGAGGATTTTCTCGGACTGAGGCTGGTCAACGCCTTCAGGATCGACACCACCATGACGGGCCGCAAGACCGGCGCGGGCGTCCTGCACGTCTTCTTCCAGCTCGACGACGGTTCCTGCCTGGCGTTCTTCGAGGCGCCCGACATGCCGTTCGAGTTCAAGGACCAGCATGATTTCGATCTGCATATCGCGCTCGAGGTCGAGCCGGACATTCTCGAGCGCATGCTGGCGAAGGGACGCGCCGAGGGGCGCGAGGTGCGTGGACCCTCGGACCACAAATTCATCCGCTCGATCTATTTCCGCGATCCCAATGGCTATGTCATCGAACTGACGGCCAAGGTGCCCGGCCACGAGGCCGACATGGATCCGGCCCGCAACGGCGCCCGCGCGGCGCTCGATGAATGGCAGGCCGGCAAGGCGCAGACCCGGCCCGCCTAACACCGGCAACCGACCGGATCAGGCAGGCCTTGCCGATCCCGATCGGCCCGATCAGGCGCGAGCTGCAGGGGCAGCGGACATCCGGCGAGCGCCCGGCGCGGGCGGATCCTCGGGCTTGCCGGCGAAGCATTGCGCGATCTCCATCCAGGCGACGGCGACGGGGCCGCTGACCTTGAGCTGCGTGTCCTTGAGATTGCGGGTTTGCGTGACGACCTGGCAGAACTCCTCGGCCGGTCCTTCGACCAGACCGGTGCTGGAGGCCTCGTTCCATTCCCAGATCTCGCCCGAGGGCGCGGTCAGCCGCACGCGCGGCGGTTCGCCCGGGATGGGCAGGCCGCGATTGATGAAAGTCCAGCGGAAGGTATTGATGCCCAGCACCGCGATGCCCTTGATGCGATCCTTGTTCTGGCGCCGCACGCCGAACAGATCGTAGATCGCCTGGGCATGGGACCAGGTCTCCATCAGCCGGGCGGTGGCGCTGGAGCGCACGCTCATGTCCGGCCCGCCCCATTTGACGCGCTTCTTGGGATCGCTCTTGCCGAACTCCGCGGCCAGCTTGGGAAAGAAATCGTGCCACGCCTCGAGCAGCGCCGCGCCGTGGAGATGGTTGAGCAGGCGATCGGTCGCCTGGCGAATGGTCTCGCCCTTGTCCCGCGCCTCGCGCAGGACGGCGTATTCGCGAACGAACCGGTCCTCGTGGTTGAGCGACAGTTCGGCCATGTAGTTGAAATAATGCAGATGGGCCAGGATGTCGTTGACCGTCCAGCCCTTGAACAGCGTGGGCTCGGCGAACCGCGCGGGTTCGACCTTCTTCAGGAGTTCATAAAGATCCTGCGATTCTTCGCGAAACTGTTCGGCTTCGGCCAGCATGAGAAATCACCGCTCCCTTTTTTGATTTTGCTTCGCCCTATCTTTACCAGCAATTGGCCGATCGGCACCTGCCGATCGCCTGGCCATGGCCCGGCCTGCCCGCCCCGCAAGCCGGCGGTAGCTCCACGACTGTTCGATACCGACAAGGAAATGGCGGTGCAGACGCATAGTTGCGAACTATTAT
>CAYVVB010000003.1:0-10098 GCA_964454955.1 uncultured Bradyrhizobium sp. | reverse complement strand
AAGATTAGAGGGATGATGGCTAAGAAGCGGTAAATCCGGGCAGGACAATGTCAGGTTGATCAGGTGCGCTCATGCAAGTCAGTTGCAGCGCGCGGATAGCGGTTCATGGAACCGGCGGCGGGACGTTGGCGGCGTACCAGGCCTTGATCGACGCCAGTGCCGGATGGGCCAGCGATCTCGTCAAATAGGTCCATATCCGCGGTTGATGGCGCAGGTACTGCGGCTTGCCGTCGCGGCGGTTCAGCCGCGCGAAGGTGCCGAGCAGCCGCGTGTTGCGCTGTGTCGACATGATGGCGTAGTCGGCGGCGAAGGCGCTCGCGTCAAAATTTGCATCGAGCAGGCGGCGCGCCTTGATGTAACGCGAGAGCAGCGAAAGCTCGAGCGCCTCCGGCACATCGAGCCGCGCGTCCTGCAGCAGCGAGACCAGGTCGTAGGCCGCCGGCCCCAGCACAGCGTCCTGGAAATCGATCAGGCCGACCCTTGCTATTCCCGAACGCTCGCCGAGCCAGATCAGATTCGGGGAATGGAAGTCGCGCAACACCCAGGTGCGCGGCGCCGCCAGAGGTTTCTGCAACAAGTCGCGCCACATCGCGACGAGTTCGCTGCGCGACTCTTCGCGCAGCGTCACGTTGCGGTCGGGCAGATACCATTCCAGCATCAATCCGATCTCGACCAGGAGCGCGTCGATGTCGAAAACCGGAATCCGGTAATTCTCGGGCGGCGCGAGCGGCAGGATGTCCGGCAGCGCATCACGGTGCAGCGACGCCAGCAGGTCGGTGGCGACTTCGTAGCGATCGGGAATCGGCCGCGGCGGATCGCCCTCGACAAAGCCGACGCCGCCGAAATCCTCGGTGATCAAGAATCCGCTTTCGAGATCGGCATGATGGATTTCCGGCGCCGAGAAGCCGCGTGCCCGCAAGCCTTCGGCGATCGCAACGAAGGGTTTGACGTCCTCGGCGAGATGCACGGCCGCGCTGTAGGGTTTGCCGCTATAGATCGGCGGGCCGTCCGGCCGCCGCGGCGAATTCATCAGGATGAAGCTCTGGCCGTTTCGGATCAGCCGCGCATAGGAGCGGATCGAGGCATCGCCGGCCATGCGCCGACGTTCAGCTTCGCCAAAGCCGGCCTTGTCGAGAAATTGCCGCAGCGCCTTGAGCCGCTCGACCTGGGCCGCCGCCTTGCCGAATCCCTTGATCTCGGCGATGCGCGCATCCGCCCCTGATGCCAGGCTGTGGCTGAAGGCGATATCGATCCGGTCGGCCGGCAGTGCGGAGCCTGCGCGCTCCGGCCATTCGATCAGGGCAAGCGTTGCCTCCGGCAATGGCGACAGTCCGATCTCGTCCAGCTCGCTTTGGTCGCTGACGCGGTAGAGGTCGGCGTGTAGGAGCGGAAAGGCCGCAAGGTCGTAAGCTTGCACCAGCGTGAAGGTGGGGCTCGGGACCTCCAGCTCATCGTCGCCGGCGAGATAGCGGATCATCGCCCGCGCCGCCGTGGTCTTGCCGGCGCCGAGGTCGCCCGACAGCGTGATGACGTCGCCGGGGCCGATCAGCAGCGCCAGATCGGCCATCAGATGCCCGGTCGCAGCCTCGTCCGCCAGCTCCGCCGAGAATGTCGCTGTTTCCGTCATTCCGCCGCGCTACGCTGCGCCTGATCGGTCGGGAAGTCGCAGGTCACCACGGTGCCCATGCCGACCACCGAATCCACCCGCACCTTGCCGCCGTGCAGCTCGACGAAGGAGCGCACCAGCGACAGCCCGAGCCCGGCGCCGCGATGGCGCGATCCGTGTGAACGACTCTCGAACCAATCGAACACCTTGTCCTTGACGTCGGGCGGGATGCCGGGACCGGAATCGGTCACGGTGAAGACGATGCTGCGCTCGGTCCTCTTTGCACTGACCACGACGGTTCCATCCTGCGGCGAAAACCCGACGGCGTTAGCCAGGAGATTGTACAGTACCTGTACCACGCGACGTTCGTCGCCGATAAACCCGCCGATATTGGGGTCGACATCGACCTTCAGGCGGATGCGGTCGGTGGCGAGGCGGTCCTGAATGCCCTCCGCGGCGGCCGCGATAGCCTTGGCCACATCGACGTGCCCGAGTTCCAGCCGCATCGCGCCGGCGTCGATGGTGGCGAGATCGAGAATGTTATTGGTCAGTGCCAGAAGCGCGTTGGCCGATTTGGTCACATAGTCCAGATATTCGGCCTGTTTGGCCGTCAGCGGCCCGGTCGAGGGATCGCTCAGGAAGTGTGCAAAGCCGATGATGGTCGTCAGCGGTGCGCGCAATTCGTAGGACACGTGGTGGACGAAGTCGACCTTCATCTGGCCGGCGGTCTCAAGCGCTTCGTTGCTTTCGCGCAGCGCACGCTCGACATTTTCGGTATCGGTGATGTCCTGGAACGTCACCATCGTGGCGCCATCCGGGAGCGGGCGGATCAGGCAGTCCAGCACGCTGCCGTCGGTGCGCTCCAGCTTCAGCGGCACGTCCATCCGGTTCTCGATCCCTGTGATCGCCGCGCGGATGATCTGCCATGTCCGCGTCTCGTCGAACATCGGGCGGCACCAGGCGGCCACGGCGTCGATATGCGGCTCTTCGCGCAGCGCCTCCGCCGACAATTTCCACATCTTGGCGAAGGCCGGATTGAACAACCTTGCCCGGCCGTTGCTGCCGAACACGGCGACGCCCTCGGCGAGGCTATCGAGCGTCTCGCGCTGGACGCGGATCATGCCGTCGAACCGCCGCGCCAGATCCAGGCTTTCGGTGACGTCATCGAACAGATAGGTGACGCCGCCTTCGGGATTGGGCGTGGTGACCACGCTCATGGCGCGGCCGTCCGGCAGGAACCAGGTGTCCTTGGCCGCCTCCACCGCACGATAGGCCTCGTGCAGCTTGGTCTTCCAGGCGCGGAAATCCGCTTGTTCCGGGAGTTTTCGCGCCGCGCGCAAGCGGTCCAGCACGCTGGAATCGTCAGGATGGCCGTCGAGGAAGGCCGGATCGAGGTCCCACAGCGTTCGATAGGAATCGTTGTAGAAGGCCAGTCGCCGCCGCGCGTCGAATACGGCGACGCCCGAGGAGAGCTGATCCAGGGTGCGGCGATGCGCCTCCGCCATCCGCACCAGCGCGGCACTGAGTGCGTCCGCTTCGCTCGCGTCGATGGCGATGCCGACGCTGCCGGCCCCAACATTGATCGCCCGTACATCGTAGATCCGTCGCTCGCCGCCCGCGACGATCGGCAGGCGCGGGCGGGAGTCGGCGCCGGTCTTCAGCGCAAGCTCCATCTCGCTTCGGTCGGCGCTGTCGAGCAGTTCGAGGTTGCGACTGATCGCGTCCGCGACATTGGCGGCATCGGTTGCGCTGGCATAGGCCTCGTTGACGAAGCTGAGACCCTTGGGTCCTCTCGCCCAGATCGGCCACGGGGCCGCGGCGACAAAACCACGCAGCATCTCGGTTTCTTCGGCGAGATGCCTGAAGCGCAGATTGGTTTCGGCGAGCTCACGGCGCAGCCCGGAGAGTTCGCGAATCCGCACAATGGCCTGGCCGCCGATGGCGCGGCCCATCGCCTCGATGGCGCGACCTTGTGATGTGGCAAGGTTGAGCAGAAAGCCTTCGCCCTTTTCGCGCAAGGCATCCACCGCGTGGTCCATCTGTAGCGCCGGCTCGGGTGGCAGCCACGTTCCGAAGGCAAGCACGCGTTGCGGCGACTCCTGCGGCACCAGAAGCGAGATATCGCCCGAAATCTGCGGACGGTTGTCTCCGGCGGCCCAGGAGACCAGGACTTGCGGCTCGGCGAACAGCAGCGCGCGATAGCTGTCGGTCTGGATCTGGAGGTCGCCGATCCGGCTCTTCAGCCGGGCTTCGCTGCGCGCCGCGGCCAATCGGCTGCGCATCAGGAGAATGGCCGACACCACGGAGAAGCCGAGCAGCGCCAATGCCGTGGCAAGCACCGCGATCTCCTGGCGATTGAGAGCGAGCAGGTCTGCGATGGTCCCGATCGCCCCGGCATCCCCGGCCTGCGCCGTTCCGCCGGGCCACAGCGTCGCGGTGGCAAGCCCGCTCAGGCCGTTGCGTGCCAGCGAAGTGCACGACAGCAGCGCCCGACGTGTCGCCACGATTACGCCTGACATGATCGCCCCAAACCGTACGAATGCGATGACGTTTCAAAAGGAAACGTCGCCGCGCTCCATGTTCTTGTTGAGCACGATCTTTTCGGAAAACCGCCCCGGATCGTGCTCGAGGTCGCGGATCACGTTGCCGCGCCGTTCGCGAATCAAAGAACAATACCGCCAGGGGGACTCCAGGAGTAAGAGTCCAGACCGGGAACGCGCATCTTGTTGTGCAAAAACTGGAGCCGGATTCGTCGGTTTGATGAAATGAATCGGCTTCTTCGCGACCCGATCAGGTCGAACCGGTCGAGCCGAAGCCGCCGGAGCCGCGCGCCGTCGGAGGAAGCGTGGTCACGGGCACGAGCTGGGCCTGCGTAACGGAAGCGATCACCATCTGCGCGATGCGCTCGCCGCGCCGGATCGTAAACGGCGCCTGGCCATGATTGATCAGGAGCACGCAGATCTCGCCGCGATAATCCGCATCCACGGTGCCAGGCGCGTTCAGCACGGTGACGCCGTGTTTGGCCGCCAGACCCGAGCGCGGCCGCACCTGCGCCTCAAAGCCTTCAGGCAGCGCGATGCTCAGGCCTGTCGGCACCAGCGCGTATTGGCCGGGTTGAAGCACCAGCGGCGCGGTATCGGGCACCGCGGCGAGGAGATCGAGCCCGGCGGCATGCGCGGTTTGATAGGCGGGCAGCGGCAGACCCGCGCCATGCGCAAGCTGGACGACCTCGATTTTTGTCGAACCTCTCAAGTCGGCTTGCCTATGGTTTCTGCGACCTGGGCGACCAGCGCCGCGGCGACTTCTTCCTTGGTCATGATCGGCCAGTCATCGACGCTGATCTCCGCGCCGTCGCGTTTGAGCAGATGCACGGTATTGCGGTCGCCGCCCATCACGCCGGTGCCGGCCGAGACGTCATTGGCGACGATCCAGTCGCAACCCTTCCGCTTCAGCTTGGCCTTGGCGTTGTCGATGAGATGCTCGGTCTCCGCCGCAAAGCCGATGACGAGGCTCGGCCGCTTTTCCTTCATCTGCGAGACGGTCGCGAGGATGTCCGGATTTTCGACGAGCTGCAGCGACACCGGCAGGCTGCCTGCGCTCTTCTTCAATTTTTGGTCGTCCTCATGCGCGACACGCCAGTCGGCGACCGCGGCGGCGAAAATCGCAATGTCCACCGGCAGGGCCGCTTCCACCTTCTCGAGCATCCCACGGGCGGATTCGACATGGATGACGGAGATGCCCCTGGGGTCATCGAGCTCGACCGGGCCCGCGATCAGCGTGACGTCGGCGCCGGCGGCTCTTGCGGCGGCGGCGATGGCAAATCCCTGTTTACCGGAGGAGCGGTTGGCGATGTAGCGCACGGGGTCGATCGGCTCGTGAGTGGGGCCGGCCGTGATCAGCACGCGCTTGCCGGACAAAGGCTGCGGCGCGACCGGGCGCAGAAAGCGTTCGGCGGCTGCCGCAATCTCCAGCGGTTCGGCCATGCGGCCGATACCGGCTTCGCCCGCTTCCGCCATCTCGCCGGTATTGGGACCGACGAAATGGATGCCGTCGCGCCTGAGTTGCTCGGCGTTGCGGCGGGTCGCGGGATTGCTCCACATCATCGGATTCATGGCCGGTGCGAGCAGGACCGGCCGGCCCGCTGCCAGCAGAATGGCACTGGCGAGATCGTCGGCGCGGCCATGCGCCATTTTCGCCATCAGGTCGGCGGTCGCGGGCGCCACCACGATCAGGTCGCAGTCGCGAGCCAGCCGGATATGGCCGGCGTCGAATTCGCTCTCGGGGTCGAACAGGTCGATGTAGGCGCGCTCACCGGACAGGGCGCCGGCCGCAAGCTGTGTGACAAACTGCTGCGCCGCCTTGGTCAGCACGCAACGCACACGAATCCGGCGCTCCTTCAGCCGCCGGATCAGGTCCAGTGCCTTATAGGCTGCGATTCCGCCGCCGATGATCAAGGTGACACGCGCTTCGTCCGTGCGGCCTGCAAGCCTTGAGGAAGGCGCAGGCGCGTCCGCCGGGGCTGCCGCTAGTGGTGCAGGAGGTTCCGGAAGGCGCGCCAGGTAGTCGCGCAAGATGACCCGGACCTCTTCCTCCAACGACCGGCCGTTCTTGGCCGAGCGTAGCCGTAGCTGCGTCTTGATGGCGTCGTCGAGTTTTCGGATGGTCAGGCTGGCCATGGCGGCGGTCCGAGACGAGGTGATTGCAATGCTATCGCAAGCGTGATTGCATTGCAATCAAAGTCGCGTCACGGCGACAAGGATGCCGATAAAGGTCGCGGCGATAATCCAGAGCGCAATGGTACGCCAGCGCGTTTTCCTGCCCTCGGTCCGGCCCATGGCCGCGATCGTCTCCGGTGACAGTTGCACCCCCTCCCGGGTCATCGCCTCAAGCTGCTCCAGCACGATGGCCGCGCGGCTCACAATCCTCGGCAGGGTGGACAGCACGCGGGCGATCTCGCCGGCGCCGGCCGCGGCGCCCTGGATGCGTCCGACCGGCCCGAGATTGCGCTCGATCCACTCCCGCACCACGGGATCGGCGATGCGCCAGATGTCGAGCTTCGGGTCGAAACTGCGCGCGACGCCCTCGACCACCACCATGGTCTTCTGCAGCAGGATCAGCTCGGGACGGGTCCGCATGTCGAACAGGCCGGTGACTTCAAGCAGAAGCGTGAGCAGCTTCGCCATCGAGATTTCTTCGGCAGTCCGGTTATGGATCGGCTCGCCGATGGCGCGGATGGCTTGCGCGAAATTTTCCACGGAATGGTGCGGCGGCACGTAGCCGGCCTCGAAATGCACCTCCGCCACGCGACGATAGTCGCGGGTGATGAAGCCCAGAAGGATCTCGGCGAGAAAGCGGCGCTCCTTGGTGCCGAGCCGGCCCATGATACCGAAATCCACCGCGACCAGCCGGCCCTCGCTGTCGAGGAACAGATTGCCCGGATGCATGTCGGCGTGGAAAAAGCCGTCGCGCAGCGCATGGCGCAAAAAGCTCTGGATCACCTTGCGGCCGAGGTCGGGCAGGTCGACCTTGGCCTGCAGGAGCCGCGCGTGATCGGACAACGGGATGCCGTCGATCCACTCCATGGTGAGCACATTGTGAGTGGTGCGGTCCCAGTCCACCGACGGCACGCGGAAATCCGGATCGCCATGGGTGTTTTCCGCCATCTCGGAGAGCGCGGCCGCCTCGAGCCGCAGGTCCATCTCCATCGCGACCGAGCGCGACATGGTGTTGATGACCTCGACCAGTCGCAGCCGTCGCGCCTCCGCAGAAACCGCTTCGGCCTTGTGTGCGACAAAGAAGAAGTCGGAGAGATCGCGGCGGAAGCGCGAGGCGACATGCGGCCGCAGCACCTTGATGGCGACCGAATGGCGCACGCCGTCGCGCGACACCTCGCCGCGATGGACCTGCGCGATGGAGGCTGCGGCAACGGCCGGACCGAAGCTGACAAAGGCCTGGTTGATCGGCCTTTCCAGCGAGGTCGCAACCGCCGCTTCGGCTTCCTGTTGCGGGAACGGCGGCAGCCGATCCTGCAGGCTTTCCAGGTCGCGGGCCAACCCCACGCCGACCACGTCGGGACGGGTGGCGAGAAACTGGCCAAGTTTGAGATAGGCCGGGCCCATCCGCTCCAGGGCCCGCGACAGCCGCGGACCGGATTTGGCGCCGCGCCGCTCCACCAGCCGCGCGATTTTGATCGCAAGCTGGCTCGGTGGCGGCACGAGAGAGGGATCGACCACGCCGAACACGCCCTCGCGCGCCAGCACGAAGGCGGCCCGGGTCAGCCGCGCGATGTGGGTTGCCGCTGAAATCACAAACGCCAGCCCGAATGCAAGGCCACGATGCCGCCGGAAAGCGTCTGCCAGCCGACGCGCGAGAATCCAGCCGCGCGGATCATGTCGGCAAACGCGCTCGGCTTCGGAAACTTGCGGATCGATTCGACAAGGTACTGATAGGATTCGGCATCGCCCGTCACTATGCGGCCGAGCGGCGGAATCACCTTGAACGAAAACAGATCGTAGAGACGATCGAGTCCTGGCACGTCGACGCTGGAAAATTCGAGGCACAAGAAGCGCCCGCCGGGCCTGAGCACGCGAAACGCCTCCTTGAGGGCAAGGTCGATCCGCGGCACGTTGCGGATTCCGAAGGCAATGGTGTAGCCGTCGAAGCTGCGATCGGGGAAAGCGAGCGCCTCCGCATTGCCTTCGATGAACGACACGCGGTCGTCGAGATGCCGGGCGATCGCGCGTTCGCGCCCGACTTTGAGCATATCCTGGTTGATGTCGCAAACCGTCGCGCGGAAGCCGGCGCCGGATGCGCCGGATGCGCGAAAAGCGATATCGCCGGTCCCGCCGGCCACGTCCAGCAGGGCAAAAGGCGCATCGGTCTTTGGCGGGTTGAGCGTGTTGATCATGATGTCCTTCCAGACCCGGTGCAGGCCCATCGACATCAGATCGTTCATCAGGTCGTATCGCGATGCGACGCTGTGAAACACCTGGTTGACCAGCGTCTGCTTGTCGCCCAGGGGCACGTCGCGATAGCCGAAATGCGTGGTCTGCTCAGACCGATCCATCACTCTACTCCATTGCGCGCGACCATAGCGCGCCCGCCGCAATGGCGCTATCACGTCACCCAGCTAAGGTGAACGACAGAAATGCCCGAACTGCCCGAAGTCGAGACCGTCCGGCGCGGCCTTCAGCCTGTCATGGAGGGGGCCAGAATCGTACGAGCAGAGGCCCGTCGTCAGGATCTGCGATTTCCGCTGCAGACGGATTTTGCGGCGCGGTTGCAAGGTCAGACCGTGACCGGGCTGGGACGACGGGCCAAATATCTGCTGGCCGATCTCGCCTCCGGCGACGTGCTGCTGATGCATCTGGGCATGTCCGGTTCGTTTCGTATCCGAAAAGCGGGCGAAGAGAAAGCGCCCGGCCAGTACCACCACCCGCGCGGCAAGAACGGGGACCATGACCATGTGGTCTTTCACATGTCGTCCGGTGCCGACGTCGTCTTCAACGATCCGCGCCGCTTCGGCTATATGAAGATCGTTGCGCGCAAGGCGCTGGATGATGAGCCGCTGCTGCGGGGCCTTGGTCCCGAGCCGCTGGGCAACGCGTTCGACGCCAAAATGCTGGCGCATGCCTGCGCCAACCGGAAAACCAGCTTGAAGGCGGCACTGCTCGATCAGCGCGTGGTCGCCGGTCTCGGTAATATCTATGTCTGCGAGGCGCTGTATCGCGCGCATCTGTCTCCGCGCCGATTGGCCTCGACACTCGCCACCAAAAAGGGCGAGCCCACCGAGCGCGCGGCGCGGCTGGTGGAGGCGATCCACGCCGTGCTCAATGAGGCGATCAAGGCCGGTGGCTCCTCTTTGAGGGATCACCGTCAGACCAACGGCGAGCTTGGCTATTTCCAGCACTCGTTCCGGGTCTACGACCGCGAAGGCGAAAAGTGCATGACGCCGGGTTGCGGCGGAATCGTCCGCCGCTTCACCCAGAACGGACGCTCCACGTTCTGGTGCCCGAAATGCCAGAAGTGAATGCTGGCGCGCGGGAGAAAACTACAGGCACGCGTCCCAGGACGACCCGATTTCGCGCAGCGCGGCAAGCGGCGGGGCTGCGGACTCCGTGGCAACTTCCCGCGTCTCGGCGAACATGATCGGGAACGGCGATGGGTCGGCTTCGCCCGCTATCGCGTCGACGAATGTCCGACCGTTCAGCCTGTTGTCGATCCACTGCCAGAGCTCGCCGATTTCGGCGGCCGACTTGCCGGTCGGTGCGTATTCGCCGACCGTGAGCCCGGCCGCCAGCGCATCCTGGTGATCGTTTCGCATCCCGATGAAGGGCCGCGCGAGCACCTCGGCAAGGTCGCGCGGCGCTTTCTGGTCCAGCGCGGATGCGGCCGCGCTCATGCGATGGCCGCCGCGAATCGGGGCCTGGTTGAGGACGAAGGCGAACGGCTTGCGCCAGGCGCGGGCAATGCCGAGCGTCGCCGCCATCGCC
>CAYVVB010000002.1:0-6158 GCA_964454955.1 uncultured Bradyrhizobium sp. | reverse complement strand
CCACCAGATGTCGGCTGACACCCATGATCGGCAAGGCTTCCGGCGCATTGCCGAGGCGGGCCCATTCGGACCGGTAGTGATCCATAACCGCCTTTACGCGATCGTCCGTGTTGATGGTGACGATATTGACGCCGTTTTCGGCGGCCCAGGCGGTGCTGTCCGGATTGGTGACCCCATACCAGAGCGGCGGATTGGGCTTCTGCACCGGCTGCAGGGTCATTGGCACCTTGGAGAAGTTGTAATAGGTGCCGGAGAAATCGAGCTCTGCGTTGTGCAGCCCCTTCATCAGCACGCTGTAGGCCTCGTGATACATGTCCGACAGAGCGGCTGGATTGTAGCCGTAGAAGCCTGCCTCGATGGGGGAAATGCCGCGTCCGATGCCGAGTTCGAGCCGTCCGTTGCTCAGGTGGTCGAGCATACACACCTCCTCGATCAGACGGATCGGATGGTAGAAGGGCAAGAGGTAGACCAGGGGCCCGAAGCGGAGCCGCTTGGTGCGCTGGGCGAGTGCCGAGAGATAGACGCTGGGCGACGGTCCATGACCAAGCGGCGTCGAGTGGTGCTCGGCCAGATGATAGGCGTAGAAGCCGGCACGATCATAGATTTCGGCCAGGCGGAGGCGCGTTTCGAACTGCGCGCTAATGCCCCTCCCATCGTCGTCCATGTGGTCAAATATTCCGAACTTGATCATCATTTCCTCAGTTTGCATTGCGGTTGATTGGAAAAAGGCGGTGGCGGGGGACGCCGCCATCGGCGCTGTCCTATTGCGCGGTCATGCCACCATCGACGAGCAACTCGGCTCCGGTCATGTAGGAGGCTTGGTCGCTGAGCAGGAAGCACACGACGTTGGCGATTTCGTTGGGCTCCGAAATTCGGCCGAGCGGATAGGATTGACGCCAAGCCTGGCGCACGTCCTCGGCGCTGGCACCCGAACCTTCGCGAGCCTTGCCTTCGAACATGCGTTGGACCATCTCGGTCTCGGTCAGTCCCGGATGGACGGAATTGACCCGCACGCGATAGCCCCGTTTGGCGAAGTCGATGGCGACCGACTTTGTGAAGGCCCTGAGACCACCTTTCGTCGCGGCATAGCCGGGCGAGCCGGGCGTTCCGACAACGCCTGACACGGAGCAGATATTGACGATCGCAGTACCGAACAGCGTGTTGGGGGAGGTCGCCTTGAGGAGCGGCAGCGCCGCCTTCGTGCCAAGGAAGGGACCAGTCAGGTTGACTTCGATCTGTTGCAGCCACTCGTTGAGGGGCGTGTCCTCCAGCGTGCGGGCAACCAGGATGCCGGCGTTGTTGACGAGCCCGTGCAGGACGCCCTTGCGGTTGGAGACCTCATCCATCGCGGCCTGCCATCCGGCCTCGGAGGTGACGTCGAGGGCGAGCGTGGTGCAGTCAGCCCCCGAGGCGCGGAGTTCAGTGCCGATGGCGTCTACATTTTCCTTCACGATGTCGGCGAGCACGAGTGCTGCACCCTCGGACGCCAGCCGACGGGCGATCGCCGCGCCGATGCCGCGTCCGGCGCCCGTGACAAAGACGGTTCTTCCATTGAAGAGACCCATGGTTCACTCCTTTGATTGAGACAAAACCTCTCCGTTCGCCCCCAAGGGGGCGCCAGGAATCGATCGATGGAGGATGCGCGGCGCCTTCTGCGCCGCCGGCGGGATTATCGGTGCCGGGTTATTTCGGGTTGCGCTCCAGCCAAGGCTCCTTCACGGCCTCATAGGTCTTGAATGCGCGCGACCAATAGAGGCCGCCGTCCTTGACCACCTTGCGGATATAGATGTTCTGGACGATCTCGCGCGTCGCCGGATCGATCGAGACCGGTCCACGCGGGCTGTCCCATTTGTAGCCCTTGACGGCCTCGATGGCCTTCTGGCCATCCCGCTTGCCGTTGGTGGCCTCGATCATCTTGAGGATCAGCTCCATGCTATCATAGCCGGCAACACTGAAATGGTCTGGCAGATGGCCGTATTTCGCCTTATAGGCTGCGACGAAAGCCTTGTTCTTCGGGTTATCGAGATCGGGGCTTTCGTGAAAGGCGTTGACAATGCCGATCGCGCTGTCGCCGAACGACTGCAACTCGGTTTCCAGGAATTCAGAGGTGCCGTAGACGTCGATGCCCTTTTCGCGCAGGCCACGGTCGAGATAGGCCTTGACGAACGCGACAGAGCCCGGGCCGGTCGGCACGAAGATGAAGAGCGAGTCCGGCTTGAGCTCCTCAATACGCTGCAGGTAGCTCGAGAAATCGACCGTATCGAGCGGGACCTTGACCGTCTCGATGACCTTGCCGCCGCCTTCCGTAAAGCCGGCCGCGAAGGCCGCAGCCGCATCATGGCCGGGCGCGAAGTCCGCAACCAGGATCACGGCATTCTTCTTGCCGATGCTGGCGGCATATTGGGCGAGCGGAAGCGAAACCGTCCATTGCGTGAAGCCGGCGCGGACATAGAAGGGCGACTCGCGTGTAACACTCGAACTGCCGGAATTTATGATCACCAGGGGGACGTTGGCCTGATTGATAACGTCTTTGACGGCCAGCACGGTCGGCGTGAAGTCGGGACCGGCAAGGTACTGGACCTTGTCGCGGACGACGAATTCTTGGGCGAGCTGGCGCGCACGCGCTGGCACGTTGCCTCCGACGTCACGGAATTCGAGCTTAACAATATTGTCGCCGACCTTGCCGCCGTGTTCGGTGAGCTTCAGCTCCATGCCCTCCTGGGCCATCTTGCCATAGGCCGCATAGGGACCAGAGAATGAAGCCATGACCCCCACCTTCACTTCGTCGGCCATGGCTGGCGTTGCAAGCAGGGCGGCGACCGCGGCCGCCATCATGATGTTTCGAAGTATGCCGGACATTACTCTCCCCTTTTGATAATTCCTTTTGTCCATGCCGCGAATTGGTGTCAGTCCGCGGTCCAGCCGCCATCATGGGCAATCGTCTGGCCGGTGAGATAGGTCGAGGCGTCGCTCGCGAGGTAGACGGCGAGCCCGCTCAGCTCCTCGGGGGCGCCTTCACGTTTCATCGGCAGGCGTGCTGCAATCGTTGCCTTGAACCGGTCGATCTCCTCTCGGGTCGCACTCGCCCGCCGCTCGTCACCGAGGCGGGTGCTATGGTGCCAACCGGGCGCGATCGCGTTCACGCGGATGCCGTCCGCAGCATATTCGAGCGCAAGCTGCTTGGTCATGCCGACGATGCCCGCCTTGGAGGCGGCGTAGTGCACGCCCGAAGCCGGGAATCCCGGATAGTAGCCGCCCAAGCCGATGATCGAGGAGAAATTGACGATCGATCCCTTGCCGGCCTTCAGCATCAGCGGAATGATGTGATGGACGCAGAGGAAGGTGCCGGTGAGATTGATGCCGACCAACCGATTCCAGTCCGCCACCGGTAGCTTATGAGCGACGTTGGGGGCCGTCACGATACCCGCGCAATTGATGAGAATATCGACGCGACCATATTTGTCGCCGACTTCCTGCGCCATGCGGGCGACATCCTCGTCGCGGCTGACGTCGAGCAGCACGCCTTCGGACTGGCTGTTCCGGTCGGCGAGCATGGCCTTTGTATCGGCGATCCGGTCCTCGTAGCGGTCGGCGCAGATCACGTGGGCGCCGAAGGTGGCGAGCCCGAGCGCTATGCTTTGGCCGAGACCGCTGCCGGCACCGGTGACGAGGGCGATCCGCCCGTCCATTCGAAAGATGTCTGGTGTTAAGGTCATGTCTTCTCTTCCACGTCATCAAGTCCGATCAGCGTCGACAGACGATCGGAGTCATTGCGAAGCTCTGCACTGCTGCCGCGCCAAATGACATCGCCGCGATCCAGCACGATCGCGTGTTCCGTCATGTCGAGCGCTAGTTCGACATGATGCTCGACCAGGATCACGGCGAGCGGGTCGCTGCTCCTGATCATCGCCAGCGCGTCCACCATCTGATCGACGATGACCGGGGCGAGACCTTCGAACGGCTCGTCCAACAGAATCAGCTTGGGATTGCCGAGCAGGGCGCGGCCGATGGCCAGCATCTGCTGTTCGCCACCGGAAAGCTGGTTGCCGAGGTTGCTCTTGCGGCGGCCGAGGCTCGGGAAAAGTTCGAGTACCCGCGGCAGGGTCCACTTGCCTGGCCGGACGGAAACCTGGAGGTTTTCCAGGACAGTCAATGAGCGGAAAATCTGCCGCTCCTGCGGCACAAGTCCGATTCCGCGCTGGTTGCGCAGGTTGGGTGGCAGATTCGAAATGTCCTCACCGAAGAAGTGCACATGACCGCCCCTGCGGTCTGTCAGCCCCATCAGCGCGGAAACGAGAGTCGACTTGCCGACGCCGTTGCGGCCAAGCAGCGCCATTGCGGCCCCCTCTTCGAGGGTGAAGCTGACATCGGCCAGCACGTCGCCGGTGCCGTAGCCGGCGGAGAGATGATCTACGACGAGCATCTCAGGCATGGTGACGCCTGCCGAGATAGACGTCCCGCACGCGGGGGTCGGAGCGCAGCGACTGGACATCGCCGCGCACCAAAACGCCGCCTTCCATCAGCACCGTGATTTCTTTCGAAAAGCGAAAGACGAGGTCCATATCGTGCTCGATTAGCAGCACAGCGATGTCGTCAGGCAGCCTGCCGAGCATCTTCAGAAGCCGTTCGCTGTCCTGTCGGGTGATGCCCGCTGCCGGCTCATCCAGAAGCAGGACGCTTGGCTTCAGGGTCAGGGCCAAGGCGATCTCGACGAGCCGACGCTGGCCATACGCAAGGTTCTCGATCCGGATGTCAGCCAGATCGGAAAGCTCCAGCGTAGCCAGCGATCGCTCCACGTCCACGGCTACTGAGCGGGCATCCGAGACGGCGAGCAGCGGGTTGGCATCGCGTCGCTGCCGGGCGATAGCAGCCAGCGCGATGTTCTGCGCCACGGTCATCTGGTTGAACAGCGAGTTGATCTGGAACGTCCTGACCAGGCCGCGGCGGACGCGAGCTTCGGCCGGCAGGTTGGTGATGTCGTCTCCGAAAAGACGGATCGTACCGCTCGATGGTTTCAGGACGCCCGTCATCAGGTGGATCAGCGTTGTCTTGCCGGCGCCATTTGGACCGATCAGGGCGTGTCGCGCCCCGGCATGCAGGGTGAGATCGACCGAGCGGGTCACCTGCAGCACGCCGAAGAACTTGCATAGTTTGCTGACGCTCAACAATTCTTCAGCCATTGCCGCGCACCTTTCGCCACACCGTTTCGGCAAGGCCGAGCAGTCCATTCGGGGCAAACTGGACCGTGAGGATAAGAAGCAGGCCGAGTGCAAAGAGCCAGTTGATCGGGTCGATGGCCGCTGCGCGGTCGGAAAAGACCACGAAGACGATCGCGCCGAGGATCGCGCCGTAGAGGCGACCCGATCCGCCAATGACGAGCATGAAGAGGACATTGCCCGAAGTCACGAAGCTAAGGCTGTCGAGACCGACGAGGCCGGTGATCTGCGCCGTCAGCGCGCCAGAAATGCCGGCGATGGCCGCTGAGAACGTATAGATCGAAAGGAGCCGGCGGCGTACCGGCACGCCGAGCAGTCTCATCCGCAGCTCGTTTTCCTTGATACCGCGGATGGTGAGGCCGAAGGTCGAGTTCATCACCACGCGGCAGATCACGAATGTGACGACGAAGACGACGCAGCAGTAGGTATAGGCCGTCTTGCCCCAGAGGTCGAAGGAGAAGTAACCCAATAGCGGAGCGATCTGGTAGCCGGTCAAGCCGTCGGCACCGCCCGTGATTGGGGTTGCGATGTTGGCGAACTGCAGCAACACGGTCGCGACCGCGAGTGTCAGCATGACCGCCGAAAGAGCGCGGACCCGCAGGACCAGCAAGCCGGACGTCACGCCGACCAGCGCGGCCACCATCGCAGCGACGAACAGTCCGGAAATCGGCTCGCCGGTAACGAACTTGGCGTAGAGGCCGGCGGCATAGGCTCCCGTTCCGAAGAAGGCAGAGTGCCCGAGCGTCTCGATGCCGCCGTAACCCGTCACCATGTCGAGCGAGATGGCGAAGATCATCATGGTCACGACGATTGCCGCCAGCGCCATATAATCCTGGGCGAAGACATAAGTCGCGATGCCCGCGGCCACGATGGCGAGATCCGCCGGCCACACAGTTGCCTTGGACAGGCTGCGGAACCTCGATTGTTCGAATGTCTCAGCGA
>CAYVVB010000001.1:0-6856 GCA_964454955.1 uncultured Bradyrhizobium sp. | reverse complement strand
GCGTCAGGCATATCGACCGTGCCGGAGAGGTGGCCGAGTGGCTGAAGGCAGCGCTTTGCTAAAGCGCCATACGGTCTCAAGCTGTATCGAGGGTTCGAATCCCTCCCTCTCCGCCAGAATTCCGCGCTACTCGATCGCGCCCCGATGCAGGTCGGCTTCGATCTGCAGCCGTGTGCCGCCGCCGAAGCGGGCGCGGTAGACCTGCAGGTTCTCCATTACACGCTGCACATAGTTGCGGGTCTCGGAGAAGGGAATCAGCTCGACCCAGTCGACCGCGTCCACCTTGGGGTCGCGTGGATCGCCGTACCGCTCGACCCATTTCCGGAGGCTGCCACGGCCCGCATTATAGGCGGCGAAGGTCATGATGTACGAGCCGCGATAATCCTCCAGAAGGCCGCCGAGCTCGGCGGCGCCGAGCGCGGTGTTGTAGACCGGATCGGTCTTCATCCGCCTGAGATCAAAGCCGACGCCGGCTCGCTTGCAGACATATTGGCCTGCATCCGGCGTCACCTGCATCAGCCCGTAGGCCTGCGCCGGCGAGACCACGGCCGGGTTGAATGCGCTCTCCTGCCGCGCGATCGCAAAGATGACGCTCTGCTCGACCTCCGGTCCAATCGACCTGTATTGAGGGATGCCGTTCACCGGATAGGCGTACAGGTCGAACGGCAGTCCCCGGTTGAGTGCCGCCTTGCCGACCAGGAGCATGCCGCGCGCATCGCCATAGCGATGGGCGAGCTCGCCGAGTCCGGCCAGCGCCTCGGGATCACCGTTTTCGCCCTCATCGGCGAAGATCGGCACCGCGATCTCGCGTTCGTCGACTTCATAAAGCAATTGCACCGCGCGGACGATTTCCAGCCGCTCGGCGGCGCGGCTGCGCGGGGCGGATTTCAGCGCGAGCTGCGGCAGGCCGAGCTTGGCGCGTGCGAGCTGGCCGTAATAGCTGGTCGATTGTTCGGCTGCAGCCGCGTAGGCCGCGCGCGCTTCCTGGACGCGGCCGGCGGCTTCCGCGGCGCGGCCTTGCCAATAGCCGGCGCGCGCAAGCGCCGTCGGATTGGCGCTGCCGACCCCGATCCGCGCAAAATGCTGAGCGGCGAGGGTGGGTTCGTTGAGGAAGCGCAGTGCGATCCAGCCTGCGGTGAATTCCTGCTCGGTCTTGTAGATGTCGCGATTGGGAAGCGCGGCGTCGCGCGCGATCAGATAGGCGGTGCGATATTCGCCGGCATCGAGCATTTTGCGCGCGAGGAGCCGCCGCTCGATCCACCATTCGTCGACGTTATAAAGACGGCCCGGATCGCGCGGCGCGCCGACCATCAGTTGCGCCGCCTCGGCCTCCTTGTCCTCGCGGCGCAAGAGCTGGATCTTCGCAAAGAGATAGCCGGCGTCGCCGTGCAGCTCGCGCGGAACGGCATCCAGCAGCGCCCTGAGATTGGCGGCCTTCTCATAGGCGGCGATCCGCGCCCTGGCGAGAGCGACATAGCCCGCGCCGAGCCGCTTGGCGGCCCGCATGGCGGCCTCGTGCTCGCTGCCATAGAGCAGCGTGTCCATGCGCGCCTTGTGGTCGGCGGGCGTGAGCAGCGCACCGAACAGATCGAGGGCCGTGTTCTCGGTGTCCGCTCCCATGGGATCGTTGCGCCAGGCTTCGCGCACCAGCCGCTCGGCATTGGCACGGTCGCCGCGCGCAAGCATCGCCTTGGCAAGCGCAAATCGGCCCTTGGCGGAGAGCGGGGATTCGTTTTCGAACCAGGACCAGGCGACGGAATCGTCGCGCTTGTCATCCCATAGCGCGGCCTCCAGCCGCTTTCGCAGGAAGGTTTGCGACGGCCAGCTTGGATTGGCCTCTATGAAGGCGCGGTAGCGCTCGACGCTCGCGCCGTTGTCATCGCTGCGCAGGATGATCCATTCGGCGAGTTTCCTGGCGACGGGATCGGAGATCGAGGCCTCGACCTGGGTCGCGTCGTTGGGATTGTGCTTGCGGATGAGTTCGATGACGTTGTCGAGCGCCTCCCGATCGCCTTGCGAGGTCGAAGAGGTCGCAGCCATTGCGGCCGGAACGATTGCCTTGCGCGGCGTCACCGGCATGGCAACGCGCTGGCGCAGGGCGGGCACCGGCGCAGCTGGTCCGGGGACGGAAATGCTCGCGGTCACCTTCGGCGCCATGGCGACAGGAGCGGCCGTAGCGATCCTAGCGGTGGCGGTCTTGGCTGCGGCGGTCTTGCCCGTGCTCACCGGCGCGGTCTTCGATGTGGCCTTCGAGGCGGTCAGATTGCGTGCGATCGGGCGCGGCTTCGGCAGCGGGACCTTCGGGGCAGCCAGGGCGTTCTCTGCCAATGCCGCCAGCCCGACCACCGCCGCAAGGCCAATGGCCAGCACGGACGACGCCGGACGGGCTGTCCTTCGTGATGCGGCTGCAGGGGGGGAAGAGGTCACGACACTCCTTCGCGGCGAATCACCTGGTCGCCTAAGGGCTAGTCAGAATGACTGAATATTCGGAAAAAATCGCAAACGCTCTGTTACCGGGGGGTATCTGCCCCCTTAGCACGGCAAAATCGCGGCCAAAAGCACCCGCCACCGTCCGGGCGGACGTCGGGGAAGGGCGAAAGCGGCAGGTCTTTCGCCTCGCCGCCAGACCCGATATGAAGAGCGTTTCAGGCAGAAAGTCGCCGCCATAACCAGCGTTTTGGGAGGAGTTCCATGACAGCCAAGACGAAATTCAGGGGATCCTTCACAGCCCTCGTGACGCCGTTCAAGAACGGCTCGGTCGATGAGGCGGCATTTCGCGCGCTGGTGAATTGGCAGATCTCCGAAGGAACCCACGGCCTCGTCCCGGTCGGCACGACCGGAGAGAGCCCGACCCTGAGCCACGACGAGCACAAGCGCGTGGTGGAGTGGTGCGTCGAGGAGTCCAGGGGCCGCGTGCCCGTGATCGCCGGCGCCGGCTCCAATTCGACCAAGGAAGCCATCGAGCTCAGTCAACATGCCGAGCGGGCCGGCGCTGCCGCCGTGCTGGTGGTAACGCCCTATTACAACAAGCCGACGCAGGAAGGGCTCTATCAGCACTTCAAGGCGATCAACGACGCGATCGCGATTCCGATCATCATCTACAACATCCCGCCGCGCTCGGTGATCGACATGTCGGTCGATACCATGAAGCGGCTGTTCGAATTGAAGAACATCGCGGGCGTGAAGGACGCGACCGCCAGCATGGTGCGGGTGTCGCAGCAGCGCGCGGCGATGGGCGAGGATTTCAACCAGCTCTCGGGCGAGGATGCGACCGTGCTCGGCTACATGGCCCATGGCGGCCATGGCTGCATCTCCGTGACGTCAAACGTGGCGCCGAGGCTGTGCGCGGAATTTCATGGCGCCTGGCAGCGCGGCGATCACGCGACCGCCCTGAAGCTGCACGACAAGCTGATGCCGCTGCACACCAATCTCTTCATCGAAAGCAACCCGGCGCCGGTGAAATATGCCCTCTCGCTGCTCGGTAAGATCGAGGAGAAGTTGCGCCTGCCGATGGTGCCGGTCTCCGAGCCGACCCGCGCGGCGGTGCGTAGCGCCATGGTGCATGCGGGCCTGATCAACTGAGACGCTCCTCGCGCGCCGATGTAGGAGGTATTCGCACATGTTGAAGGAGTTCCGCGAGTTCGCGATGAAGGGCAATGTCGTCGACCTCGCGGTCGGCGTCATCATCGGCGCGGCGTTTGGCGCCATCGTCAATTCGCTGGTCAGCGACATCATCATGCCGATCATCGGTGCGATCACCGGCGGGCTCGACTTCTCCAACTATTTCATACCGCTGTCGAAATCGGTCACCGCCGGCAACCTGGCAGATGCCAAAAAGCAGGGAGCGGTATTGGCTTGGGGCAGTTTTCTCACGCTCACGCTGAACTTCCTGATCATCGCCTTCGTACTGTTCATCGTGATCCGTCTGATCAACCAGTTGAAGCGCCAGAAGGAAGCCGCCCCGGAGGCGACGAAGCCGACGCCGGAGGTGCAACTGCTGACCGAAATCCGCGATCTCCTGAAGAAGACTTGAAGTGGCCGAGAAGAACGAGCGAGCGATCAAGGTCGTCGCAGAAAACCGGAAGGCGCGGTTCAACTACGCGATCGAGGACACGGTGGAAGCTGGACTTGCGCTCACCGGTACCGAGGTGAAGTCGATCCGCAGCGGCAAGACCACGATCGCGGAATCCTACGCCGATGCGCGGGGCGGCGAGATCTGGCTGATCAACGCCAATATTCCGGAATATCTGCAGGCCAACCGTTTCAATCATGAGCCGAAGCGGCCACGCAAGCTCCTCCTGCACCGAAAGCAGATCAACAAATTGATCGGAGCGGTCGATCGCGAGGGCATGACACTGATCCCGTTGAAGCTCTACTTTAACGAGCGCGGCCGCGCCAAGCTTCAGCTTGCGCTCGCCAAGGGCAAGAAGCTGCACGACAAGCGCGAAACCGTGAAGAAGCGCGATTGGAGCAGGGAGAAGGGCCGCCTGATGCGGGCGAGGGGTTAAGCTGGCATCTTTGCATGCGCGCCTGTGTGGCCGTGGAGGAAGCGACGCGATGAACCAACGAAGTCTGCTCGAGGTTGATTGGAGCAAGATCCCGGCGCCGACCGATGACGGCGGCGCGGCGCATCTGCCTGGCGGAATGATTCCGCCGCTGAGCCTGCGTGCGACCGACGACACCATGGTGACCCTCTCGGCGCTTCCCGGGCGCACCGTGGTTTTCGCCTATCCGCGCACCGGCGAGCCCGGCAAGATCGCGCTGGTCGACGATTGGGACATGATACCGGGTGCGCGGGGTTGTACGCCGCAGACGTGCGCCTTCCGCGATCTCTTCGCCGAATTGAAGGCGGCGGGAGCTGCGCATGTTTTTGGTCTCTCCACCCAGGACAACGCCTATCAGACCGAGATGGCCTCGCGACTTCATCTGCCGTTTCCGGTGCTGTCGGATGAGAACCTGCAATTGACCCACGCGCTTGGTCTGCCGACCATGGACGTCGTCGGATTGACGCTGATCAAGCGGCTCACGCTGATCATCGACGACGGGCGCATCACGCACGTGTTCTATCCAGTGTTTCCGCCGGATCGGAACGCTGCGGAGGTGCTGGCCTGGTTGAAGGACAATCCGGTCTAAAGCGCGATAGGGCGAGGCGCAGAGATTCGCGGTGCGGCGCTGGGTCCTCGCCAGATGCACGCGTTTGCTAAGGCGCGATGGAATCAGGTCTAGTCACCAAAGCGCGTTTTTGGAAAGCCGCTGCACACTTTCCTGATCATGCTCTTGCGAAGTTCGGCAGAGGAGTCTGCCGTTGCAACATTTTGGAAGTCTGTTGATGTGAGACACTTCGATATTGGAAGCCAGTCGGAACGAGCCCGAACTCTTCCATGATGATCCGGCCGTAAAAGTTGGAAACTGTGGTTTCGCTGTCACAGGTTTTGGCCCAGATTTAGCCTAAGAATGGCCATAGTTTAAAAGGGGGGCTATATTTCATGACGATTGGGACAGCCTGCGGCTACGGCGATCAAATCCTGAAGATCGTTTTCTCCGAGACAGCGCCTCAAGCGGCTCTCTGAGCCCGCCAGGAATTCATCCGATCAACTCGCAAAGCCAGGTCCCCGAAGGATGCTTCGGGGCAGGATCCGCCATGGGCGGATCACACGCTTCTGCGGACGAAAACCAACCAACTCTCCTGACTTCAACTCTTGGGAATGGGCTCCAACATGCATGCGCCTACCAGACTATCCGTACACAGTTGTCTCATATTCGCAGCCGCCGTTGCAGCGGCAACCGGGGCGTCTACTCCCAAGGTTTTGGCTGCCGATCCGCCGATCAAAACCTCACTCGACTGGACCGGCTTCTACGCCGGCGTCCACGGCGGCTGGGGTTGGGGCAAGACGGATATCTCAGACCCCGTCAACACTCCGACGCTCAATCCGAGCGAGGCGACATTCAATGGTCCGTTGGCCGGCGGTCAGTTGGGCGCGAACTGGCAATACGACAACATCGTCTTTGGCGCGGAGCTCGACGGCTCCTGGAGTTTCGTGCGCGGTAACACCGCCAGGGACCAGTCGATCATCACCTCCAGCACGAACAACGCCGTCAACTATCAGGCGCTCGCGACCGGAACGGGGCGCATCGGCTATGCCGCGGGTCGTTGGCTCGCTTACGCCAAGGGCGGGGCCGCATGGGCCGACATGGAGATCACGGCCCGCTTCACGCCCGCGACGACCACCTACGACCGAAGCCTGTTTGGTGGGGTAGCCGGAGCCGGAATCGAAGTGGCGTTCTTGCGGAACGTCTCCGCCAAGGTCGAATACAACTACTTCTTCTTTCCCACAGATCACCTTGTGTATCTGAGCCCGTTCACGACCTCCAGCTTCGACCATAGCGTGCAGGTGGTGAAGGCCGGCATCAACGTACGCCTTGGCGGCAACGCCGGTCTGGCCCGCTAGTCCGTCATCCCCCGAAGCTGATTTCCATGAACATAACGGAGAGAACCATGTGGACTTCCATGAAAGCCGCGCGCCTCATCGTTGCGCGCCGTTCAGTGCGGTCGATCGCCTCGGCCCTCGTCGCAACCTTCGCCGCAACCATCGCGACGCCAGGCCACGCCGCTCCTGTCGAATACGTCAAGGTCTGTTCGACCTACGGCGCTGATTTCTTCTACATTCCGGGTACCGACACCTGCACGAACGCCAACCAGAGCGTGACGAACCAGTTCGACCTCGCGCGTGCGCAGACCAAGGCCTCGACCGGCACCGCAATGGCAGCCTCCCTCGTCGCGCCGTGGCTGCCGACCGGCACGAACTATGCGGTCTCCAGCCACTGGGCGAACTACGACGGCCAGAACGCGGCCGGA